>NZ_JAVAJJ010000004.1:0-409527 GCF_052112305.1 Pseudomonas sp. QLc11A
GTATGAAAGTCTTATGGGGGCTGGGGCGGTTGTTGACCCTGCTGTTCTGGTTGGTGGTGCTGGTCAATCAGCTCACGCCATTTGTCTTTCCGCTGCACCTGTTGGTCAATCTGGCCGGCGGCCTGTTGGGGTTCATCCATCTTCTGGAAGCACTGTTGTGCTATCGCAGCCTGCGAGGTCGCGCCCATCCCTGGCTTGACCGCCTGAAGATCGTCATTTTCGGTGTATTCCACCTGCAAACCATTCCAGCCCCCGGCGCTTCGAAGGCTTCCCATGCGTAAACTCTGTCTGCTCGCTGCACTCATCAGTCCATTGGCCAGCGCACAGGTGGTGAGTGTCGAACCCAACTCGCTGATGCGCTTGCCCAACACCGCCAGCACCCTGCAACTGGAACGTCTGGAAGTGGCCGATTACGGCACTTTGCTGATTCCTTCGAACGTCACCGAAGTCACCGTGGGTGAGTTGCATCTGGGACGTGAAGCGCGCATCGCCATTGTGCCGGGAGAGCAGGCGCTGGCGCTGAAGGTCCGTCGCGCTGATTTGTCCGAAGGCAGCCAGATCACCGCGCGTGGCGCGCCCGGGACCTATCAGAAAGCCGCCCGCTCCGGGCGCAATCTTGATTTGCAGATCAGGACACTGAATGCACCGCAATTGTTGGTGGACGCACGAGGCGGCGCAGGCGCACCGGGATTTGTCGGCCTGGATGGCGCCAACGGTCAGGACCCTGGCTGCACCTGGGGCCAGGCCGGTCGCGGTGCCGATGGCAGTGATGGCAGCAATGGTCAACCAGGCGCGCCGGGTGCGTTGGTCAGGCTGGCAGTGCCCCACGACTTTCCGGCAGACCGGATCAAGGTGCAGGTGGCTGGCGGTGCCGGTGGCCTGGCCGGCCCGGGCGGCAAACCGGGGGCGGGCGGCAAGGCCAAGGGCTGCCTGGTCTACAAGGCCGATGGCGGCAAGAGCGGCAAACCTGGCGTCGACGGGCAGCCGGGGTCTGAAGGTGCCGCGGGTTCAGTGACGGTTCAGCGGTTATAAAGTTAACCAAGAACTACTGTGGCGAGGGAGCTTGCCTGTGGCGAGGGGGCTTGCCCCCGTTGGGCCGCGAAGCGGCCCCAATTCCGGCAATCGCAATACTGCTGAAGGTTAGCGGTGTCTGGTTTTACGACTGCTTCGCAGCCGAACGGGGCGGTGCGGCGATCCGACAAGCCCCCTCGCCACAAAAGCGCTTTAGATTCAAAACATCGGTCGAGCCGCCGCAATCGCCACCACAGCCAACCCCACCAACAGATTGATCCCCACCAACCGGCGAATCTGCCCCAGTATCGCAGCACCCGCCGGCCAATCCTGTTCGGCCACGGCGGTGCGCAGTTCCGGCAGCATCAGCGCCTGAATGCGGATAAACAGCGCGGTCATTACCACATACAGGCCCATCATCACTTGCACATAGCGCGGTGCGGCTTCAAAGCCGTTGAAGTGCATATGCAGCATGCCCACTCCGCTGACCGGCAACAGCACCACCGCCACCCAGACCCAGCGGAAAAAACCTTGAAACACTTCTACCCACAACTTCAGCCGGGCAGGGCCTTCAAGTGCCGTGATTGCGGCGGGGCGCAGGACCATCCAGGCGAAAAACATGCCGCCGACCCAGACCAGGGCAGCCAGTACATGCAGGCTATATATGAGGCTAAAAGGTGTCATTCGGGTACTCCGTTCTGCGCAGGATTCATTAGCGGGGTATGATAGCCGTCGATCCGAACCACTGAAAATTTATCCAGCGTTTTTTGCGCCCGACAATCCATGATCAGCACCGAACTCAAAACCACGATCCAGGGCGCCTACTCGCGTTTTCTCGAAGCCAAGAGCCTCAAGCCGCGCTACGGCCAACGCCTGATGATCGCCGAAATCGCCAAGGTCCTGGGTGACATCGACACCGACGACGAAGGCCGGCGCAGTGGCGACCCCGCGATTGTCGCGGTGGAAGCCGGCACCGGTACCGGCAAGACCGTGGCCTATAGCCTGGCGGCGATTCCCACGGCCAAGGCCGCCGGCAAGCGCCTGGTGATCGCCACGGCCACCGTGGCCCTGCAGGAGCAGATCGTCTACAAGGACTTGCCCGACCTGATGCGCAACAGCGGGCTGAACTTCAGCTTCGCCCTGGCCAAGGGGCGCGGGCGCTACATGTGCCTGTCCAAACTCGACATGTTGCTCCAGGAAGGCCACGCGCAGACTGCCACTGCGCAACTGTTCGAAGAAGAAGGCTTCAAGATCGAGGTCGACGAGGCCAGCCAGAAGCTGTTCACCAGCATGATCGAGAAGCTCGCCGGCAATAAGTGGGACGGCGACCGAGACAGTTGGTCCACCGCCCTGGAAGACGCCGACTGGGCGCGCCTGACCACCGATCACAGCCAGTGCACCAACCGTCATTGCCCGAACTTCGGCCAGTGCGCTTTCTACAAGGCCCGCGAAGGCATGGGCAAGGTCGACGTGATCGTCACCAACCACGACATGGTCCTGGCCGACCTGGCCCTGGGCGGCGGCGCCGTACTGCCGGACCCGCGCGACACCATCTACGTGTTCGACGAAGGCCATCACCTGCCGGATAAAGCCATCGGCCACTTCGCCCATTACACACGCCTGCGCTCCACTGCCGACTGGCTGGAAACCACCGCCAAGAACCTCACTAAACTGCTGGCCCAGCACCCGTTGCCAGGCGACCTGGGCAAGTTGATCGAGCAGGTACCTGAGCTGGCGCGGGAGATCAAGACTCAGCAGCAGTTCATGTTCACCGCGTGTGAGCAGATCGCCGATTTCAAACCCGGCGAAGACGTCGAAGGCCGCGAGCGCCCGCGTCACCGATTCGTCGGCGGGGTGATTCCCGAGCACATGCGTGAAATGGGCATCGAACTGAAGAAAGGCTTCGCTCGGCTGACCGACGTGTTCACCCGCCTGACCGACCTGCTCAAGGAGGGTATGGACGGCGAGGTCAACATTGGCATCGCCAGCAACCAGGCTGAGGAGTGGTACCCGCTGTTCGGCAGCCTGCTGTCGCGCTCTTCCGGCAACTGGGAGCTGTGGACCGCCTTCACCGTCGAAGACCCGGAAGACAACCCGCCCATGGCCCGCTGGCTGACCCTGGCCGAAAGCGGTTCGCTGTTCGATATCGAGGTCAACGCCAGTCCCATCCTCGCGGCGGAAATGCTCCGGCGCAACCTGTGGAACGTGGCGTATGGCTGCCTGGTGACGTCGGCGACCTTGACCGCCCTCGGTACCTTCGACCGCTTCCGCATGCGCGCCGGGCTGCCGAAAAAAGCCGTGACGGCGGTGGTGCCGAGCCCCTTCCATCATGCCGACGCCGGTGTGCTGCGGGTGCCGAACCTGAACGCCGATCCCCGTGATGCAGCGGCACATACTGCCGCGATCATTCGTGATCTGCCGGAACTGGTCGAGGGCTCGCGGGGCACGCTGGTGCTGTTTTCCTCGCGTAAACAGATGCAGGACGTGTTCGATGGCCTGGACCGCGACTGGCGCAAGCAAGTGTTCATTCAGGGCAACCTGTCGAAGCAGGAAACCCTGAACAAGCACAAGGCGCGGGTCGATGGCGGGGATTCCAGCGTGCTGTTCGGCCTGGCGAGCTTCGCCGAAGGGGTCGACTTGCCTGGTGCCTATTGCGAGCACGTGGTCATTGCCAAGATTCCATTCTCGGTACCCGATGATCCCGTTGAGGCGGCGCTGTCGGAATGGATCGAAGCACGGGGCGGCAATCCGTTCATGGAAATCTCCGTACCGGACGCTTCGCTGAAACTGGTCCAGGCCTGCGGTCGCTTGCTGCGCACCGAAGAAGACCGCGGCACCATCACCTTGCTCGACCGGCGCCTGGTGACCCAGCGCTATGGCAAAGCCATCCTCAACGCGTTGCCGCCGTTCCGTCGAGAAATTTCCTGAAGCACCGGTGGGCAGTTTTGCCCACCGCGTTGTCTATCTCTCTGCCACCGCTTTTTCACTGGCCCATTGAGGTCGTTAGGGAGAATTTCGTTCTCATGATTTGCCGTTCGTTGCCTGCCGTATTTGCCCTGTTGTTCGCAACACCGCTGTTGGCCGCCCCCGCCAGCCAGCAGACGCTGTTCAACTTTGTGCGCCCCGCCGACGTGGTCCAGGTGGCGACACAGGACGCCAGCCTGCCGCAATCCAACGCCGAGCAAACCCCTGAAGGCGAAGTGTTGCGCCGGGTGACATTCAACCCGGTCGCCCGGCCGACGTTGCGCCTGACCCCGCAAACCGGTGCCTGGGACTGGTCGCAGTCGGGTGTGATGAGCCTGCGGATCCAGAGCGCGATGAACTGGGCGTTGACCCTGTACGTGACCATCCAGAGCAACGACGGCAAGACCCTGGTCAGTCGCGTCGATTTGCCAGCCGGGCCTGCGCAAACCCTGTTGGTGCCGCTGCAAGCGACATCACCGCTGAGCCAGGGCATGAAGGCCGGCCCGCCGATGCCGATGACCGTTGAGGGCCAGCGTGTGTTGCTGGCCAGCAGCACCGGTGAACTGGATCGCAGCCAGGTGGTGTCCGTGACGTTGTCGATGGACCAGCCCAAAGCCGCGCAAAGCATCCTGTTGGAGCGCTTTGGTGTGCAGGACGGCGAGTCTGTCAGCCAAGTCGTGTATGGCGGGTTGGTGGATGCGTATGGCCAGTCGACCCGGGCCAGATGGCCGGAAAAAGTCAGCAGCGACGAGCAGATGAAAAGCGCCGCCGCCAAGGAGCAGCAACAACTGAAAACCTGGCTCGCTGAGCGTCAGAAGTCTTCGCTGGACAAATTTGGCGGATTGACCAAAGGCCCGTCGTTCAAGGCCAGCGGCTTTTTCCACACCGAGAAGCGCAACGGTCGCTGGTATCTGGTGACACCTGAAGGCCATCCGTTCTATTCCCTTGGGGTCAATACCCTGGCCCCGGATGTCAACCAGACCTATGTGGCCGGTCGCGAGTGGATGTTCGAGTCCCTGCCCAAGGCTGACGAGGCGCTGGCCAGCCACTACGGCGAAGGCGACAACCGCGGCGGCAATGGTGCCGATCAAGGGCGCGGCTACAATGCCGGGCGCTGGTACGACTTCTACGGTGCCAATCTGCAACGTTTGTATGGTGATCCTTGCGCGTTGGGCAGCGAAACCAAAGCGGGAGTCGCCGCAGCAGCCAAGGCGGATGCGGTTGAAGCGACAGCGACCAAGGCTGCGGAGCAACCCGTCGCTCCTGCAACCGTCGAGTCCGGCGTCGCCGAAGCGGCCAAGACTGAAGCGACGGTAGCAACAGCGGCAGAGCCAACATCTATCGAACCGTGCAAAACGTTGTTCGACGAGCAGCGCTGGGCCAGTCACACCCTTGATCGCCTGCAGGCCTGGGGCTTCAACACCATCGGCAACTGGAGCGCCCCGGTACTGGGCAACGCCGATCGCGTGCCATACACCTTGCCGCTGTCGATCGTCGGCGACTACGCCAGCATCAGCACCGGTACCGACTGGTGGGGCGGCATGCCCGATCCGTTCGACCCGCGTTTTGCCATGGCCACCGAGCGTGCAGTGGCGATTGCCGCCCGCGACCATCGTGACGATCCGTGGCTGATCGGTTACTACGCCGACAACGAACTGGCCTGGGCCGGTCCCGGGGATGATCCCAAAGCCCGTTATGCCCTGGCGTACGGCACCTTGAAAATGACCACCGACGTGCCGGCCAAACGTGCATTCCTCAAGCAATTGCGTGACAAGTACCGCAATCAGGCGGGCCTGTCGAAGGCCTGGGGCATTGATCTGCCCGCCTGGGAATTGATGGAAGATCCGGGATTCGTGCCACCGCTCCCGAGCCCCGAGCACCCGGAAATCGAAGCCGACTTCAAATACTTCCAGAAGGTCTTCGCCGACACTTACTTCAAGACCATTTCCGACTCACTCAAGTGGCACGCGCCAAACCAGCTGCTGCTCGGTGGCCGTTTCGCCATCAGCACGCCGGAAGCCGTGGAGTCCTGCGCCCAGTATTGCGACGTGCTGAGCTTCAACATGTACACCCTGCAACCCCAGGATGGTTACGACTTCGCCAAACTGCGCAGTCTCGACAAACCGGTGCTGATCACCGAGTTCAATTTCGGCTCGGCTGATCGTGGGCCGTTCTGGGGCGGCGTCACGCCGTTGGCGAAAGAGGAGGACCGTGGTGCGGCGTATGCCAACTTCCTCAAGCAGGCAATGAGCGAGCCGTCGATTGTTGGCGTGCATTGGTTCCAGTATCTCGATCAACCGGTCACCGGGCGCCTGCTTGACGGTGAAAACGGTCACTTCGGGTTGGTGGGCATCACGGATCTGCCGTTCCAGGGCTTTGTCGACAGTGTGCGCAAGAGCAACCTGGCGACGGTTGAACAATTGGGCAAAGAGGTCGGGAAGGCTGCAGTTGACGCCGACAAAGCCAGCCACGACGCCGAGGGCGGTCGCAAGGCCGAGGCCGGCAAGGGGCCGGGGAAGGGCGCGGGTGGGCATTCCGGCAAAGGCCATTAATCGCTGAAACCGCGTCATCGTTCTTCGCGAGCAGGCTCGCTCCCACTTTGGAATGCATTCTCCTGTGGGAGCGAGCCTGCTCGCGAAGGCGTCATTAGCATCACCACCGCATTTCAAGTTGATGTCAGAGCGACCGCCCAGCCCAACCCTGTTCCCAAAACCCTCAAGGGCTGGAACAATGCCCGCCACTTTGTAGAGCGTTAATCCGGGGAGTTGCGGGTGCAGATTCAGGGTCATTACGAGCTTAAGTTCGAAGCGGTGCGAGAGGCTTTCGCAGCGCTGTTCGACGATCCCCAGGAGCGTGGCGCAGCATTGTGCATTCAGATTGGTGGCGAAACCGTCCTTGATCTGTGGGCCGGCACCGCCGACAAGGACGGGGCCGAGGCTTGGCACAGCGACACCATCGCCAACCTGTTCTCCTGCACCAAGACCTTTACCGCCGTCACCGCGCTGCAACTGGTCGCCGAAGGCAAGCTGCAACTGGATGCGCCGGTGGCGCGCTACTGGCCAGAATTTGCCGCTGCCGGCAAAGCGTCCGTCACCTTGCGTCAACTGCTCTGCCATCAAGCCGGCCTTCCGGCATTGCGCGAGCTGCTGGCCCCCGAAGCCCTCTACGACTGGCAAACCATGGTCGACGCCCTGGCCGCCGAAACGCCGTGGTGGACGCCGGGCGAAGGCCACGGGTATGCGGCGATCACTTATGGCTGGCTGATCGGCGAATTGCTGCGCCGTGCCGACGGTCGTGGGCCGGGGGAATCCATTGTCGCGCGGGTCGCCAAACCGTTGGGCCTGGACTTCCATGTGGGGCTGGCCGACGAAGAGTTCTATCGCGTGGCCCACATTGCGCGGGGCAAGGGCAATGTCGGCGATGCCGCCGCCCAGCGCCTGCTGCAAGTGACCATGCGTGAGCCAACGGCCATGACGACTCGGGCGTTCACCAACCCGCCGTCGATCATGACCAGCACCAACAAGCCCGAGTGGCGACGCATGCAGCAGCCGGCCGCCAATGGCCATGGCAATGCCCGTAGCCTGGCCGGTTTCTACGCCGGTCTGCTCGACGGCAGCCTGCTGGAAAGCGAAATGCTCGATGAATTGACTCGTGAGCACAGCCTCGGCGAGGACAAGACTTTACTGACCCGAACCCGTTTCGGCCTGGGTTGCATGCTCGATCAACCGGACGTTGCCAATGCCACCTTCGGCCTTGGCCCGCGGGCGTTTGGTCATCCTGGTGCCGGCGGCTCCATCGGCTTTGCCGACCCGGAGCACGATGTAGCCTTCGGATTTGTGACAAATACCCTGGGCCCCTACGTCTTGATGGACCCGCGTGCGCAAAAGCTGGTGCGGGTTCTGGCCACTTGTCTGTAAGGGCGGCTATCGGTCACCAGGGCTGGAACCCGATAGCCTTTTCAGTTTCCAAGCGTCAGTTTGTACGGGCCGACGTGGCCTGATTTTTTTGACTTCATTCTTGTGGATATCCAATGTCATCCAATAAAACCCTCGCCTTGGCCCTGTGCTTCGTCATTACCGGCTGCGCACAGACTCCACAGAAAGACGCGACGGCACCTGTCGCCAAGACTGAAAGCGGCAGCCACTGGTACTGGCCATTCGGTTCCGACGACAGCGCCGGCAAGCCCGTGGCCAAGCCGGAGGTGAAACCTGAAGTCAAACCCGTGGAGGTGGCCAAGGCCAAGGCCGAAACCGATAGCGGCAGCAAGTGGTGGTGGCCGTTCGGCGGCAGCAAGCAGAGCGCCGCCAAGGCTGTGCCGATGCCAGACCCGAAAGTCACCCAGGCCTGGCTTGACGACTACGAACCGCGCCTGCGCGAGGCGGTCAAGGGCAGCAACCTGCAACTCGAGCGCCGCGAAAACGTGCTGGTGGTGACTGCGCCGGTCGAAGGCTCGTTCAACCCTGATCGTCCGGCCATGCTGCTGCCGGTCACACTCGGTCCGTTTACCCGCGTTGCCAAGATCCTTGAAGCCGATCCAAAGACCGCTGTCTTGATCCTCGGCCACAGCGATACGTCCGGCGCGGCGCCTGCCAACGTCAAACTGAGCCAGGAGCGTGCCCAGTCCGTTGCGGCGATTTTCCGTCTCAGTGGTTTGCAGCGTGATCGCCTGATGCTGCGAGGCCTGGGCGGTGATGCGCCGCGTGCCGCCAACGACAGCGTGGAAGGTCGTGCGTTGAACCGCCGCGTGGAGTTGCTGGTGACCCCGCAAAACACCATGGCCGCACTGCTGAGCAAGTACAACATGCCGGCACCGGCCCCTGTGACCAAGGTCACTACCGCTGACGCCAAGCCGGTCGCCAAACCGGTTACACCGGCCCCGGCGGCTAAAAAGGCTGCTGTTCCAGCAGCGAAAAAAGCCCCCGCGAAAAAAGCACCGGCCAAGAAAACACCTGCGAAAACCGCAACGCCGGCAAAAAAGACCACGCCAGCCAAAGCCTCCGCGGCTGACAAGAAAGGCGCCGCCACCGATACTGCAAAGCAGTGATTCGTTAACCAAAAGGAATGCGCCATGACCCAGGGCCTGGCTGATATGCGTCGTGACTACACCCGTGATGGCCTGACCGAGGCGCAAGCCCCGGCCGAGCCGTTTGCGTTGTTCCACCATTGGTTCGCCGACGCGGTGAAAACCGAACAGGCACCGGTGGAGGCCAACGCCATGACCCTGGCCACCGTCGACCAGGACGGTCGACCGCACTGTCGCATTCTGTTGCTCAAGGGCCTGGACGAACTGGGTTTCACCTTCTTCACCAACTACGAAAGCGCCAAGGGCCAGCATCTGGCCGCGAATCCGTTCGCGGCCATGACGTTTTTCTGGCCGGCGCTGGAGCGTCAGGTGCGCATTGAAGGGCGGGTGGTGAAGGTGACGCCTGAGGAGTCCGATGCCTATTATCAGGTCCGTCCTCTGGGCAGTCGCCTGGGAGCCTGGGCATCGCCGCAAAGCCGCGTGATCGCCGATCGTGGCGAGCTCGAAGCGCTGCTCAAGGACACCGAGCAACGTTTCAGCGACTCCCAGCCGCATTGCCCGGAACACTGGGGCGGTTATCGCCTGTTGCCGGAGCGCATCGAGTTCTGGCAGGGCCGCCCAAGCCGCCTGCACGACCGCCTCAATTACCGCCAGCAGGGCGCCGACTGGATTCTTGAACGTCTGGCACCCTGAGCAGTCTACCGATCGGGATAGCCTGCCGCAGCGGCCTCCAGCCACTTCGGCAGGTCTCGACGCTTGATCTTGTGCGCCTGAGCACTCGCCAACTGTTCGAGCATGAAGGCTTTTTTCTGCTCGTCCTTGCCCGCCAGCGCTAGCGCCAGGTCGCGGTCCATCCAGCGTTTGATTCGCACGTACAGCCACCAGTGGAAGTACAGTCCAGCGACGGTAGTAACGAAAATGATAAAGTAGTCCATGAAAGTCCTTGGCCGGTAGGGCAGTTTCCGATTTTGCCGCTACTGTGCGAGTTCGTGAAGGCACCTTAACGGAGCCTGAATCAAAGCAATTTTACCTGGGCGGTGCCGTGACAAGCGTCAAGCTGCGGAGTTTAATGAACATCTGTTTCTTTGGAGTTGATGCTATGCGTAAGTCTGTTCTGCTGGTTGCTTCCTTTTCCACGATGGCGATGTTGCTCACTGGTTGCCAATCGAGCCTGACCGGTGACTCCTACTCCCGTGACGAGGCGCGTCGGGTGCAGACCGTTCGCATGGGTACCATCGAAGCATTGCGTCCGGTGAAAATCGAAGGCACCAAAACCCCGATCGGTGGCGCTGCAGGCGCAGTGGTTGGCGGCGTTGGCGGCAGCGCCATCGGTGGCGGCAAAGGCAGTATCGTCGCTGCGGTCATCGGCGCAGTCGCTGGCGGCCTGATCGGTTCGGCCGCAGAAGAGGGCATGACCCGCACCCAGGGCGTGGAAATCACCGTGCGCGAAGACGATGGCAGCATGCGCGCCTACGTTCAGGAAGTTCAGCCGAACGAAGTGTTCCGTGTTGGCGAGCGTGTTCGCATCGCCAGTGTGAATGGCACCAGCCGCGTTTCGCACTAAGCGCAAACACCGGATAAACAAAAACCCGATCAGGTGACTGATCGGGTTTTTTGTTTTCGCGGTTTATCAGGAGGCCAGGTCGGAGCTCTTGCGACTCGCCATCGCGGTCACCCCATAACCGATCAGTGCGGCGAGAATCGAACCGGTCAGGATTCCCATGCGATCCATTCCGGCGAAATCGCTTACACCCGGTTCAAAGGCCAGTGAGCCGACAAACAGACTCATGGTGAAACCGATACCGCAGAGAATCGCTACGCCCAATATCTGGCCCCAATTGGCGCCTTGGGGCAGGGCGGCGATACCGGTTTTCACGGCCAGCCAGGTCAGGCCGAAGACACCGACAGCCTTGCCCAGCAACAGCCCGATGGCGATACCCATGGGAACGTGATGAGTGAAACTTTCGACGGTGACGCCGCTCAGGGACAGGCCGGCGTTGGCGAAGGCGAACAGCGGCAGGATGCCGTAGGCGACCCACGGATGCAGGGCGTGTTCCAGGGTCAGCAGTGGCGAAGGTTCGGCATTTTTTGTGCGCAGTGGAATGCAGAAAGCCAGGGTTACGCCGGCCAGCGTGGCGTGGACACCGCTCTTGAGCACGCAGACCCAGAGAATCAGACCAATGATCATGTACGGCCCGAGCTTGACTACGCCAAGCCGGTTCATCCCGATCAGCGCAGCAATACAGGCGGCGGCCAGCGCCAGGGACAGGGTCGACAGGGCACCGGAATAGAAGATCGCAATGATGATGATCGCGCCGAGGTCGTCGATGATCGCCAGGGTCATCAGGAACAGTTTCAGCGAAACCGGAACCCGTTTGCCAAGCAACGCCAGCACGCCAAGGGCGAAGGCAATGTCGGTCGCGGTCGGGATCGCCCAGCCGTTGAGGGCCGGTGGCGTGTCGCGGTTGAGGTACCAGTAGATCAGCGCCGGCACCACCATGCCGCCAATGGCCGCCGCGCCAGGCAGGACGATTTGCGACGGTTTGGACAACTGGCCGTCGAGGACTTCGCGCTTCACTTCCAGGCCGATCAGCAGGAAGAACAGCGCCATCAGGCCGTCGTTGATCCATAGCAGCAACGGCTTGGCGATTTTCAGTGCGCCGACCTGGGCCACCACCGGAGTGTCCAGCAGGCCGTTGTACAGCCACGACAGCGGTGAGTTGTTGATAATCAGAGCCAGAACGGCAGCGGCGATCAGTAACAGACCGCTGGCAGCTTCCAACTGAAAGAAACGCGTGAAAGTGCTACGCAGAGGCAAGGTCGCTCTCCATCTGTAAATTCAAAAGGTGTTACACCCTAACAAGTACTGTTAGTTGTTAAAACAAAAGTTATATTCTTTTTTGTTATATCCCGTTACAGGGCGATCCTTCGCCACCGAGCTGAGCCTAGCAGTTGCCGGACGTATTGGATCGCAGCTGTACCTGTGCCGGATGCAGGATTTTTCCTAAGCTGGTTGGATGGGCCTCGTACATAGGCCAACTCCTGCCCGATTCAACGAGAAAACCATCATGAGCGACAACCGACAGTGGTCCCGCGAGGCGATCCGGATCATCGAAGCTGATTATCAGCGCAGCGCCGACACCCACTTGATCCCCTTGCCGCTCCCGGGTTTTCCGGGCATCGAGTTGTATTTCAAGGATGAGTCCAGCCATCCCACGGGCAGCCTCAAGCACCGCCTGGCCCGATCGCTGTTCCTGTATGCGCTGTGTAACGGCTGGCTCAAACCCGGTGCACCGGTCATTGAGGCTTCCAGCGGTTCCACGGCGATTTCCGAAGCGTACTTTGCACGCATGCTGGGCTTGCCGTTCATTGCGGTGATGCCGGCGACAACCTCAAAGGAAAAGATCGCGCAGATCGCCTTCTACGGTGGCCAAAGTCATCTGGTCGACGACCCGACCCAGATCTACGCCGAATCCGAGCGTCTGGCTCGTGAGCACGACGGGCACTTCATCGATCAGTTCACCTACGCTGAGCGCGCCACCGACTGGCGAGCGAACAACAATATTGCCGAGTCGATTTTTCAGCAGATGCGATTCGAGCAGCATCCCGAGCCGAGCTGGCTGATTTCCAGCCCCGGTACCGGAGGCACCACGGCCACACTGGGCCGATACGTGCGTTATCGCCAGCATTGCACTCGCGTGCTGTGTGCCGATGCCGAGCGTTCGGTGTTCTTCGATTACTACCAGACTGGCGATGCCAGCCTGCGACTGGACCACGGTTCGCGCATCGAGGGCATTGGCCGGCCGCGTGTGGAGGCGTCGTTTCTGCCCAAGGTGATCGACGCCATGGTCAAGGTGCCGGATGCCCTGTCACTGGCGGCCATGCACTACCTGGCGGAACGCCTGGGACGCCATGTGGGCGGGTCGAGCGGGACCAACCTGATCGGCGCCCTGATGGCCGCTCAGCACATGAAAGCGGCAGGGGAGACGGGGTCGATGGTGGCGATTCTGTGTGACAGCGGCGAACGCTACGCCACGACCTATTACGATCCGCAGTGGCTCAAGGCCCAAGGGTATGAGTTGAGTGGTTTGATGGCTGCGGTCGCGGCGACGGTGGAGCGGGGTGAGCCGCTGCCGGACTCGGTTCTGCGCGCCAATATCTGACACACAGAAGATCAAATGTGGGAGCGGGCTTGCTCGCGAAAGCGGTGGATCAGCCAACACATATGTTGGATGTGAAACCGCCTTCGCGAGCAAGCCCGCTCCCACATCAGGCTGGTATCAGGCGTCGAGACCGAGGATATCCCGGGCCACTGCTTCTGCAATCCGAATCCCGTCCACACCCGCCGACAGAATCCCGCCCGCATAACCGGCACCTTCACCGGCCGGGAACAAGCCTTTCACGTTCAGGCTCTGCATCGACTCATTGCGGGTAATACGCAGCGGCGAGGAGGTGCGGGTCTCGATGCCGGTCAACACCGCGTCGTGCAGCGAGTAGCCACGAATCTGCTTCTCGAACGCCGGCAAGGCTTCGCGAATCGCTTCGATGGCGAACGCCGGCAGTGCCAGCGCCAGATCACCCAGGGCAACGCCTGGCTTGTAGGACGGCTCGACACTGCCCAGTTCGGTGGACGGCTTGCCTGCGATGAAATCGCCGACCAGTTGCGCCGGGGCTTCGTAGTTGCTGCCACCCAGCACAAAGGCGTGGGATTCCAGGCGTTCCTGCAGTTCGATACCGGCCAGCGGGCCGCCCGGATAATCGACTTCCGGCGTGATGCCGACAACGATTCCGGAGTTGGCATTGCGCTCGTTACGCGAGTACTGGCTCATGCCATTGGTGACCACGCGGTTCGGCTCGGACGTCGCCGCCACCACGGTACCACCCGGGCACATGCAGAAGCTGTAGACCGAACGGCCGTTCTTGGCGTGGTGCACCAGTTTGTAGTCGGCGGCGCCGAGTTTCGGGTGCCCGGCGTACTTGCCCAACCGCGCGCGGTCGATCAGCGACTGTGGGTGCTCGATACGGAAACCCACCGAGAAAGGCTTGGCCTCCATGTACACGCCACGGCCGTGGAGCATGCGGAAGGTATCGCGGGCACTGTGGCCGAGGGCGAGGATCACATGTTTCGAATGGATCTGTTCGCCGCCATTGAGCTCGACGCCGACCAGTTGGCCGTCTTCGATCAGCACGTCGGTGACACGCTGCTGGAAGCGCACTTCACCACCCAGTGCACGAATCTGCTCACGCATGTTTTCCACCACGCCGGTCAGGCGGAACGTACCGATGTGCGGCTTGCTGACGTAGAGGATTTCTTCCGGTGCGCCGGCCTTGACAAACTCGTGCAGGACCTTGCGACCAAGGAACTTCGGATCCTTGATCTGGCTGTAGAGCTTGCCGTCGGAGAATGTCCCCGCGCCGCCTTCGCCGAATTGCACGTTGGATTCCGGGTTGAGCACGCTTTTGCGCCACAGGCCCCAAGTGTCCTTGGTGCGCTGGCGGACTTCGGTGCCGCGTTCGAGGATGATCGGCTTGAAGCCCATTTGCGCCAGCAGCAGCCCGGCGAAAATCCCGCACGGACCGAAGCCGACGACGATCGGACGTGCGCTCAGGTCGGCCGGTGCCTGGCCAACCATTTTATAGCTGACATCCGGCGCTACGTTGACGTTACGGTCATCGGCGAACCTGTGCAGCACCGCCGCCTCGTCGCGAACTTCAAGGTCGATGGTGTAGATGAAGCACAGCTCGGAGGACTTTTTACGCGCATCGTAGCTGCGCTTGAACAAGGTGAAGTCGAGCAGGTCATCGCTGGCAAGCCCTAAGCGCTGCACGATGGCAGGGCGCAGGTCTTCATCGGGATGGTCGATCGGCAACTTGAGTTCGGTGATTCGTAACATGGCGGGATCCGGTTCGCGGGGCGCACAACTGCGCCAGGGCGTTTGAAACCCGCGATTATAAGCCGCAAAGGCGCAGGCCCGTGAGGCTTAAACGATCAGTCGTCGCGCGATCCGCCGAAATACCCGCAGCCGCGCTGTACCTGACCGTCGATGCGCAGCTCGGCGCTCATGTGCTGGATGCTGGCGGTGCTGCTGTCGACGCAGCGTTGCGGTGCAACCCACAGTTCGATGTGCTGGTTGTTGGCTTCGGTGCTGAGGTTGAAACGGCCATCGCCCAGTTGCTCTTCGACGTAAGGCAGGGCCAAGGGTGGCTGGCCGGCCCGGTCGATGACCATGCCTTTGCCGCTGACTTTCACGCTCCATTCCGGGCTGTGGCCGGCGGCACGCAGGATCAGCAGCTTGAAATTCGGATCGTCGCACGCGTTGCTCGAGCGCTCGACGCGGTACAACTGCTCCAGATCGAGCTGGCCGTCACCACCGCTGCCGGCCACAACCCGTCCACGCACGTCGGCAAACAGTTTGCCTTGCTTGTCCGCCAGGCTGGCGGCCTGCTGCAGGACGCTGGTACCGCCGGTGTCGTTGACCACGTAGCGGGTAGTCTGGTTGCACGGCTGGAACAGCAGTTTGCCGTCCACCGCAGTCAACTGGCCTTGCATGCGTGTCTGGCCGACGTGGGAGGCGTTCTGCCGCTCACCCTCGAACAACTGGCAAGCGGCGAACAGCGGAAGCAGGGCAACGAGGACTAAGGAACGGGCAACACGCATCTTGGGGTCTCCTGACAAGTGCTGCCACGTTACTCAGGCTGACCGTTCATCACAAGGCTGGAGTAGGTCTCTGGCAAAGCAGAGGACGATTTCCGGCAACATCTTGTGAATTATTCCGATGCCGAGTATCAGGATGCCAAAGGTAAGCTGCCGCTTTTTTGCAGGAAGCGGATATGAAACAGGCAATGGGCTGGAAGATCGGGTTGTTTCTGTTGGTGATGACGGGGGCCACGGGCAGTCACGCTGCCGAGATCAATTTGTCTTCGGCTACCGACTTCACCCGAATGGAGTTGCTGTTGAAGGACCACGACAGACTTCATTCGGTGCTGGAGATGAATGTCACGCTCAGTCCTGAGGCAGCTGAGCGTATGCATCGCATTACCCGTGAGTCGATAGGCCAGAAATTGACGCTGTCGATCAATGGCTGGAAGATTTCTACGGCGAGGGTGCAATCGGCCTTGGGCTCGCAGTTCCAGGTGTCCATCCCGAAAGCCATCGCCAAAGACCTATTGCCCACGTTGGTTGAATGAGCTTGAACCGACTCAGCCTACGTGAAAGGTCTGACCCGTTTGCAGGCCTTCTACGCTTTTGGCGTAGGCCAAGGTCACATCTACTGCTGGCACCGGCTTGAAGCCTCGGAAGTACGGTGCGTATTTGCCCATGGCTTCGACCAGGACGTTGGGGCTGATCGAGTTCACCCGCAGACCGCGCGGCAGCTCGATGGCGGCGGCGCGAACGAAGCTGTCCAGTGCACCGTTGACCAGTGCCGCCGAGGCGCCACTGCGAATCGGGTCGTGGCTGAGTACGCCGGTAGTGAAGGTGAACGACGCACCGTCATTGGCGAAGTCGCGCCCGATCAACAGCAAATTGACCTGGCCCATGAGCTTGTCTTTCAGGCCCAGGGCAAAGCTTTCTTCGGTCATCTCGTTGAGCGGTGCGAAGGTCACGTTGCCGGCGGCGCAGATCAGCGCATCAAACTTGCCGGTCTGCTCGAACAATTTGCGAATCGAGGCGCTGTCACTGATGTCCACCTGAAAATCGCCGCTGTTGCGGCCAATCCGGATGATTTCGTGGCGTTGCGACAGTTCCTTGTCGACTGCCGAACCGATGGTGCCGTTTGCGCCGATCAAAAGAATTTTCATGGGGCTGATCCTCGTATGGGTTGAACGAGGTATCAGTTTAGGGTGGTTTTTTTCGTAGATAAGCGAGCTAATAGGCAACCTTTGGTTTTCAAATGGAAACAATCCATGAGCGAGATGGATGACCTGGCCGCGTTCGCCGTATTGATCGAAGCGGGAAGTTTCACCCTGGCGGCGCAGCAGCTCGGTTGCAGCAAAGGCCAGCTGTCCAAGCGCATCAGCCAGCTGGAAGCGCAGTTTTCCGTGGTGCTGTTGCAACGTACCACTCGCCGCTTGAGCCTGACCGCCGCTGGCGCTGCGTTGTTGCCCCAGGCCCAGGCGCTGGTGGTGCAAGTCGAGCGGGCGCGCCAGGCCCTGGCGCGACTGAAGGACGACATGGCCGGACCGGTGCGGATGACGGTGCCGGTGTCGCTCGGGGAAACCTTCTTCGATGGCCTGTTGCTGGAGTTCTCGACCCAGTATCCCCAGGTGCAGATCGAGCTGGAGCTCAACAACAGCTACCGCGACCTGTCCCGCGACGGCTTCGACCTGGCGATTCGCTCTGAGGTGGACCTTGACCAGAGACTGGTCGCGCGCCCGTTGCTGGCGTGGCAGGAACTGACCTGTGCCAGCCCGGCTTATCTGGAGCAATACGGTGAACCACAAACCCCCCAGGCGCTGGCCGAACATCGCTGCCTGCTCAACAGTCATTACAGCGGCCGCGAAGAATGGCTGTATCACCAGCAGCATGAGTTGTTGCGGGTGCGGGTGTCGGGGCCGTTCGCCAGCAACCACTACAACCTGTTGAAGAAAGCCGCACTGGTTGGCGCCGGTATTGCGCGCCTGCCCTCCTACTGTTTGCCAGCGGAGCTGGCTGACGGGCGTTTGCGATGGCTGCTGCGCGACTATCAGACCCGCAGCATGCCGATGTACCTGGTGCATCCGTATCAGGGTGGTTTGCCCAAGCGTACGCAGGTGCTGGCGGATTATTTGATTGGCTGGTTCAAGCGTAGTGGGGAGGTTTTGGACAGACTATAAATCTTCACGCGCACCTCCTGTGGGAGCGAGCCTGCTCGCGATGGACGTTAACGATGACGAGGGCTGTCTGAATGAACGCGGCGCCCTTCAGTTCTTCGCGAGCAGGCTCGCTCCCACATTGGATTTCCATTGCTGTTGGGGGGGTGGTGACCATAAAAAAAACGGCCCGCAAAGGCCGTTTTTGTTTACCGCAAAGGCTCAACCACCGAGGTACGCTTCGCGCACTTTCGGATCGGTCAGCAGCGCTTCACCAGTGCCTTGCATCACTACCCGGCCGTTCTCCAGAACGTAGGCGCGGTCAGCGATTTTCAGTGCCTGGTTGGCGTTTTGCTCGACCAGGAACACCGTCACACCGTCCTTGCGCAGCTGTTCGATGATGTCGAAGATCTGCTGGATGATGATCGGCGCCAGACCCAGCGACGGCTCGTCGAGCAGCAACAGCTTGGGCTTGCTCATCAGTGCACGGCCGATGGCGAGCATTTGCTGTTCGCCGCCGGACATGGTGCCGCCACGCTGGTTGAAACGCTCTTTCAGGCGTGGGAAAAGTCCGAGGACCTTGTCCATCTGTTCCTGATAGTCGCCCTTGGCGGTGAAGAAACCGCCCATCGACAGGTTTTCTTCCACGGTCAGCCGGGAAAACACCCGACGACCTTCCGGCACCACGGCAATGCTCTTGCGCATGATCTGCGAGGAGTCCTGGCCGACCAGTTCCTCACCCATGTAGCGGATGCTGCCACTGTGGGCCCGCGGCGAACCGCAAAGCGTCATCAGCAGCGTGGACTTGCCGGCACCGTTGGCGCCGATCAGGGTCACGATCTCGCCCTGGCGGACTTCGACGTTGACGCTGTGCAGGGCCTGGATCTTGCCGTAGAAGGTGGAAACGTTTTCGAACTGCAGCATTTACGCTTCCCCCAGGTAGGCTTTGATCACTTCAGGATTGTCGCGGATCTGTTCCGGCGTGCCGTTGGCCAGGGGCGTGCCCTGGTTGATCACGACGATGTGGTCGGAAATGCTCATGACCAGTTTCATGTCGTGTTCGATCAGCAGCACGGTCACGTTGTGCTCTTCACGCAGCACACTGATCAGCGCCTTGAGGTCTTCGGTTTCCTTCGGGTTCAGGCCTGCGGCCGGTTCGTCGAGCATGAGGATCCGAGGACGGGTCATCATGCAGCGGGCGATTTCCAGGCGACGTTGCTGACCGTAGGCCAGGGTGCCGGCCGGACGGTTGGCGAACTCACGCAGATTGACCTTGTCCAGCCAGTATTCGGCGTACTCCATGGCCTCGCGCTCGCTCTTGCGGAACGACGGGGTCTTGAACAGGCCGGACAGGAAGTTGGTGTTCAGGTGACGGTGTTGGGCGATCAAGAGGTTCTCGACCGCGGTCATGTCCTTGAACAACCGTACGTTCTGGAAGGTCCGCACTACGCCTTTGAGGGCGATCTTGTGACCCGGCAGGCCTTCGATCGGCTCGCCGTCCAGCAGGATGCTGCCGCCGCTTGGCTTGTAGAAGCCGGTCAGGCAGTTGAACACCGTGGTCTTGCCGGCGCCGTTAGGGCCGATCAATGCAACCACTTGTTTCTCTTTCACGCTCAAGGCCACGCCATTGACCGCCAGCAAGCCGCCGAAGCGCATGCTC
Source organism: Pseudomonas sp. QLc11A (assembly GCF_052112305.1). Taxonomy (NCBI): domain Bacteria; kingdom Pseudomonadati; phylum Pseudomonadota; class Gammaproteobacteria; order Pseudomonadales; family Pseudomonadaceae; genus Pseudomonas; species Pseudomonas sp. QLc11A. Next base: position 19,449 of record NZ_JAVAJJ010000004.1, read on the forward strand.
AGGTTTTCTACTTTAAGGATCTCGCGGCTCATTTGCGCAGCTCCATGTGAGGACGTTGCATGGGCAGCAGACCCTGAGGGCGCCAGATCATCATCAGTACCATCAAGGCACCGAACATCAACATGCGGTACTCACTGAACTCACGCATCATTTCCGGCAGCAGGATCATCACCACGGCAGCCAGGATCACGCCCAGCTGTGAGCCCATGCCACCGAGCACCACGATGGCGAGGATGATCGCCGACTCGATGAAGGTGAAGGACTCAGGTGTCACCAGGCCCTGGCGAGCGGCGAAGAAGCTGCCGGCGAAACCGGCGAAGCTCGCACCCAGGGTGAAGGCCGACAACTTGATGATGGTCGGGTTCAGGCCCAGCGCACGGCAGGCGATTTCGTCTTCACGCAACGCTTCCCAGGCACGGCCCAGCGGCATGCGCAGCAAACGGTTGATGACAAACAGCGCAGCCAGTGCCAGGAACAGGGCAACGAGGTAAAGGAAAATCACCTTGTTGATCGAGTTGTATTCCAGACCGAAGTACTCATGGAAGGTTTGCAGGCCTTCCGCGGCCTTGCGTTCGAAGGTCAGGCCGAAGAACGTCGGTTTCTCGATGTTGCTGATGCCGTTAGGACCGCCAGTGATGTCGGTCAGGTTGCGCAGGAACAGACGGATGATTTCACCGAAGCCCAGGGTCACGATCGCCAGGTAGTCACCACGCAAGCGCAACACCGGGAAACCCAGCAGGAAGCCGAAAGTGGCCGCCATCAGGCCGGCAATCGGCAGGCAGATCCAGAAGCTCAGGCCGTAGTAGTGCGACAGCAGCGCGTAGCTGTAGGCGCCGACGGCATAGAAACCGACGTAACCGAGGTCGAGCAGGCCGGCCAGGCCTACCACGATGTTCAGGCCGAGGCCGAGCATCACGTAGATCAACACCAGGGTCGCGATATCCACCGCACCGCGAGAGCCGAAGAACGGCCAGACCAGGGCACCGGCGATCAGCGCGATGATGATCCAGCGTTGCGTGGTCGGCAGGGTCAGGAAGTTGCTGGCCTTGGCTGGAATCAGCGGCATGCTTGGCGACGAACGCCAGGCCGAGCTGATCTGCTGGTCGAACAGCACACGCAGGAACATCAGCACCGAACACACGGCGATGGTGATCAGGGTGGCGTCGCTGGTGCCATGAACTTCGAGGTTGATGCCGACGATGGTCAGCTTCAGACCGAGTACCGGGTAGGCCACGGCCCACACCAGCAAGGCGCTGAACAGCGCCTGTTTAAGATTCCTAGTCATACCTTCTCAACCTCCGGACGGCCCAGCAGGCCGGTTGGCCGGAACAACAGCACCAGAACCAGCAGGCCGAACGCCACGACGTCCTTGTACTGGTCGCCGAAGATATCGGCACCAAAGGCTTCCGCCACACCCAAAACGAGCCCGCCGAGCATGGCGCCCGGAATGCTGCCGATACCGCCCAGTACCGCTGCGGTGAAGGCCTTGAGGCCGACCAGGAAACCGGCGTTCGGGTTGATCACGCCGTATTGCATGCTCAGCAGCACGGCCGCGATGGCCGCCAGCGCGGCACCGATGACGAAGGTCAGGGCGATGATGTTGTTGGTGTTGATACCCAGCAGGTTGGCCATCTTGATGTCTTCGGCGCAGGCACGGCAGGCGCGACCCAGGCGAGAGCGGGAGATGAACAGCGTCAGGCCGAGCATGGCGACCAGGGTCACCACGAACACCACGATTTGCATGTAGGAAATCAGCACTTCATGTGCGCCACCTGGGCCAAAGGCAATATTGCCCGGAATCAGGTTGGGAATGGATTTGTCCTTGGAGTCTTGCGCCAGCAGAACGGTGTTCTGCAGGAAGATCGACATGCCGATGGCGGAGATCAGCGGGATCAGACGGTTGCTGCCGCGCAAGGGGCGGTAGGCGATCCGTTCGATGCTGTAGCCATAGGCACTGGTGACAACGATGGTTGCAAGGAAAGCGGCGGTCATCAACAGCGGAACGCTGTCGAGTCCCAGCATGGCCAGCCCGGCGATGGCGATGAACGCCACGTAGGAGCCGATCATGTACACCTCGCCGTGGGCGAAGTTGATCATTCCAATGATGCCGTAGACCATCGTATAGCCGATGGCGATCAGGGCATACGTGCTGCCAATGGTCATGCCATTAACCAGCTGTTGGAAAAAGTGATAGATGTCAGGCATTACAGCGCTCCTAAAAACCTGATACGCATTTCACTGGTGGAGTCATTTTCCCGCCCGAGCCCCGTGGATCTGCATCCACTTCGAATTCGGGGTTTGCCAGCGAACCGCTGATGACGGTTTTGAGATTTTCAGGTGGGGAGACTGGCGGATCACGCCAGCGCGGCCCAAGTACGTTCGTAAAACAAAGCCCACGGCACGCCGTGGGCTTTATTGGCAGTCAGTCAGGCAACGCCTTACTGAGGCTTGGCTTCAGTTTTTGGTTTGCCGAAGTGCCACTCGTAAACCACAAATTTGAAGTCCTTCAGGTCACCTTTCTCGTCGAAGCTCAGGTCGCCGGTAGGGGTCTTGAAGGTGCCTTTGTGGATGGCTTCAGCCACTTTGGCGGAGTCTTCGGATTTGGCAGCCTTGATACCGTCGGCAATCACGGTCACAGCCGAGTAGGCCGGGAACACGAATGGACCGCTCGGGTCTTCTTTCTTGGCTTTGAACGCATCAGCCAAGGCAACGTTGGCCGGATCCTGGTCGAAGGATTTCGGCAGGGTCACCAGCAGACCTTCGGAAGCGTCCTTGGCGATCTGCGAAATGGAGTCGTTACCCACGCCTTCCGGACCCATGAACTTGGCTTTCAGGCCTTTTTCCTGGGATTGACGCAGGATCAGACCCAGCTCAGGGTGGTAGCCGCCGTAGTAGACGAAGTCGACATTGGCTTGCTTGAGCTTGGCGATCATCGAGGAGAAGTCTTTGTCGCCGGCGTTGACGCCTTCGAACACGGCAACCTTGACGCCTTTGCCTTCCAGGGTTTTCTTCACGGCGCTGGCGATGCCTTCACCGTACTGCTGTTTGTCGTGCAGGACAGCAACGATTTTCGGTTTGACGAAGTCGGCGATGTAGTTACCGGCGGCAGGGCCTTGGGCGCTGTCCAGACCGATGGTACGGAAGACCATTTTGTAACCACGGGCGGTGATGTCCGGGCTGGTGGCAGCCGGGGTGATCATGATCACGCCTTCGTCTTCGTAGATGTCCGAAGCCGGTTGAGTGGAGCTGGAGCACAGGTGACCAACCACGAACTTGACGCCGTCGTTGACGACTTTGTTCGCGACCGCCACGGCTTGTTTTGGATCACAGGCGTCATCGTATTCAACGGCTTCGAGTTTCTTGCCGTCTACGCCGCCCTTGGCGTTGATCTGCTCGATGGCCATTTTGGCGCCACTGAACTGCATGTCGCCGTATTGGGCTACAGGACCGGTTTTAGGGCCGGCGATGCCGATCTTGATGGTGTCAGCTGCGAACGAATGGCTGGCAACCCCGGCCAGAACCATAGCGGCAAACAGTTTGGAAATCTGCTTAGTAGCCTTAGTCATAGTGCTCCACTCTTACTGTTGTAGTTTTTATAGTCCTGGCGCCGTTGGCAGCAGAACCGGGTCAGATATCTACGACATCCCCCGGAAATGCCCCCCGGCAACTGTACCGGTACAGTGTAGAGCGCCGATTGTCAGCCTGGGAAGGCAGCGCCGAGGGGCAAAACCTGCAAGTGTCGCTTTATTGAAAGAAAAAGACAGAATTGCGGCGGGGCGTTGAGGGGCTTATAGCCGGATTCACTGCATTCCCTGGCTTTCCTGCGCTTTTCATTTCGGTCACTCAATTGCATCCGGGTTTTTCTGCCAGTCCACCGACGTTATCATCTGCGTCGATTTCTTTTCCGGACAGTCCCATGAATCAAGAACCTAGCACCCTCTATGCCAAGCTGCTTGGTGAAACCGCATCTATTACCTGGAAAGAGTTGGAGCCGTTCTTTGCCAAGGGTGCCCTATTGTGGGTCGATCCTGGCCTGGATCTGATCGCCGCCGCCGAAGCCGTGGCCCAGGATGAAGGGGAGAAAGTGGCTGCCTGGCTGGCCGCTGACAAGCTCGCCAAGCTGTCTGAAACGCGGGCGCTGGATCTTTTTGAACGTGATCCGCAGTTGTGGGCGGTGGTTGTTTCGCCGTGGATTCTGATCCAGGAAAGGGCGCAGGTTTAAAAGGTTGCACCGGTTTGGTGCGCTCCTTTCAGGCAGGAAAGTGTGTAGCCGAGTAGCGTGATGGCATGTTGCCGTAGAGAAAGGCCACAGCCTCACGGTGACGTAAACGTAACGGGAACAGTTGGGAGAGCAGTTGAACGGCTGCTCAATTGTTTCTGGATGTTGATTTGCGGTGATTTTGAGGCCGCCTTCGCGAGCAGGCTCGCTCCCACTGAGATCGCGGTCAACTGTGGGAGCGAGCCTGCTCGCGATGCGGGCGACGCGGTTTTGCGCCTTAGTAAGCCGTCTTGCCCGTATGGTTATTCAGCGAAATAACCTTGGTCTTGCCGATGCGGTGGCGATAGATCTCGCGCAGGTACTTGATCGATTTCTTCACGCAGTCCCGGGACAGGCGGATGTCGTTGATCGAAACGAACTTGTCCTTGTCGTTGATCAGTTCACGGTACTTCTTCTCGTACATCGGCTTGATCGCGTACCAGTTGGTATCGAGGATCTTCGCCGGATTCTCGAATTCGTTGAGCAACTCGTCGATCCGGTCTTCATCGAACTGTTCGTTGATGATGAAGTCCAGGATCGAGTTATCCAGAGTCTCGTCGAAGCGGTACGGATTCTTCGCAAAGCAGCGCTTGATGAAGGCCACGATCAACGTCAGGAAATCGTCCGACAGGCACGGGCTCTTGGCGATCAGGGTGGTCAGGGACAGGTTGGCCGAGGCACCGATCACCAGCGCGTACCGCTTGAGCGTGGTGTTGGGGAACAGGCTGTTGAGGTGGGTCTTCAACCGGTTCAGGTCCATGTAGGACAGCTTGTAGTCCTTCGGCAAGGAAACGATCGACACGACCGACGAGCAATTCTTGAAGAAGTGCAAGTCATGCAGGGCCGCCGCGTCGTAACCCGAGTTCTTGTACTGCTCCAGCGACGCGCGATAGCGCTTGGACTCGATCGGCAACAGGCTGATGCCTTCGATGGCCTGGGTGACCTTGTTGAAGTGCGGCAGGTCGATCGAACGGAAGAACAGGTCGTCGATGTTCAGGCGCTGCGGCTCTTTTTCGAACACCTTGAATTTGTCGCTGCTCGGCGGCGGGGTTTCCGGTACCACGGACTCGGCATAGGCAATCGCCACCGGGCCGGCCAGGCTCATGAACAGGTCGTTGGCGTCCAGGCGAATGGTTTCGCCGATGTCGATGCCGGCCCGACGGAAATAGTTCTGGTCGTAGTCGGTGGTGACCGCCTGAGCCGTCAGAATGTTGAATATCTGCTGCGAGATGTACTGGTTGGCGTGCTTTTCCATGGCATTGACATCAATGTTTTGGATATTGCCGTCATCGTTCTCTTCGGCGTAACGCATGATGTCGTTGGAAATCAGCATCATCGCGTTCCATGGGCGGATGCGACCCATGACGCTGGCTTCGCTGCTGTCTTCGTTGGCGAAGTTGTAGGAAAAATCCCACTCTTCCGACAGGTATTTGCACAGCAGGCGGCCGGCGTTGATGTGCAGCGCCTCGGACATTTCACTGCGGTGGTCGGAAATGTTCGGCAGTACACAGATGCCGCTGGTGAAGATCGGTTCGAAGACGAAGGAGTGGCCGCTCTTGCTGTCGTGCTCGTCCATCGGTTTGGTGTCGAACGTCTTGTTCATGTACGAGTGCTGCTGGGCCAGGCCGAATTCCGAGGCCATGCCGGAGCCGGTACCGCCGCCAGCACTGAAGATCGAGAAATACAGGCGCGATTGGTTGGCCTTGATGCCGCAGCTGTCGATCAGGTACGAGTGAATCATTTTCCAGTCAGGGCTGGAGAAACGCTGGGTGTCCTTGTTCAGGATGATCTTGGCCAGGTACTGGCCCAGGATCGGCGCGTTACCGGCGCCACCGGCGTGGACTTCCGACAGGTCCATGATTTTCATTTTGCTGTAGTCGCGCAGGAAGCCGCTTTTTTCGCCCTTGCGCGAGAAGCGGATGCGTCCGGCGATGTCCTTGTCCAGGTCGCCGAGCATCACCAGCGGCTCGACCAGAAACACCGGTTTGGTGTTCTTGTTCTGACCCAGGCGCAGGTTGTTGCGGATCCACTGGGCCGGGCTGTAGCCCTTTTCGGCAAAACGCTTGTCCGGTGACAGGCGATCTTCGTTGTTGAATTCGTTGAGGTAGAACTTGCGGGCGTTGTACACCAGTTCTGCCACGTCCAGCGCAATGTTCGAGCCGCAACGGCCCAGGCCGATCAGGCACACCGAGGGGAATTCCTGGTCGCTGTGCTGCTCGCTGTCGCCTTCCAGATGCGGTGGGCGCGGGAACACCATGTCGCGCAGGCCATCGAGGTTATCGAGAATGCGGTCGGTGTTGGTTTCGGTGAAGTAGAGGTATTGCTGGGTCGCCAACGGGCGGGATTGAATCAATGGCTTCGGTGATGACGGGCTGTTGGCCGCGGGGCTCAGCGTCAGATCGGTTATCGCAGTGGCCGGGTTGTTTTTAGAAGTCATTGTTCGCCATCTACCTGGGCTGATTGGTTGGCCGACTGACTGTCGTCGAACCGTCACGGAATAGAGTCGCGTCTTTTTTCAGCGCGTACCTGGACCATGCCTTGGTCATTGGCCTGAGCATTGCTCGGGGGGAATCCTTTCCCAAGTCATGATGAATCGGCCAGTATTTGGCGATCTTTAATCAAAAGGAGGCTAAATGATGTCAACGCTACCTTCACTAGGGTTTGCCGGGATCGGCCTGATGGGGTTGCCGATGTGCCGGCGGCTGCTGGCCGCGGGTTATCCGCTGGCGGTATGGAATCGCAATCCGGAAAAGTGCAAACCACTGGTCGAGGCTGGCGCACGCCAGGTCGCCAGCCCGGCCGAACTGTGCCAGCACGCTGACGTGGTGATGTTGTGCCTGGCGGATACGGCAGTCGTACGCGAGGTGGTGTTTGGTCCGGCAGGCATTGTCGAGGGGGCAAGAAAAGGCCAGCTGCTGGTGGACTTTTCCAGCCTGGAGCCTAACGCCACGCGGGAGATGGCCGCAGACCTCGTCGGTAGAACCGGCATGCACTGGCTCGACACGCCGGTGTCCGGTGGCGTGGTCGGTGCAGAAGCCGCAAGCCTGGCGATCATGGTCGGCGGTGACGCAAAGGATCTGGAACGGGTCCGGCCTGTCTTGTTGAACCTGGGGCAACGTGTGACACACATGGGCGGTGTCGGGGCAGGGCAGGTGACCAAGGCGTGCAATCAGATGATCGTCGCCTGCAATGCATTGGTGATCGCCGAAGTGGTCGCGCTGGCGGAACGTTCCGGAGTTGATGCAAGCCTGATCGCCGAAGCGCTGGCTGGCGGTTTTGCCGATTCCAAACCCCTGCAGTTCCTGGCCCCGCAGATGGCTGAAAACCGTTTCGAACCGGTCAAGTGGCACGTGCGCACCTTGCTCAAGGATCTGGATGCCGCGGTGAAGTTTTCCCGTGAACAGGGCTCGGCGACACCGATCAGCGGTCTGGCCGCGCAGTTGATGCGCCTGCACGGGAGTCAGGGTTTCCTTGAAAAAGATCCGTCTACATTAGTGCAGATGTACCGTGAGCCAGACCCAGCGCCGTGACCGTGTAGGCGTGCTTGCGCTGGTTGATTTCGTTCAGCACCGGGAGTAACTCGGTCAGCGGTACCGGCCGACTGAGCAAATAGCCCTGAACGAAGTCACAGCCATGGTCTTCCAGGAACTGGTATTGCTCGAAGGTTTCGACCCCTTCGGTGACCACTTGCAGTTGCAGGGTATGGGCCATGACGATAATGGCCTGGACAATTTCCATGTCCTGAGTCGCCTTGGGAATGTCCTGGATGAAGGAGCGGTCGATTTTCAGGGTGTTGAGCGGTAGGCGCTTGAGGTAGGCCAGGGATGAATAGCCGGTGCCGAAGTCATCGATAGACAGCGATACGCCGAGGGCGCGTATCTGGCGCAGCAACACCAGTGTGTTGGCGATATTGCCCATCAAGGCGTTTTCCGTGACTTCCAGCTCCAGCCGATGGGGCTCCACACCGGCGGCCCGCAACGCGTACTCGATCTCATCGGCCAGTTCTTCGCGCGCCAGGTTCAGGGGCGAACAATTCACGGCGATCTTGAGGTCTTCACAGCCTTGGCGGGACAGCTCGCCCAGATCCTCGCAGGCTTTGCGCAGCACCCAGTTATCCAGCTCGGCGATCAGGCCGTTGGCCTCGGCGATGGCGATAAAACGATCCGGCACGAGGAAACCGTGGACCGGGTGTTGCCAGCGGATCAAGGCTTCGAGCTTGCTGACCTGACCGGTCTTGAGGTCATAGATCGGCTGGTAATAGAGCATCAGGCCGGTGTCTTCACGCAACGCGTGGCGCAACTCCTCTTCCAGTTGCAGCTCAAGCGTTGCGCGGGTTTTCAGGTTGGCACTGAAAAAATTCAACCCGTTGCGGCCGCTGCCCTTGGACTGATACAGCGCGAGGTCGGCGTTCTTCAAGAGTTCCTCACACGTCTTGCCGTCTTCCGGAAACAGGCTGATACCGATGCTGGTGGTCATCACCATGCGCCTGCCGGCCAGTTCGATGGGCTCCTTCATTTTCAGCATGATGCGTTGGGCCAACTGTCGCGCCTCGTCACGATCATGCAGGTCGATGAGCAGGCAGAACTCGTCGCCGCCGAAGCGTGCGACCACATCCTCTTGACTGCGAACCGTGCTCTTGATGTGCGCGGCAAGCACTTTGAGCAGTTCGTCTCCGGCATCGTGGCCAAGGCTGTCGTTGATCCGCTTGAAATGGTCGATGTCCAGGAACAGGACTGCCAACATCCCGCCCTCGTTGGTTTTCTCGATGAGTTTTTCGGCGAAGATCTGGTTGAACCCGCGACGGTTGATCAGGTTGGTCAACGCGTCGTAGTGCGCCACCTGCTGCAGCGACATGCGCGCCTGGTCCAGTTGGCTGAGCAGGGAGTTGACCCGCTGCAGGTCGTGGTCCTTGTGTTGCAGTTTCTTGTCCGCCAGTGCCGCGCTGATGCTGCTTCCGATGATCAGCAGGGCCATGACTGTCACGGTCAGCGCCAGTTGCAGGTGGCTGTGTTCGCCGGTTTGCGCTGGCAGGCTGTCGCTGGGCAACACCAGATTGAAGGCGGCCATGGCCGTGAGGTGCATGCTCAGGATGCCTGCCCCAAGCAGCAGGCTGGCGCCGTATTTGAAGAGCTGATGCAGCATCCCGGCGCCGTTGCGCAGATACCATGCCAGCAACAAGGCTGCCAGCGCGGCACCGATCGCGATCGCGATGGAAAGGGCAAACAGGCCCGGATGGTAGTAGACCGAAGCGCTGGAGTGCATGGCCGTCATGCCCACGTAATGCATGGTCGCGATACCCAGGCCGATCCCGATCGATGCCTTGAGGCACTGTCGAAAACTCAGCTCGGGAAGGCTTAGGGTATGCATGGCCAGCCACGCGGCGAGCAGCGCGATGGTTAGCGAGAACACCGTAACGGGCAGTTGGTAGTGAAGGTCGACAGGCGCCTGGAATGCCAGCATCCCGACGAAGTGCATGGCCCAGATACCGCCCGCCAGGCAGCCGCTGCCCACCCAGCGCCAGCGCGTTTGGGACGCGGTTTTTTCAGCGTGGGCCACCCGTTCGGCCATGTCCAGTGTCGCGAAACAGCCGACACAGGCGACCAGATAAGCCAGCAGCACCAGAAAAGGGTCATGTGTGCAATTGAGTATGACCAGCCCACTCTCTGGTAGCTCGGTAATGAAATGCAGACCAAGCCACTCCATAGCACGCCCCATCGTTATTACTCAGGCCGGAGCAAGAGCGCCAGCGAATGTCATGGAGTATAGAGGGCATGGATGGAGCGCAAGGGGTAATGGCATATCGATATCAAATATTTTGACATTAACCTGATAGCGATTGGTGCTATTACTTAGGCGATTTGCTTCTGAGGCGTCTCGAACACCGGTTGCAGGGCCGGCAAGCCGAATGCGGCACGGGCCGCGTCGCAATCGGGATTGGCCTGACCATCGACCCATGAAGCCTCGAACTCGCGGCAGGTGCTGGAGCGTTTTTCGTAGATCGAGCACTGCACCGTACTGCCCACCTCTCCGACCAGGCTGGTGCAGCGCACGGGTTTGCAGCCGGTGCCGATCATCGCGACCCGGCTGGGGCTGATCTGCTCGACAAGTTCATCGGGTACCGTCCCCCCGGACGAGGCGCACTCACCCCAGAAAAATGACACGCGAAAATGAGAACAGCAGGCACCGCAATTCAGACACGGACTGGCTTCGGACATGGGCGATTATCGTGAGGAGGAGTGGAGACACGGGGGGGAATCAAGGCCGCTATTCTAGGCTTCGGCAACGGCTTGGGAAGGGGGGGCGAGAGGTATTTTTCATCGACCGGACGAGTTGCGAAATACCCGCCCTGCGAAAGCTCCTACGGGTTGCGTCCCATGGGCAGGTATCAGCCTGGCGAATAATGAAAGACAGGTGCGTCCGGCCTGTCTAGATTGCAAAGTCCGGGGGCAGTGACGCCCCAAAAACAATAAAAGAGACGGATCCATGCAGAACTCGACCCAAGCGGCCAATGCCTGGCGCATCTTGTTCCTGTTGTTCCTGGCCAACCTGTTCAATTTTTTCGACCGCACCATCCCGGCCATCATCATCGAGCCCATTCGCATGGAATGGCACCTCAGTGATTTCCAGTTGGGGATCATCGGTACGGCATTCACCATCGTCTACGCCATTGCCGGCTTGCCGCTGGGGCGCATGGCCGATACTGGCTCGCGCAGCAAGCTGATGGGCTGGGGACTCGCGGTGTGGAGCGGGTTGACAGCCGTCAACGGTATGGTGGGCAGTTTCTGGAGCTTCCTGATCGTGCGCATGGGCGTCGGCATCGGCGAAGCCAGTTACGCGCCAGCCGCCAACTCGTTGATCGGCGATTTGTTTCCGGCTCACCGCCGGGCACGGGCCATGGGCATCTTCATGCTGGGGCTGCCGTTGGGGCTGTTGCTGGCGTTCTTCACCATCGGCGCGATGGTCAAGGCCTTCGATAGCTGGCGCGCGCCGTTCTTTATCGCGGCGGTGCCCGGGCTGGTCCTGGCGATCTTCATGTTTTTCATCAGGGAACCGAAACGCGGTGCCGCCGAGAGCGTTCAGGTTTCGCAGGAAAAGATCGATCGACCGATCCGTCGGGTCCTGGCCGTACCAACCTTCCTGTGGCTGGTGATGGCGGGCCTGTGTTTCAACTTCGCCACCTATGCCTGCAATTCGTTTCTGGTGCCGATGCTGCAACGCTACTTCCTCATGCCGTTGCAGGAAGCCGCAGTGGCGACCGGGGTTATTGTCGGTGTGACCGGTTTGGTCGGCCTGACCCTCGGTGGCTGGATCGCGGACAAGATTCACCAGCGGGTCGCCAACGGGCGGCTATTGTTTGCCGCCTTCAGCCTGGTGATATCGACGATCTGCACCGCGTGGGCGCTGCATTCCGGGCGAATCGAGATCGGTGTGTTCGTCGCCGTATTCAGTGTTGGCTGGCTGTTTGCCTACAACTTCTACACCTGCGTGTACACGGCGATTCAGGACGTGGTCGAACCGCGCTTGCGGGCGACGGCAATGGCGCTGTTCTTTGCCGGGCTGTACCTGTTGGGTGGTGGCCTGGGGCCGGTGGTGGTCGGGGCCTTGTCCGATCACTTTGCCCACACGGCGATGCTTGCCGCCGGTGCCGAGCAGATGACCGAAGCGTTCAAGGCGGTTGGCCTGCATGACGCGATGTACCTGATTCCGGTGGCGCTGTTGCTTACCGTGGTGTTTCTGTTCCTGGCTTCGCGGTGTTTTGTGCGCGATGCCAAGCGGATGAAGGAAGGGTTGGTGGCGGTGGGTGAGCCTGAAGGTTCTGTGGTGACTGCCTGATCCCTTTCGCGGGCAAGCCCGCTCCCACATGTTTAGTGTTGTTCACGAGATTTGTATTCGACACTAACAATTGTGGGAGCGGGCTTGCCCGCGAAGAGGCCATTAGCAGCACTACTGAAATTGAATCAAACAAAAAGGCCCGCATCGCTGCGGGCCTTCTTTATTTGTGAGTCGGGGAGGGGATTAACCCGCCACCAACACCCGAATCGCTTCCAGTCGCAGCGCAGCCTTGTCGAGCATGGCCAGGCCTTGCTCGCGCTGTTTGCGCAGGGCCACCAGTTCGCTGTCGCGCACGGTCGGGTTGACCGCTTGCAAGGCGGTCAGGCGCGCCAGTTCTTCGTCGGTATCGGCGGCCAGGCGACGCTGCGCCTCGGCGACACGTTCAGTGTGGCGCGGCAGGATCTTCGCCTCACCGGCGTTGATCCGCGGCGTCAGTTGGTCACGCTGGGCCTGGATGAACTTGTTGGCGCTGGCACGTGGCACGCTTTCGAGCTGGTCGTTCAAGGTTTCGAACGACACGCGGGCCGACAGGTCGTTGCCGTTGGTATCGAGCAGGCAGCGCAGGGCGGCCGGCGGCAGGTAGCGGCCCAATTGCAGCGAGCGCGGGGCAACCACTTCGCTGACATACAACAGTTCCAGCAACACGGTGCCCGGCTTCAGCGCCTTGTTCTTGATCAGCGCCACGGCGGTGTTGCCCATGGAACCGGACAGCACCAGATCCATGCCACCCTGCACCATCGGGTGCTCCCAGGTAATGAATTGCATGTCTTCGCGAGACAGCGCCTGGTTGCGGTCGTAAGTGATGGTCACGCCTTCGTCGTCGCCCAGCGGGAAGCTGGCGTCGAGCATTTTTTCGCTCGGCTTGAGGATCAGGGCGTTTTCCGAATGGTCTTCGCTGTCGATGCCAAAGGCGTCAAACAGGGTTTCCATGTAGATCGGCAGCGCGAACTGGTCGTCCTGCTCAAGGATATCTTCCACCAGTGCATCGCCTTCGCCCGCGCCACCGGAGTTCAGCTCCAGCAAACGGTCACGGCCGGTGTGCAGCTCGGCTTCCAGGCGTTCACGCTCGGTACGGGCTTCGTCGATCAGCGCTTGCCACTCGCCATCGTCGGCTTCTTCGAGCAGCGGCAGCAGGCGCGGGCCGAACTGGTGCTGCAAGGCGTTGCCGGTCGGGCAGGTGTTGAGGAATGCGTTCAGCGCTTCGTGGTACCACTGGAACAGGCGCTCTTGCGGGCTGGTTTCCAGGTACGGCACGTGCAGTTCGATGATGTGCTTCTGGCCGATCCGGTCCAGACGACCGATGCGTTGCTCCAGCAAGTCCGGGTGGGACGGCAGGTCGAACAGCACCAGGTGATGGGAGAACTGGAAGTTGCGGCCTTCACTGCCGATTTCCGAGCAGATCAGCACTTGCGCGCCAAACTCTTCGTCGGCGAAGTAGGCGGCGGCGCGGTCACGCTCGAGGATGTTCATGCCTTCGTGGAACACCGTGGCCGGGATGCCGGAACGCACGCGCAGGGCGTCTTCCAGGTCCATGGCGGTTTCGGCGTGGGCGCAGATCACCAGCACTTTGGTGCGCTTGAGCATCTTCAACTGGTCGATCAGCCACTCGACGCGCGGGTCGAACTTCCACCAGCGCTCTTCTTCGCTGGCGTCCGGCTGGGCCTGGAAGCTGACTTCCGGGTACAGCTCGGCGTGATCGCCCAGCGGCAGTTCGAGGTATTCGTCCGGGCACGGCAGCGGGTACGGATGCAGCTTGCGTTCCGGGAAGCCTTGCACGGCGGCGCGAGTGTTGCGGAACAGTACGCGGCCGGTACCGTGACGGTCGAGCAATTCGCGCACCAGGCGCGCGCTGGCTTCGGTGTCGCCATCGTTGACGGCGGCCAGCAGGGCTTCGCCTTCGTTGCCGAGGAAACCGTGGATGGTCTTGTGGGCTTGCGGCGACAGGCGTCCCTGATCCAGCAACTCCTGAACGGCTTCGGCCACCGGGCGATAGTTTTCGCTCTCGGCACGGAAGGCTTGCAGGTCATGGAAACGGTTCGGGTCGAGCAGGCGCAGACGGGCGAAGTGGCTGTCCTGGCCCAGTTGTTCCGGGGTGGCGGTCAACAGCAGTACGCCAGGAATGGTTTCGGCGAGTTGCTCGACCAGCGAATATTCAGGGCTGACCTGATCTTCATGCCACACCAGGTGGTGAGCCTCGTCGACCACCAGCAAGTCCCAGCCTGCCGCGAACAGCGCGTCCTGGGCTTTCTCGTCGTCCACCAGCCACTCAAGTGCGACCAGCGCGAGTTGGGTGTCTTCGAACGGGTTGCTGGCATCGCTTTCGATGAAACGCTCTTCGTCGAACAGCGCGACCTGCAGGTTGAAACGACGACGCATCTCGACCAGCCACTGGTGCTGCAGGTTCTCCGGAACCAGGATCAGCACACGGCTGGCGCGGCCCGAGAGCAACTGGCGATGGATCACCAGGCCGGCTTCGATGGTTTTACCCAGGCCCACTTCGTCGGCCAGCAGAACCCGCGGCGCGATACGGTCGGCGACTTCACGGGCAATGTGCAACTGGTGCGCGATCGGTTGCGCACGCACGCCGCCCAGGCCCCAAAGGGAGGACTGCAACTGACGGCTGGTGTGTTCCAGAGTGTGATAACGCAGGGAGAACCAGGGCAGCGGGTCGATCTGCCCGGCGAATAGACGGTCGCTGGCCAGGCGGAACTGGATGAAGTTCGACAGCTGGGTTTCCGGCAGGGTGACCACTTCGTTCTGCCCGTTGAGGCCGTGGTAAACCAGCAGGCCATCAATGTCATCGACTTCGCGGACGGTCAGCTTCCAGCCTTCGAAGTGAGTGATGGAGTCACCCGGCGAAAATCGCACGCGGGTCAGAGGCGCATTCCGTAGCGCGTACTGGCGGGTGTCGCCAGTGGCCGGGTAGAGCACGGTCAACAAGCGGCCGTCCTGTGCCAGAACGGTGCCTAAACCCAGCTCGGCTTCGCTGTCACTGATCCAGCGTTGCCCCGGTTGATACTGCTGCGCCATGCTGCCTGACTCCCACCTTGAAAAAGCCGGCTATCTTAACGGAATGAGGGCTTCAGGGCCAAAGGACTCTCAGAAAAACTCACAGTCAAACGTTAGCCCACCTGTGCATGACGCGCCGCTCAGTGCACTAATGAGTGCCAATTGGGTCACAGTTTGCGACCGATGGCTCAAGTCGCCATCCCCGCAGCCGACAGCCTGCTGACAGGAGACCGAAAACCATGCTGCCACCGATGCTTCCCTTGAGTGCCGTGCCGATCACTTCACAGACCGATCCGATCCGCCAGCGCCCGGATATTCCACCGGTGGTGCCAGTGCAGGAAAGCTCCAGTGAAAGCACCATCGACCTGCAAAAGCGCAATCCTGAAGAGGACGGGCTGGTGCTGCGCGAGGAGCAGCGGCGCAGGCAGGAGCAGGAACGGCGTCGCCACGAGGCTGATAATGATCCCGAGGCACACCTGGCGATTCCCGGCGATGAACTCAATGCCGACAACACCGTGCCGGTGGCGCCGCTGATGGAAGATCAGCCGCGGCAGGGGTTGTGGGTCGACATCGAGATTTGAGCACACGTCTGGTCAGCGCGGCCGTCAGGCCGCATTATTGGCGCAGGGTTGCCGAACGCTACGGTGGCTGAAACTCATTTCAAGCGATGCACTGACTGCCATGAGCCAAGACGACAAACTGATTGACCTCAACGCGGAACGCGCCAAGCGTGTTCATGACCTCAATGACAAACGACTCAATGAAGTTCGCCAGGCGTTCGAACAAGCCATGCCGTTGGGCAAGGTGAAGAAAAAGCCGAAAAACAAACCGAAAAAACGCTGACCCTCCTCCCCGCATTCATTGATGCGGGTCAAACTTTTCCCTTCCTCTTGCCCAGTCTCGGGTGACATTGATCCCGGTCAATATTCTCTCCTGCCCGTTTGGTTAACTTAGCCCTATCGCAACAGGGCAAGTGCAGGAGACGCGTCATGTTTTTCGACAACGTGGTGATCGCCGGAGTGCTGACTGTCAGCCTCATGTTTGTATTTTTTGCAGGTTTCGGACTTTTTATCTGGAAGGATTCGCACAAACGGAAATAACCGTGGTTCTTTCTGGATGTAATGAGCACGCAAGGCATTTTGGGCAACTTCGGTTGCCCTTTTTTTTTGCCTGTAAAACTCTATCGATACACGCAAACCCTGTGGGAGCGAGCTTGCTCGCGATGAGGCCATAACATTCAGCATCTATATTGACTGCAAGGCCGCTATCGCGAGCAAGCTCGCTCCCACAATGACTTGTGGTGTGGCGAAAATTATGACAATAAAAAAGGCGCGTTCCTTGCGGAGCGCGCCTTTTTCGTTTGGCTGCCTGTCAGCTGCCAAGCGCCTTCGAAGCGAGCCAGAACAACCCGGCCGACAGGGCCACGGTGGCTGGCAGGGTCAATACCCACGCCAACAGGATGGTTCTGACGGTGCCGCCTTGCAGGCCGCTCTTGTTGGCGACCATGGTGCCCGCCACGCCCGAAGACAGCACGTGGGTGGTGGAAACCGGCAGGCTGAAGATGTTTGCCATGCCGATCAGGCTGGCGGTGGTGATCTGCGCCGACATGCCTTGGGAATAGGTCATGCCCTGCTTGCCGATCTTCTCGCCAATGGTCAGTACCACGCGTTTCCAGCCGACCATGGTGCCCAGGCCCAAGGCCAGTGCAACCGCCAGAATCACCCAGAACGGGGCGTATTCGGTGGTAGTGGTCAGGTCTTTGCGCAACTTGTCCAGGTCAGCCTTTTCACGGGCCCCGAGAGTTGGCAACTTGCTGACTTTCTTCGCTGTATCGTCCAGGCAGAGCAGGTAGCGACGGACTTCGATACGGCTTTCCGCCGACAGCGAATGGTAGTCGGCTACACCCTTGAGGGTGCCGAGCAGGGCGGTGATGGTCGGTTCGGTCTGTTGCGGGTTGCAACGGAATTTCTCCGGCAGATCGCCATCCAGGCTCTTGCCCAGGGCCAGGAATTCACCCAGGGTTTCGGAATTGCGCTGGTAGAACTGGCTCAGGTGCAGGGTCGCGTCGCGAGTCCGCTCGATCTGATAGGTCGTGCTGTTCAGGTCGAGGACGAACTGGGCCGGCACGATACCGATCAGGACCAGCATGATCAGGCCGATACCTTTCTGGCCATCGTTGGAACCGTGCACGAAACTCACGGCCATGGCCGAGATCACCAGTACCAGGCGATTCCAGAACGGCGGGTGTTTCTTGTCGTCGATCTTGCGGCGCTGTTCCGGTGTCTTGTGCATCTTCGACAGCGGGCGCCACCATTTAAGGCCGATCAGGATCAGCGCGGCGATCAGGAAGCCGGCCATTGGCGAGAACACCAGTGACATGCCGATATCGATCGCCTTTTGCCAGTTCACCCCGTCGGCCAACGGAATTTCGTTGATCAGGGCGTTGGCCAGGCCTACACCGAGGATCGAACCGATCAGCGTGTGGGAACTGGAAGCGGGAATACCGAAGTACCAGGTGCCCAGGTTCCAGGTAATGGCGGCGGCGAGCAATGAGAACACCATGGCCAGTCCGTGACCGGTGTTCACATTGATCAGCAGTTCTACCGGCAGCAGGTGGACAATGGCATACGCCACGCCGACCCCGCCCAGCAGCACGCCGAGGAAGTTGAACACCCCGGAGAAAAACACCGCCAGGTGAGGCGGCATGGCTTTGGTGTAGATAACGGTGGCCACCGCGTTAGCGGTGTCATGAAAGCCGTTGATGAACTCGAAGGCGAGGACAAAGGCCAGGGCGAGCAAGAGGCTCACAAGCACCCAAGCATCCAGTCCGCTGAATAAATCGATCATGAAGGTTTTCTGACCCGGTCATAAGGGGGCGCGATTATGCCAGAAAAGACTGCTAATCAATGCACTAGCTGCTCATCGGTAACATTCTTCAACGAATTTTTTTGCTGCGGCACCCAAAACCCAAGGGTTTTGCTGTGTTTTTTAACTTGTTGATTTTGCTAGAAAAGATCGTCACAGCAAGGGGGGCGCATGGCTGAAGGATGGGGTCGAATGCCTGTACGAAATATCTGAGAAATACATCAGATATCAAAATCTGCCTTCATCCGGAGGAGGGCAGTGGCCGCTGCCCGCTCGTAGCGGGCGCGCAAGGCGACCTCCATACATCCCGCTTTTAACAGGTGCAGAGGCAGGTCCTTGTAAGGATCAGGCCGAAGCAGTCATGGCTCTTCGGCTTTGAGTTCCTTTTCCATTTTTTCAAGTTCTTGCTGGAAAACCTGATCCTGAACGGTGGCGCGTTTACGCCAGGGTTTGCGTTCCGGTTCGGGTTGAGCGGCGTAAGTGGTGACTTCTCCGCCGTAAACTTCCTTGTAGCGTTGTTCCTGGCGCTCTAGTTCCGCGCGCAGTTCGTCTTTCGTCACAGTGCTACCTGATTGAGTTGGGATAAATTCTGGTGAAAACGCGCTGCATCAAATCGATTGATCACGTCCGTCGAATGGCAATGCCCGTCAAGGCATCGTTTTGGCAACAACCGGGATCAATACTTCCATGTCGCAGGCGGCCACGGCACCAGAGATAAATAACTGACGTAGCTTCAGTTTCCTGTTTCAGCAAGCGCACGGGCAAGGCGGTGCAATGCAGATCTGGCGCTTGCAACGGGCAACGGCGATGGAACATCGCATTGCCGGGCAGCAGGTCCGGCAAGTAAAAAAACCGGAGCGCTACTGAATTGTATTATAGCGGCCTATTTGAAGAACACTATATCCAAAGAGTTAAAAGCGGGTCTTGGGCGGGGGAGTTTTGTTGTACGAAACTTTACGTCCCACTAGAGCGTCGACTGATCCCTGATTGCTGCGATGCCTTTCTGACGCCATTAAGTCGAACAAGTTACGGTATTTAGAATGCCTCATTAAGGCCCTGGGGCGATCGGCTGTAAACGTGTTCGTGATTCAGCGAAAAACGGATATCAGCGCATCCGGTGATTGATACGGTGGATTGCGATTATCGGTCGAGCGTTCGATAATCGCCCGGAGTTGGCGGGCCGGGCTTGAGCGTCAGGCGGTAGCCCTTTGTAATAGTCGCTGATCCGAGTGGGTAAAAGGACCTTGTATGAACGATCAAATGCGCAATTCCTTCGCTTCAGTGGCTCCCCCCATCGTTGCCTCACCGGCCAAACGGATCCAGGCACTGACCGGCGACCCGGATTTCATGACGTCCCTGGCCCGTGGCCTGGCTGTGGTGCAGGCGTTCCAGGAGCGCAAACGGCACCTGACCATCGCCCAGATCAGCCACCGCACGGAAATTCCCCGCGCTGCCGTGCGCCGTTGCCTGCACACCCTGATCAAACTCGGCTACGCCACCACCGACGGCCGCACCTATTCGCTGCTGCCCAAAGTACTGACCCTCGGCCATGCCTATGTGTCATCAACGCCGCTGGCGGTGTCCGCCCAGCCTTATCTGGACCGCATGAGCGAACAGCTGCACGAGGCCTGCAACATGGCCACGCTGGAAGGTGATGACATTCTGTACATCGCCCGCTCCGCGACCACCCAGCGCCTGATTTCGGTGGACCTGTCGGTGGGTGGGCGCCTGCCGGCCTATTGCACGTCGATGGGACGGATCCTGCTGGCCGCGCTGGATGACACCTCGCTGGGCGAATACCTGGAGCACGCCGAACTGCAGGCCAAGACGAGTCGCACGATTCACACCCCCGAGGCATTGCTCGAATGCCTGCAAGAGGTGCGACAGCAAGGCTGGTGCATCGTCGACCAGGAGCTTGAGCAGGGGCTGCGCTCGATTGCCGTCCCGGTGTACGACGCCTCCGGCCAGGTGGTCGCGGCCCTCAATGTCAGCACCCACGCCGGGCGAGTCAGTCGTAACGAGCTGGAACAACGCTTCCTGCCCGGACTGCTAAGTGCCAGCCGCGACCTCAGTACCCAACTGTTCACCTAAGCTGTTCGATAAACGCACAGAGTTGCGTCTGGCGAATTGACGCTGTTTCCTGTGGATCATTACTGTCGCGTCTGCGTCAGCCTCCGCTGGCCCCTTTTCGACTGTGATCCACGGAATAAAAATAATGAACCAGCCCCAGTCTGCTGTAGGAAACTGCCTTGACGTGCAGTCCTTCATCAATGCTCAACCCATTTCGCGCTACCAGTGGCGTGTAGTCATCCTGTGTTTCCTGATTGTCTTTCTCGATGGCCTCGATACCGCGGCCATGGGGTTCATTGCGCCGGCTCTTTCGCAGGATTGGGGAATCGATCGCGCCAGCCTCGGCCCGGTGATGAGCGCGGCTCTGATCGGCATGGTCTTTGGTGCACTGGGCTCCGGGCCATTGGCTGACCGCTTTGGGCGAAAAGTCGTACTGGTCGGGGCGGTGTTGTTGTTCGGTGCCTTCAGCCTGGCTTCGGCCTACAGCACCAACGTCGAGCAATTGCTGGTGTTGCGCTTTTTAACCGGGTTGGGCCTGGGCGCCGGCATGCCGAACGCCACGACCCTGCTGTCGGAGTACACCCCGGAGCGCAAGAAGTCCCTGCTGGTGACCAGCATGTTCTGCGGTTTCAACCTCGGCATGGCCGGTGGCGGATTTATCTCGGCCAAGCTCATTCCGGCCTTTGGCTGGCACAGCTTGCTGCTGATCGGTGGAGTCCTGCCGCTGATCCTCGCCGTCGTTTTGCTGTTCTGGCTGCCGGAGTCGGCGCGTTACCTGGTGGTGCGTAACCGCGGTACGGACAAAGTGCGCAGGGCACTGGCGCCGATTGACCCGACGGTGGTGGCCCAGGCGTCCAGTTTCAGCGTGCCGGAACAGAAAACCGTGAAGGCGCGCAATGTGTTTGCGGTGATCTTCTCCGGTACCTACAGCGTCGGCACCTTGCTGCTGTGGCTGACCTACTTCATGGGCCTGGTGATCGTCTACCTGCTGACCAGCTGGCTGCCGACGCTGATGCGTGACAGTGGCGCGAGCATGGAGCAGGCCGCCTTCATCGGCGCGCTGTTCCAGTTCGGTGGCGTGCTGAGTGCGGTGGGCGTGGGCTGGGCGATGGACCGGTTCAATCCGCACAAGGTCATCGGCACTTTCTACCTGCTGGCCGGGGTGTTTGCCTACGCGGTGGGGCAGAGCCTGGGCAACATCACAATACTGGCGACGCTGGTGCTGGTGGCGGGGATGTGTGTCAACGGTGCGCAATCGGCAATGCCATCGCTGGCGGCACGGTTTTACCCGACTCAGGGGCGGGCCACCGGCGTGTCGTGGATGCTCGGGATCGGCCGCTTTGGCGCCATTCTCGGGGCGTGGATGGGCGCGACGCTGCTGGGGTTGGGCTGGAACTTCGAGCAAGTGCTGACGGCGCTGGTGATTCCGGCGGCGCTGGCGACTGCGGCCGTTGTGATCAAGGGCATGGTCAGTCATGCGGATGCGACATGACCGCCTGATCTGGAATCTCGAGTGAAGTTGATGGCCTCTTCGCGAGCAGGGGATTGCAATCAACTGTGAGAGCGAGCCTTGCTCGCGAAGTTTTGGGGGATCGGTAGTCGAGTAACAATATGTTCGATTATCGAACAGTTAGTCGATTATCGGATTGTTTGACGTTTTGCACAGGCTTAACCTTCAGTCATTCCGGCGCTGCGCATCGGCGCCTTCTTCCACTGTCGGTTAACAACAAACGGGAGCCTGCCCCAATGGCTGAAATTCTTTCGCTGCACGACGCGGTGAAGCAATTCGTGAACGACGGCGATACGGTCGCACTCGAAGGCTTTACCCATCTGATCCCGACTGCCGCGGGTCACGAAATCATTCGCCAGGGCAAGAAAGACCTGACCCTGGTGCGGATGACCCCTGACCTGATCTACGACCAGTTGATCGGTGCCGGTTGTGCCCGCAAGCTGATTTTCTCCTGGGGCGGCAACCCGGGTGTCGGTTCCCTGCATCGACTGCGTGACGCCGTCGAGAAACAGTGGCCACACCCGCTGGAAATCGAAGAGCACAGTCACGCCGACCTGGCCAATGCCTACGTCGCCGGTGCTTCCGGCCTGCCGTTCGCGGTGCTGCGAGCCTACGCCGGTTCCGATCTGCCGAAGGTCAACCCGCTGATCAAGTCCGTTACCTGCCCGTTCACCGGCGAAGTGCTCGCCGCCGTGCCTTCGGTGCGTCCGGACATCACCGTGATCCATGCACAGAAAGCCGATCGCAAAGGCAACGTGCTGCTCTGGGGCATTCTCGGGGTGCAGAAAGAAGCCGCACTGGCAGCCAAGCGTTGCATTGTCACCGTTGAAGAGATCGTCGACGACCTCAATGCACCGATGAACGCCTGCGTGCTGCCGACCTGGGCCTTGAGCGCGGTTTGCCACGTACCTGGCGGTGCGCATCCGTCCTACGCCCACGGTTACACCGAGCGCGACAACCGCTTCTACCAGGCCTGGGACCCGATTGCCCGCGACCGTGAAACCTTCACCGCGTGGATCAACGAATACATCCACGGCAGCGCTGACTTCAGCGAGTTCCAGGCCAAACTGGCCGCCGCTTCGGAGGCGAAGTAATGACTTACACCACCAATGAAATGATGACCGTCGCCGCCGCTCGCCGCTTGAAGAACGGTTCTGTGTGCTTCGTTGGCATCGGCCTGCCGTCGAAAGCGGCCAACCTGGCGCGCCTGACGTCTTCGCCTGATGTGGTATTGATCTACGAATCGGGTCCGATCGGTGCCAAGCCGAGCGTATTGCCGCTGTCGATCGGTGACGGTGAATTGGCGGAAACCGCCGACACCGTGGTCCCGACCGGCGAGATTTTCCGCTACTGGCTGCAGGGCGGGCGCATCGACGTCGGCTTTCTCGGCGCGGCGCAGGTTGACCGTTTCGGCAACATCAACACCACCGTGGTCGGCGATTACCACGCGCCGAAAGTGCGTCTGCCAGGCGCCGGTGGCGCGCCGGAGATTGCCGGTTCCGCCAAGAGCGTGTTGATTATCCTCAAGCAGTCGGCGCGCTCCTTTGTCGACAAACTCGACTTCATTACCTCGGTCGGCCACGGCGAGGGCGGCGATTCGCGCAAGCGTCTCGGCCTGACAGGCGCCGGTCCGGTGGGGATCATCACTGACCTGTGCATCATGGAGCCGGAAGCCGGCACCCATGAGTTTGTGGTCACTGCACTGCACCCGGGCGTGACCCGCGAGCAAGTGGTCGCCGCCACCGGTTGGGCAATCCGTTTTGCCGACAACGTTGAGCAAACCGCCGAGCCGACCGACGTCGAGCTGACCGCGCTGCGCGATCTCGAAGCTCGTACCGCAGCGGCCCACGGCCAAGCCCCCGGAGAAGCGTGATGCGTGACGTTTTTATCTGCGACGCGATTCGTACCCCCATCGGCCGTTTCGGCGGCGGTCTGTCGACGGTGCGTGCCGACGACCTGGCCGCCGTGCCGATCAAGGCCTTGATGGAGCGCAACCCGTCGGTGGACTGGAGCGCCGTGGACGAGGTGTTCCTCGGCTGCGCCAACCAGGCTGGCGAAGACAACCGCAACGTCGCGCGCATGGCGCTGCTGTTGGCGGGGCTGCCGCAAAGCATTCCCGGCGTGACCCTCAACCGCCTCTGCGCTTCGGGCATGGATGCCATCGGCACCGCGTTCCGCGCCATCGCCAGCGGCGAGATGGAGCTGGCGATTGCCGGCGGCGTCGAGTCGATGTCCCGCGCACCGTTCGTGATGGGCAAGGCCGACGCGGCGTTCTCGCGCAACATGAAACTCGAAGACACCACCATCGGCTGGCGCTTCATCAACCCGCTGATGAAAGCCCAGTACGGCGTGGACGCGATGCCGCAGACTGCCGACAACGTCGCTGATGATTACAAAGTCTCTCGCGAAGACCAGGACGCCTTTGCTCTGCGCAGCCAGCAGCGCACCGCCGTCGCGCAAGCCGCCGGGTACTTCGCCGAAGAAATCGTCGAAGTGCGGATTGCCCACAAGAAGGGTGAAACCGTGGTCAGCCAGGACGAACACCCTCGCGCCGACACCACCCTGGAAGCCCTGACCAGACTGAAACCGGTCAACGGCCCCGATAAAACCGTCACCGCCGGCAATGCCTCGGGTGTGAACGACGGGGCCGCCGCGTTGATCCTGGCCTCGGCCGAAGCCGTGAAGAAACACGGCCTGACCGCCCGCGCCAAAGTGCTGGGCATGGCCAGCGCCGGTGTTGCACCGCGGGTGATGGGCATCGGCCCGGTGCCCGCGGTGCGCAAACTGACCGAGCGCCTCGGCGTGGCAGTCAGCGATTTCGACGTGATCGAACTCAACGAAGCCTTCGCCAGTCAGGGCTTGGCGGTTCTGCGTGAACTGGGGATCGCCGACGATGCCGCCCAGGTCAACCCGAACGGTGGCGCTATTGCCTTGGGCCATCCGTTGGGCATGAGTGGTGCGCGTCTGGTACTGACGGCGTTGCATCAGCTGGAAAAGACCGGCGGCAAGAAAGGACTGGCGACCATGTGCGTCGGTGTCGGCCAGGGTCTGGCTTTGGCAATCGAACGGGTCTGACACACCCTGTCGGCTAATAAGAACTGAGGAAAGAGTAATGACTGACAAGCCTGGTTACCGTCGCCCGCAGGAGGGTACTCAGCCGGAGTACCTGCATCCGACCTATCAATCCACCAACCTGCGCTCGCCGTCCAAGCCGTTGGTGTTTCTGCCCCATTCGTTGTCGGAAATCACCGGGCCAACCGTCGGCGCCGAGCGCGTCAACGAGAAGGACAATGACCTCACCGCTCAGCACGAAGGTCAGCCACAGGGCGAGCGCATCATCATTCACGGCCGCGTGCTGGACGAAAACGGTCTGCCGGTTCCGGGGATTCTGGTGGAGATCTGGCAGGCCAACGCCGCCGGTCGCTATGCCCATGCCCGTGACCTGCACGATGCGCCGCTGGACCCGAACTTCACCGGCACCGGCCGTACCGTGACCGACGCCGATGGCTGGTATCAGTTCCAGACCATCAAGCCCGGTGCGTATCCGTGGGGCAACCACCACAACGCCTGGCGCCCGGCGCACATCCACTTCTCGCTGTTCGGGCCGAGCATCCTGACGCGCCTGGTGACGCAAATGTATTTCCCGGGCGACCCGCTGCTGGCGTACGACCCGATCTACAACTGCGTGCCCGATACCCGCGCCAAAGAGCGCTTGATCGCCTCGTTCGACCTGGAAAAAACCATCCCGTCCTATGCCCTCGGTTATCGCTGGGACATCGTTTTGCGCGGCCGCGACGCCACGCCGATGGAGAAATAAGATGACGCTGACTGCGACCACGTCCCACACCGTCGGGCCGTACTACCACATCGGCCTGACCTGGCTGAACCGCGAAGACCTGACCGTCGAACAAACCCTGGGCGAGCGCGTGGCGATCACCGGGCAAGTGCTCGACGGTAATGGCGACATCGTCAACGATGCGATGCTGGAAGTCTGGCAGGCCAACGCCGCCGGTAAGTATGACCATCCGGAGGACGACCAGGAAAAACCCCTGGACCCGAATTTCGAAGGCTTTGGCCGGGTGCCGGTGGATGCCGAAGGGCGTTTTCGTTTCACCACCATCAAGCCGGGAACGGTCGAGGGACTCAAAGGCACGACTCAGGCACCGCACCTGGTGGTACTGGTGTTTGCCCGTGGTCTGGTGAAGCACCTGCTGACACGGATCTACTTTGAGGGGGAGGCGGCCAACGTGAATGATCCGCTGCTGGAATGCGTGCCGGCCGAGCGTCGCGGTACCTTGCTGGCCAGGAAGGATGCGTCGGGTGTCTATCAGTGGAATGTGATTCTGCAAGGCACTGATGCGGAGACGGTGTTCTTCGATTATTGAATGAACACCGCAAAACCTGTGGGAGCGGGCTTGCTCGCGAAAGCGGCATGTCAGGCAACATTTTTATCGACTGACACTACGCCTTCGCGAGCAAGTCGAATCGTCGCACCGCCGCTCCCACAGTGGATTTGTGTTGCCGATCTATCTGTGGAACGGGGCTGTTACAAGGCGTGTCTAGACTCTGACTGCCCCCATTGAGTGAAAAACAATGACAACGACCACCGCTATACACCGGTGAGGAGCGCAGCAAGCGGATCTTCGCCATCGTCGGTGCCTCGTCCGGCAATCTGGTCGAATGGTTCGACTTCTTGCCCAAACAGGCGAAGTATCTGCATCACGATCTTTGATCTTCATGCGCGGGTCGCAAAGGCCCGCGCCTTCAGGAACTGCTTATGAACCAGCGACCGGGCAATCAATTGTTCGATGCCTATTTCACTACCCGCGATATGCGTGAAGTGTTCTGCGATCAGGGCCGGGTCCAGGCCATGCTCGATTTCGAAGCAGCACTGTCCCGGGCACAAGCGCGAGTCGGCTTGATACCATCGAGTGCAGTCGCGCCGATTGAGGCGGCTTGTAGCGTCGGGCTCTATGACTTTGCGGCGTTGGGTGAGGCGATTGCCACGGCGGGTAACTCGGCGATTCCGTTGGTCAAGGCGCTGGGCAAGCAGATCGCTACGCAGAATGCCGAGGCCGAGCGTTACGTACATCTGGGCGCGACCAGTCAGGATGTGATGGACAGCGGCCTGGTGCTGCAATTGCGTCGTGCGCTGGAGCTGATCGAAAGCGATCTGGCGCAGCTGGGGCAGGTCCTCGCGTCCCAGGCCCGGCAATACGCGACCACACCATTGGCCGGGCGCACTTGGTTGCAACATGCAACGCCGGTGACCCTCGGCATGAAAATCGCCGGTTGGCTGGGCGCCGTGACCCGCAGTCGCCAACGCCTGGCCGAATTGAAACCGCGTTTGCTGGTGCTGCAATTCGGTGGTGCGTCCGGCACCCTCGCAGCACTTGGCGAGCAGGCCATGCCGATTGCCCAGGCGCTGGCCGAAGAGCTGAAACTGACCTTGCCTGAGCAACCCTGGCACACCCAGCGAGATCGTGTGGTGGAGTTCGGCGCGGTGCTCGGGTTGATCGCCGGCAGTCTCGGCAAGCTCGGTCGCGACGTCAGCCTGCTGATGCAAACCGAAGCCGCCGAAGTGTTCGAACCTTCGGCGCCGGGCAAGGGCGGTTCCTCGACCATGCCGCACAAGCGCAATCCGGTGGGCGCGGCGGTGTTGATCGGCGCGGCGACGCGTGTACCCGGTTTGCTCTCGACACTGTTCAGCGCCATGCCCCAGGAACACGAGCGCAGTCTTGGCCTGTGGCATGCCGAGTGGGAAACCCTGCCGGAGATTTGCTGCCTGGTGTCGGGCAGTCTGCAGCAAGCGTTGCTGATTGCCCAGGGACTGGAAGTGGATGCCGGGCGCATGGCGCACAACCTCGATCTGACCCAGGGCCTCGTGCTCGCCGAAGCGGTGAGCATCGTCCTCGCCCAACGGGTCGGCCGCGATACCGCACACCATCTGCTCGAACGCTGCTGCAAACGCGCGGTGGCCGAACAACGTCACCTGCGTGCGGTGCTCGGCGACGAACCGCAAGTGACCGCCGAGCTGTCGGCGGCTGAGCTCGATCATCTGCTGGACCCTGCCCAATACCTCGGCCAGGCCCAAACCTGGGTCGAGCGGGCGGTGGCCGAACATTCTGCATTGACTGCCTGAAGGAGAATTGCTGTGGCTTTTGTACAACTCGCCGAGGGCGAACTGCATTATCAACTGGATGGACCGGTCGATGCGCCGGTGCTGGTGCTGTCCAACTCTTTGGGGACCGACCTGCATATGTGGGACGCGCAAATCCCGGCGCTCTCCAAACATTTTCGCGTGTTGCGTTTTGACACCCGCGGCCATGGCCAGTCATTGGTGACGCCGGGGCCTTACAGCATCGAGCAACTGGGCCACGACGTGCTCGCCTTGCTGGATGCCTTGCACATCGAGCGCGCGCACTTCTGTGGCTTGTCCATGGGCGGACTGATTGGCCAGTGGCTGGGGATCAATGCCAGCGAGCGCCTGAACAAACTGATCGTGTGCAACACTGCGGCGAAAATCGGCGATTCTTCAGTGTGGAATCCGCGTATCGAAATGGTCCTGCGTGATGGTCAGGCGGCCATGGTTGCCTTGCGCGATGCCTCGATTGCCCGTTGGTTCACTCCGGACTTCTCTGCCGCCAACCCGGCGGCGGCCAAGCAGATTACCGATATGCTCGCGGCCACTTCGCCCGAAGGCTATGCGGCCAATTGCGCGGCGGTGCGTGATGCCGATTTCCGCGATCGGTTGTCCTCGATCAAGGCGCCGTTGCTGGTGATTGCCGGGACCGAAGACGCGGTGACGCCGCCATCCGGTGGGCATTTCATTCAGGAGCATGTGCGCGGGGCCGAGTACGCCGAGTTCTACGCCGCGCATTTGTCCAACGTCCAGGCAGGCGATGCGTTCACCGAGCGCGTGCTGGCGTTTCTGTTGGCTGATTGAGGGGATTCTCGTGGACGAAAAACAACGTTATGACGAGGGCATGAAGGTCCGTCGCGCGGTCCTTGGAGACGCGCATGTCGACCGCAGCCTGACGACCCTGACCGAGTTCAACTCGGAGTTTCAGGAGATGATCACCCGCCACGCCTGGGGCGACATCTGGACCCGCCCGGGCCTGCCGCGCCATACCCGCAGTCTGATCACCATCGCCATGCTGATCGGCATGAACCGCGAGGGCGAACTCAAACTGCACCTGCGCGCCGCCGCCAACAACGGCGTGAGCCGTGGCGAGATCAAGGAAGTGATCATGCAGAGCGCCATCTACTGCGGCATTCCGGCGGCCAATGCGACTTTCCACCTGGCCGAGTCGGTGTGGGATGAGTTGGGGGTCGAGTCGCGGGAGTAAGCGGTAAAACGGTGAACAACCTGTGGGAGCGAGCTTGCTCGCGATGGCGTCGGCACATTCACTATTGATGTCGCCTGATACACCGCCATCGCGAGCAAGCTCGCTCCCACATTTGTTTTGTGTTTACAGCAAGCTGATCGGATAGCTGATGATCAACCGGTTCTCATCGAACTCGTTATTGCTGTAATCCCGGCGCATGGTCGAGTTGCGCCATTTCAGATTCAAGTCTTTCAGCACGCCGCTCTGCACGGTGTAGCCCAGTTCCGATTCACGTCCCCATTCCTTGCCGTCGGTGATGTTGCCGGTGTGCACATTGTCGCCGCTGATATAGCGGTTCATCAGGGTCAGGCCCGGTACGCCAAGGGCGGCGAAGTTGTAGTCGTGGCGTACTTGCCAGGATTTCTCCCGGGCATTGTCGTAGCTGGAGTTGTAGCTGTCGTTGGCCAGAGTGCCGCCGCTGGTGCCGTTGACCCGCATCCAGGCGCTGTCGCCGGTGAGTTTCTGCAGGCCGACGTAGAAGGTGTTGCCGCCGTACTTGGCCGAGAACAAACCGTACAGGGTTTTGTTGTCCAGCTCGCCGGCCTGGGCGCTGCCGTCATCCTTGCCGTAGAAGAAACCC
Organism: Pseudomonas sp. QLc11A; assembly: GCF_052112305.1. Classification (NCBI taxonomy): domain Bacteria; kingdom Pseudomonadati; phylum Pseudomonadota; class Gammaproteobacteria; order Pseudomonadales; family Pseudomonadaceae; genus Pseudomonas; species Pseudomonas sp. QLc11A. Next base: position 48,962 of record NZ_JAVAJJ010000004.1, read on the forward strand.
AGGTTGGCGCCCAGGGTCCAGTCGCCAAGCGGTTGGCTGTGGACAAGGTTGACGAATTGCTGGCTGTAGATGTCCTTGAGCTCGGCATTCCACAGACCAATCTGGGTGCGCTTGTCATTGAACACGTACTCACCGCCCTGGAAGTTAAAGCGGTCGGAGGTGAACGCAGCTTTGCCGGTCATCGACATGTCGCTCATGCTGCTGTCATCGCGCGGGCTGTTCTGGCGGAACTGGCCGCCGTAGAGCGTCAAGCCATCGATTTCCTTCGACGTGATCTGGCCGCCGCGGAAGGTTTGCGGCAGCGAACGACCGTCGTCGGAACGCAGGATTGGCAGCACCGGCATCCATTCCCCAGCCTTGACTTCGGTCTGCGACAACTTCGCCTTGAACGCCACGTTGGTGCGGCCGAAGTTGTCTGCAGGGCGGCCGTCATGGTCCAGCGGCAGCAGTTGCGTCCCACCGGTGCCTTTGCCACCGTCGAGTTTCACCGAATACAAACCCAGCACATCCATGCCGAAGCCGACAGTGCCCTGGGTGAACCCGGATTTGGCATCGAGGATGAAACTCTGCGTCCACTCCTCAGCCTTGCCCTGGGCCTTGGTCGGGTTGGTGAAGTTGCGATTGATGTAGAAGTTGCGCAGGTTCAGGTTGACCTTGGCGCCCTCGACAAAACCCGACTCCTCGGCGCTGGCGGGCAGGGCCGCGCAGGCCAGGGCAATGGCGATCAGGCTGGGAACGAAGTACGGCGCGGGAGAAGGCGTCATGGGCTCGGGTCTCTCTAATTCTTGGAAATGAAACGGGGTAATGCCGCAACCCGGGGTTGCAGACGAACAGTCAGCACAAATGAAGCGGATCAGCCGGAGAGGGCAGGGCGCGGGGGCATGGTGTCGAACCTGTTGTTATTGGTTTTGTGGCTCGGATGGTGCGTGGAATGTACTGAATGGTTCAATCGTAAAAAACGGGTTTTGGGCGATTATCGAACGAAAGAATGAGCATTCGCGCAGGTGTGCTTTCGATTCGGCTAATTAGGGCGTGCAAGGGATTAAGCAGAATGTTCTGGTGTTGGCGTATGTCAACCTAGTAGATCTGATAGTTGTAAAAAGAAAGGCTGCGGCATAGGTTTAATGTGTTGTCTGGTTGTTAATGATCGCTTGAGGTAATGGTGACCTATGGAAGCCTTAAAGAAAAAGATAGTTGTTAAAAGAAATAATGGAAAGTTTGCTGTTGAAAGCGGAAGAATTTCCGTGCCGGATATCCCCGCTGCGCGGGGGGTGATAAACGGGAACCTTAAAATTGACGATGAGGACGATATTAATATTGAGTTTCGTGGGGATGATGTCCGTGAGGAGCTATATTTTTTACGGAAGCCTAATTATTTCTTTTTGCTCGCCAAGAAGGAAGAAGCCCCATATACGCAGTTGATTATTACTGGGGATGAGTTAAAGGTTGGCTCTCATCAAATAGGATGGGAACCCCATGAGGTAAAAGCAGAGTTTTTGAGGGACGGCAGCACGGGCGAGCATCAGATGGAATCGCGTGGTTTGCTTACTGTTTTATCCATTACCGAGCAAGGTGAGCTGGATGTCATTGAAGGGCATTTTAGTTTTAATTATATTGATATCAATCAGGAGAAACCGCGGGATGTGGTTGTCTCATGTCCGCTTTTTCGATTGAGAGTGCTGAGATTAAAGGGTTTGGAGACGCGTGACCAGGCGTAATAAGTGCGTGAGATGGTCGAGCTAAAGCTCTGATCGAAAACCCAAGTCATGGCGCACTGACATGGGTTTTTTCTTACTTGTGAAACAGACTTACTTGAGCACTATGACGAGGCTTTTTCATCGGCTCATTCGTCACCGTCTGGCGCTTATCGTTCGTACGGCGGGGCAGGCATAAAAAATCCGGAATCCTTGGCGGGATTCCGGATTTTCGTGAGCCTCAAGGATCAGTCAATCATCCTTGTGAACGCATGCCGATCAGAACATCTTCATCTTCGGCGCTTCTTCCTTCAACGGCTCGTTCTTCGCCGTCTGTTCGTTCCAGCCACCACCCAGTGCCTTGTACAGGTTGACCTGACTGATCAGCTGCGCCAGGCGATCGGTGATCAGATTCTGTTCGGAGTTGAACAGCTGACGCTGGGCATCGAGGAACGTCAGGTTGCTGTCGACACCGATGCGATAACGACGCTCGGCCAGGCGGTAGTAGTCCTGGTTGGCGCTGACCAGATTACGCTGTGCCTGTACCTGGTCGGTATAGGTCCCGCGTGCGGCCAGGCCGTCGGCGACTTCCTGGAAGGCCGTTTGAATGGACTTCTCGTAGTTCGCCACACCAATGTCTTTCTGGATCTTCGAGTAATCCAGGCTGGCGCGCAGGCTGCCGGCGTTGAAGATCGGCAGGTTGATCTGCGGCTGGAACAGCCAGGTACCCGAACCGCCCTTGAACAGGCCGGACAGGTCCGGGCTCAGGGTTCCGGCGTTGGCGGTCAGGCTGATGCTCGGGAAGAACGCTGCCCGTGCCGCGCCGATGTTGGCGTTGGCCGCCTTGAGGTTGTGCTCGGCCTGGAGGATGTCCGGACGACGTTGCAGCAAGTCCGACGGCAGGCCGGCCGGTACTTCGGCCAACAGATCGTCGTTCAACGGTTTGGCCGCTGGCAGGTTGGCCGGGACGCCGGTACCCAACAGCAGTACCAGGCTGTTTTCATCCTGGGCGACCTGGCGGGTGTAACGGGCCAGTTGCGCACGGGCGTTTTCCACCGAGGTCCGCGACTGCGCCAGGTCCAGGGCGGAGGCGACTCCCACTTCGTTGCTGCGCGCGGTGAGCTTGTAGCTCTCTTCGAACGCGGCGAGGGTGTCCTGGGTGACTTTCAGCAGTTCCTTGTCGGCCTGCCAGGTCAGGTAGGCGTTGGCGACGCTGGCCACCAGGCTGAGCTGCGTGCTGCGCCGGCCTTCTTCGGTGGCGAAGTACTTCTGCAACGCTTCCTCGTTCAGGCTGCGAACCCGACCGAACAGGTCGAGTTCGTAGGCGTTGACGCCAACCGTTGCCGAGTAGGAACTGGTGATGCCGGCTTCGCCGGTCTGCGACGCGTTAGCCGGAAGGCGCTGACGGCTGCCGGTGCCGTTGGCCGAAACGGCCGGGAACAGATCGGCACGGGAGATGCGGTACTGAGCCGCAAAGGCGTCGATGTTCAGGGCCGCGACACGCAGGTCACGGTTGTTTTCCAGGGCGACCTGGATCAGCTGTTGCAGCGCCGGGTCATGGAAAAACTGCTTCCAGCCCTGCTCGGCCGCCGCTTGCGCCGGTGCCTGGGCCGGCGAATACGCCGGGCCCTGCGGGTATTGCCCCGCCACTGGTGCTTCGGGCTGCTGATAATCAGGTATCAGCGAGCAGCCACCGAGCACGAAGGCGGCGACTGCCAGGGAGAGTAGCGACTTGCTCATTAGCCAGCCTCTTTAGGAGTTTCAGTAGCGTCATCCTGGTCGGCAATCTTGCGCTGGCCAATGGACGACACGGTGACGAAGAACAGCGGGACCCAGAAGATCGCCAGCACAGTGGCCGTGATCATACCGCCGATCACGCCGGTACCGATCGCATGCTGGCTACCCGAACCTGCGCCCGTGGATATCGCCAGTGGTACCACGCCCAGAACGAAGGCGAGGGAGGTCATGATGATCGGTCGCAGACGCATGCGGCAGGCTTCGATTGCCGCGTCGCGCAGGCTACGCCCCTGTTCGTGCAGTTCCTTGGCAAATTCGACAATCAGAATGGCGTTTTTCGCCGCCAGACCGATAGTCGTCAACAGGCCTACCTGGAAGTACACGTCGTTGGACAAACCGCGCAGGCTGGTGGCCATCAGTGCACCGATGATCCCCAGCGGTACCACCAACATCACCGCTATCGGAATCGACCAGCTTTCATACAGCGCCGCCAGGCACAGGAACACCATCAGCAGCGACAGGGCGTACAGCGCCGGCGCTTGCGAACCGGACAGACGTTCCTCGTACGACAGGCCGGTCCAGGAAATACCGACACCGGCCGGCAGTTTCCTGGCAATGGCTTCGACTTCGAGCATGGCTTCACCGGTGGAGTAACCCGGTGCCGGGGCGCCGAGGATTTCCATCGCTTCCACGCCGTTGTAACGGGCCAGTTTCGGCGAACCGTAGATCCACTCGCCCTTGGCGAATGCCGAGAACGGCACCATGGTTCCCTGGGCGTTGCGCACGTACCACTTCTGCAAGTCTTCCGGGCCCATTCGAGAGCCTGGCTGGCCTTGCACGTAAACCTTCTTCACCCGACCACGGTCGATGAAGTCGTTGACGTAGCTACTGCCCAGGGCAATCGACAGGGTGTTGTTGATGTCGGCGATGGTAATGCCCAGGGCACTGGCCTTCTCGTCATCGATTTCAAGTTGGTATTGCGGTTCGTCGTTCAGGCCGTTCGGACGCACCTGAGACAGGATCTTGCTTTGTGCGGCCATGCCAAGGAACTGGTTGCGCGCTTCCATCAGTTTTTCGTGGCCGATACCGGCGCGGTCCTGCAGGAACACGTCGAAACCGGTGGCGTTACCCAACTCCAGTACCGCCGGCGGTGCAAAGGCGAACACCATGGCATCGCGGAAGGTGAAGAAGTGCTGCTGGGCACGGGCCGCCACCTTGAACACGTTGTTGTCGGCGTTACGTTCGTCCCACGGACGCAGCATGATGAACGCCATACCCGAACTCTGGCCACGGCCGGCGAAGTTGAAACCGGTCACGGTAAACACCGAGTTCACCGCATCGCCTTCGCCGCCATCCTTGCCCGGGCGCAGCAGGAATTCACGCATTTCATCCACGACCACCTGGGTACGCTGGGCTGTGGAGCCGGCCGGGGTTTGCACCTGGGCGAACAGTACACCCTGGTCTTCTTCCGGCAGGAACGCGGTTGGAATGCGGGTGAACAGCCAGATCATGCCCACCACGATCAGCAGGTACGCCAGCAGGTACGGGATCTTGCGCTGCAGGATATTGCCGACACCACGTTCGTAGCCGCGCACGCCGCGGTCGAAATTGCGGTTGAACCAGCCAAAGAAACCGCGCTTGGGTACGCCGTGCTCGCCTTTCGGAATCGGCTTGAGCATGGTGGCGCAAAGCGCCGGGGTGAAGATCAGCGCAACCAGTACCGACAGGGCCATGGCCGAGACGATGGTGATCGAGAACTGCTTGTAGATCACACCGGTGGAACCGCTGAAGAACGCCATTGGCAGCAGAACCGCCGACAACACCAGGGCGATACCGACCAGTGCGCCCTGGATCTGGCCCATGGACTTCTTGGTGGCTTCCTTCGGTGACAGGCCTTCTTCGCTCATCACCCGTTCGACGTTTTCCACCACGACGATGGCGTCGTCCACCAGCAAGCCGATGGCCAGCACCATACCGAACATGGTCAGGGTGTTGATGCTGAAACCGGCGGCCGCGAGGATCCCGAATGTACCGAGCAATACCACCGGCACAGTCATCGTGGTGATCACGGTGGCGCGGAAGTTTTGCAGGAACAGGAACATCACCAGGAACACCAGCGCGATCGCTTCGACCAGGGTGTGCACCACACCTTTGATCGACTCGGTCACCACCGGCGTGGTGTCGTACGGGAACACCACTTCCATCCCTTGCGGGAAGAAGGGCTTGAGGCTGTCGATTGTCGTGCGCAGGGCCTTGGCGGTATCGAGCGCGTTGGCACCGGTGGCCAGTTTCACCGCCAGGCCGGAAGCCGGGGCGCCGTTGAACTGGGCGTTGATGCTGTAGTTCTCGCCACCCAGGCCGACTTCGGCAACATCTTTGAGGCGAACCTGGGAGCCGTCCTTGTTGACCTTGAGCAGGATCTTGTCGAATTGCTCCGCGGTCTGCAGGCGGGTCTTGCCGATGATCGTCGCGTTCAACTGGGTGCCGGGCAGGGCAGGCAGGCCGCCGAGCTGACCGGACGACACCTGGACGTTTTGCGCCGCGATGGCGGTCTTGACGTCGATCGGGGTCAGGTTGTAGTTGTTCAACTTGGCCGGGTCGAGCCAGATACGCATGGCGTATTGCGAACCGAACACCTGGAAGTCACCGACACCGGCGGTCCGCGAGATCGGGTCTTGCATGTTCGACACGATGTAGTTGGACAAGTCGTCCTTGGTCATGCTGCCGTCACGCGACACCACGCCGATCACCAGCAGGAAGTTCTTCACCGCCTTGGTGACGCGGATACCTTGCTGTTGCACTTCCTGCGGCAGCAGCGGGGTGGCCAGGTTCAGCTTGTTCTGCACCTGAACCTGCGCGGTGTCGGAGTTGGTGCCTTGCTCGAAGGTCGCGGTAATGGTCATGGTGCCGTCGGAGTTACTTTCCGACGAGACATAACGCAGGTTGTCGATACCGTTGAGCTGTTGCTCGATCACCTGAACCACGGTGTCCTGTACCGTTTGTGCCGAAGCGCCCGGGTAGGTCACGGAAATGGCGATCGCCGGAGGCGCAATGCTCGGGTACTGGTTGATCGGCAAGCGCAGGATCGATAGTGCCCCGACCAACATGATCACCAGGGCAATCACCCAGGCGAAAATCGGACGGTCGATAAAAAATCTCGACATGGTTTACTCCCCTTTTCCGCCAGAGGCTTTATCAGCTGTCTGAGCGGGGGCCGGGTTCTTTACGGCTACGTTGGTCGCTTCACTGGCCTTGACTTCGATGCCGGGCTTGACGAATTGCAGACCTTCGGTAATCAGGCGATCGCCGGCCTTCAGGCCATCTTCGATCAGCCACTGGTTGCCGACGGTGCGGTTGGCCTTGAGTTGACGCAGTTCGACCTTGTTGTCCGGGCCGACAACCAGAGCGGTCGGGGTACCCTTGAGGTCGCGGGTCACGCCTTGTTGCGGGGCCAGAATCGCCGCGCTGTTCACACCGGCCAGCAACTTGGCGTGCACGAACATGCCCGGCAGAAGGGTGTGGTCAGGGTTCGGGAAAATGGCGCGCAGGGTGACGGAACCGGTGGTCTGGTCAACCGAGATTTCGGAGAACTCCAGCTTGCCGTCCAGCTTGTACTCGCTGCCGTCTTCCAGGGTCAGCTTGACCGAGGCCGCGTTGTCGCCGGCTTTTTGCAGGCGACCGCTTTCCAGTTCGCGGCGCAGTTGCAACAGCTCGACCGAAGACTGCGTCACGTCGACGTAGATCGGGTCGATTTGCTGAATCACCGCCATCGCATCGACCTGGGCATTGCTGACCAGCGCTCCTTCGGTCACCGAGGAGCGGCCGATGCGGCCGGTCAGCGGGGCATAGACCTTGGTGTAGCGCACGTTGATCTGTGCCGTTTGCAGTGCGGCTTCCGATTGCAGGCGATTGGCCACGGCGGTGTCGTATTCCTGACGGCTTACAGCCTGCTCGTCGACCAGTTGCTTGTAGCGGTCGGAAATCGACTTGGTCGAGCGCAGGTTGGCTTCGGCGCTTTTCAATGTCGCTTCATAGACCGACGGATCGATCTGATAGAGCTGCTGGCCGGCCTTGACGTCGCTGCCTTCCTTGAACAGGCGCTTGAGAATGATGCCGTTGACCTGAGGACGGACTTCGGCAATGCGGAACGCACTGGTACGGCCGGGCAGATCGGAGGTCAGGGTGAACGCTTGCGGTTGCAGAGTCACGACGCCGACCTGAGGCGGTGGGGCGGCCGGTGCTGCCTCTTCCTTTTTGCATCCGCTGAGCAGCGATGCCAGGGCGACGGCGGCGACCAGAGCGGTAACAGCTGGCTTGAATTGCATGAAAATCCTCGGGTCAGGCGCGCAACGTGCGCACTAGAAAGGTGGAAGGTTGAAATATGGTTGCCGAGTGGATAAGTAGCTTGCTAAGTAATATACTTACGTACATGGTTGTTTGTAAATACCCAGGCTGCGTATCAAGGTCGTTACAAAGCCCGTTACACAAACTGTTGAAAGATTGGAATTGTAGGCCGGGGACGAACCCCCAGAACGTTCGCCCCACTTTTGTTCAGCTGATGTTCAGACATCGCTGAAGCACCCTGATTGAGGTTGTACTGCCATGGTCCGTCGTACCAAAGAGGAAGCTCAGGAAACCCGCGCGCAAATTCTCGTGGCGGCCGAAAAGGCCTTTTACGAGCGAGGCGTGGCGCGTACGACCCTGGCGGATATCGCCACCCTGGCCGGCGTCACTCGTGGGGCCATTTACTGGCATTTCAGCAACAAGGCGGATCTGGTGCAGGCCATGCTCGACACCTTGCATGAGCCGCTGGAAGAAATGGCCAAGGCCAGCGAGAGTGAAGACGAACTCGATCCCCTGGGCTGCATGCGCAAGCTGCTGATTCATTTGTTTCATCAAATTGCGCTGGACCCGAAAACCCGACGCATCAATGAGATTCTTTTTCATAAGTGCGAATTCACCGATGAAATGTGCGACCTGCGCCAACAGCGTGTGTCAGCCAGCCTCGAATGCAACGTGCGACTCGGTCTGGCCCTGAGCAATGCCGTCAATCGAGGGCAGTTGCCGGAAAATCTCGACACCGCCCGCGCCGCGATCAGCTTGCATGCTTACATTGACGGCATCCTGTACCAGTGGTTGCTGGCCCCCGACAGTTTTGAATTGCACACCGAAGCCGAACGATGGGTCGATACCGGGCTGGACATGCTGCGCTTGAGCCCCAGCCTGCGCAAATGAAACAAAATGAAAAACTGGCTCCCGGCAAGTCAACCGTTGAAATCCCCCCGAGGATCATTTTGCTTCATGCGCCTTTTTGTAATGGGGTGCTTTTATATATGGGCTCGTGTCAGGTTGACAGCTATCAAGCTACATAATTTGTAGGGATTTTGTATCGAGCTTGCAGGGGGCATGAACTTCGAACGGATACCACCGCTCGTGAAAAAGAACCCCGGCTTTGCGAGTCGGGGTCTGGAATGTGGCGAAAAAAGACATCAGTAAGCTGGTCTGATACGTTTTTTCATCGGCGTATTTTTGTCTGATTGATATTAACCGATTATCAGGTCGACGCTAAAACTGAAGGGCGCCTCTTCATTCTTTTTCGCGATGTTGGCAGTGACTTTATATGAGCTGCTGCTGTTTCCGGATCGCGTTATTGTTTTTGTCCAGATTGGATTCAGGGTTGGATGCAGGAATCCGTAACCCACTGAAATTGTCAGCTGAATAGCTAGCGTGCAAATTAATCCATCTTCGGTAATGTAAGAGAACTCTTGCAGGATCGGAGGGAACTTCCTTTTTTTGTAATGAATTCCATTACTGGAGAAGTCCCGAAAGTATGGGAGTTCGAGAGTTTGCTCATCGTTCATTTCGATTTCGAAGTCTGACAGCGACGTTCCGGTCAAATCCCAGCCTGCTTTCAAGAGCCGGATCGGGCCATTAGTGTTGTTGGCGATGTTGATGGTCATCACGGTGTACTTATCAGGGTATTTGCTGGCGGAGGCAGAAAAGCTGAAGTCTCCAGCTTCATATTCTGTTTGTGCAATGATGTGGGGCGCGTGTATCGGGCCGTTGTTGTCCATACTGTTAATCCTTTAAAGTTTTTGAGGGGCTTTCCATAGCGCTCGATATGTTGTGGCGAGGCTTTGTGAAGTATTAAGTTGTTTTTTGGGTTTGTCTGGGTTGTAGTTGTAAGTTTGTATGCAGGTGGGTGTGATACTGGTTTGGATGGCAGGTGAGTTGTCAGAAGTTTAAGTCTGGTTAGCGGGTTTTAGCTTATTTAAAGCAAAAAAAGCCCGGCGTCCGAAACGCCGGGCTTTTTGAGTTTGCGCAGTCTTACAATGTTGGATAGTCGATGTAACCAACCGGGCCCTTGGCATAGAACAGCTCCGGGCGCGCTTCGTTCAGCGGCGCGTCGGCCTGCAAGCGTGCCGGCAGGTCAGGGTTGGCAATGAAAGGTACGCCGAAGGCAACTGCATCGGCCTTGCCGCTGGCGAGCAACGCATTAGCGCTGTCCTTGGTGAAACGCTCGTTGGCAATGTAGGGGCCGCCGAAGGCTTCCTTGAGTTGTGGGCCGAGGCTGTCGGCACCTTCTTTCTCGCGCGAGCAGATGAAGGCGATGCCACGCTTGCCCAGTTCGCGAGCGACGTAGGTGAAGGTTTCGGCCAGGTTGTCGTCGCCCATGTCATGCAGGTCGGCGCGTGGCGACAGGTGCACACCTACACGGCCGGCGCCCCAGATTTCGATGGCGGCGTCAGTCACCTCCAGCAGCAGGCGGGCACGGTTTTCCAGGGAGCCGCCATAGTTGTCGGTGCGCTGGTTGGTGCTGCTTTGCAGGAACTGGTCGAGCAGGTAACCGTTGGCGGCGTGGATTTCCACACCGTCGAAGCCGGCGGCCTTGGCGTTCTCGGCACCGACGCGGTAAGCGTCGACGATGTCAGCGATTTCAGCGGTTTCCAGGGCGCGCGGCACCGGGAAGTCGGCCAGCGGACGAACCAGGCTGACGTGGCCTTTGGGCTGGATGGCACTCGGGGCGACCGGGGCTTCATCGTTCAGGTACAAACCGTGGGAAATACGACCCACGTGCCACAACTGCAGGAAGATCTTGCCGCCCGCGCCATGGATGGCCTTGGTCACGTTGGACCAGCCACGTACCTGATCGTTGGACCAGATGCCCGGGGTGTCCGGGTAGCCGACGCCCATCGGTGTCACCGAAGTCGCCTCGCTAAGGATCAGCCCGGCGGACGCACGCTGCACGTAGTACTCGGCCATCAGCGCATTGGGTACGCGGCCTTCGTCGGCGCGGCAGCGGGTCAGCGGTGCCATGATGATGCGGTTGGCCAACTCGAGGTCGCCCAGTTTGATTGGATCGAAAATAGTCGTCATGAAGTACAACCCTCGTGAGGTTTCAGGTGATTAGTTGGTAGCAGGTGCCAGATCGGGGTTGCCGCTCTGGCGGAAAGTAATCAGGGTGACCAGCAGGGCGAGTACTGCCAGTACGGCTGCGGCGAGCGGCACGCTGGTCAGGCCGAAGCCATGGGCGATCACGCTGCCGCCGACCCAGGCACCCAAGGCGTTGCCGATGTTGAAAGCGCCGATGTTCAGGGTCGACACCAGGTTCGGTGCGGCTTTGCCGAAGGTCACCACGTTCACTTGCAGCGCCGGTACGGCGGCGAAGCACGCGGTGGCCCAGAGGAACAGGGTGATTTCGGTCGGGATCAGGGCGACGCTGGTCCAGGTCAGCACGGTGGACACCACGGCCATGGTCACGAACACACCGATCAGGGTCGCGGCCATGCCTTTGTCGGCGAGCTTGCCGCCGATGATGTTGCCTACCGTCAGGCCCAGGCCGATGAGCATCAGGGTCCAGGTCACGCCACGGGGCGAGACCCCAGTGACTTCGCCCAACAGCGGCGCGACGTAGGTGAACAGGGTGAACACCGAGGCGGCGAACAGTGCCGTCATGCTCAGGGACAGCCAGATGCCAGCGCCCTTGAGTGCGGCCAGTTCGGCGCGCATGTCGAGTTTTTCTTCATCGCGCTTGGCCGGCAGGAAGCGGATCAGACCGATCAGTGCAATCACACCAATCACGGTCACGGCCCAGAAGGTCGAACGCCAGCCGGCTTCCTGGCCGAGGGCGGTGCCCAGCGGTACGCCAAGGACGTTGGCCAGGGTCAGGCCGGTGAACATCAGGGCCACGGCCGAGGCACGTTTGTTCGCCGGCACCAGGCCGGCAGCCACCACCGAACCGATGCCGAAGAAGGCACCGTGGCACAGCGCGGTGACCACACGGGCAAACATCAGCACGTTGTAGTCGCCCGCTACTGCGCAGAGCAGGTTGCCGATAATGAAGATGCCCATCAACGCCACCAGGGCGGCCTTGCGCGGCAGCCTGGCGGTGGCCAGCGCCATGAACGGCGCACCGATGGCCACGCCCAGGGCGTAACCGGTCACCAGCCAGCCGGCACCGGGAATCGACACTCCGAGGTCGGCCGCCACGTTGGGCAGCAGGCCCATGATGACGAACTCGGTGGTGCCGATGGCGAAAGCGCTCAAGGCCAGGATGAGTAGCGAGAGGGGCATTGTTTAATTCCTTTTGGCTGACTGACGTGGGGGGCGTTCTCAATTGGTTTTCCCGGCGTTATGTGAAAACCAATTGAGAACGCCCCCACAGGGTCAGAGCTCTTTACTGAAGGTTTTGAGGAACTCCTGAATGGTTTCCTCATTGCGTTTGAAAAAATGCCACTGGCCGACTTTGCGGCTGCTGATCAGGCCGGCGCGTTGCAGGGTCGCCAGGTGTGCCGACACCGTGGACTGCGACAGGCCGCAACGTTGATCGATCTGCCCGGCGCAAACGCCGTGCTCGTTGCTGTGGGACTGGTCGGGAAATTCGACGGTTGGGTCCTTGAGCCAGTGCAGGATTTCTCGCCGTACTGGGTGTGCCAGGGCTTTTATTATTTCGTCGAGATTGATGGTCATGATGTGGGCTCGTGATGTTTAAAACGCTATATCGCGATGAGGCGAACTTTAAATCGGTATTTCGCGATATACAAATATGATTTGGCTCTGACCAGCTCACATTTCGGTATATCGAGTTATAACGATACGTTGAGTGTAACAAGACAAGGGGGCAGTGCTAAGCTGCGCCCATGAACTATCTCGCACATCTTCACCTCGGTGGCCAGCGTCCCGGCCAATTGCTCGGCAGCCTGTATGGCGATTTCGTCAAGGGGCGGCTGCAAGGGCAGTTCGCTCCGGACATCGAGGGGGCTATCCAGTTGCACCGCAGCATCGACGTGTTCACCGATCGCCATCCGCAGGTGGATGTCGCGTTGTCGCGTTTCTCCCTGACCCGTCGTCGCTATGCGGGGATCGTGCTCGACGTGTTTTTCGATCATTGCCTGGCCCGGGACTGGAGGCTGTATGCCGACCGGCCGCTGGAGCTGTTCACCTCGGACGTGTATCGCGTGCTGTCCAGCGAGCGGCAACTGCCGGAGCGGCTGGCGAAGATTGCGCCGCACATGATGGCCAATGACTGGTTGGGCTCGTATCAGGAATTTGAAGTGCTGGAGCAGGTGTTGCGCGGGATCTCGCGGCGCCTGACCCGGCCGGAGGAACTGGCGGCGGCGATGCAGGAGTTGCGACGGTTGTATGAACCGTTGAGCGAGGACTTTCGGTTGTTCTATCCGCAGTTGCAGGATTTTGCGCGGAGCTATCCAGCAACTTAAAACCACTGTGGGAGCGGGCTTGCCCGCGATAGCGGATCAACATTCAACGATGATGCTGAATGACCCACCGCTATCGCGAGCAAGCTCGCTCCCACAGGGCATTTCAGTGAATCAAGGATCGCGTCACGCCGCAATGGCAGGGCGCATCGGTGCTCGCTGAGGTTCAACGACAGTCCCAAACAACGCCTTCTGCACCGCCTGCTGCGCCTCGAACGCCAGTGCCGCGCGCTCCCGACCTTCACAGGCGATTGGCTTGAGCAGATGAATCTCCACGCCGCCACGGTCATTGGCGAACAGGCGCATCAGGTGCGACAGCAGATCATCGTCGCCAATGAACGGCGCCAGCGCGCAAGGCTGGCCGTCACGCACATAACGGATCGCCACCGGCTGCAGCGCCACTTCGGAGTCGATGGCGGCGGACAGCAGGCGACCATGGAAGGTGCGCAGCGAACGGCCATCGGTGGTGGTGCCTTCCGGGAACATCAGCAGTGGGTAGGCTTGTTCCAGATGGCGGGTCATCTGCTTGCGGATCAACTGGCTGTCACCCGAGCCACGACGGATGAACAGGCTGCCGGCCTTGGCCGCCAACCAGCCGGCCACCGGCCAGGTGCGCACTTCGGCCTTGGACAGGAACGACAGCGGCGTGAGCATGCCCAGCAGCGGAATATCGGTCCAGGACACGTGGTTGCTGACCCAGAGCATCGGTGTCTTCGGCAGCTCGCCGTGGACGGTCACGTCAAAGGGCAGGGCGTTGCCCAGGCGGGCCATGAAAAAGCGCGACCAGCGCTGACGGCGCGCCATCGAATGGGCCAGGCCCAGGCGTTCGAACACGCCGAACACACTGGCCATGCCCAGGCCCAGGGTCACTACCATCAGCACCCGCGCGATTCGCGCGTACACCCGCAACCGGCTCATTACACAGCCGCCTTGAAGTGTTTGGCGTAGCGTGGGCAGAGTTCGTCGCGCTTGAGCAGGATGAATACGTCGGCGACCTGGAAGTCTTCGTCCCAGCAAGGCTCGCCGCAGATCTTCGCGCCCAGGCGCATGTAGGCCTTGAGCAGCGGTGGCATTTCGGCAATCACGTTGGACGGGATGTCCAGGCTTGGCAGCGGGTTTTTCGGCTCGGCGCGCAGGTGTTCGGTGCACAGGTAGCGTTCGCGCAGACGCTGCATGATCGCGTGGGCCTGTACGCCGCCATCCTGCATCGGAATGCTCGCGCAACCCATCAGGTAGCTGTAGCCGCCCTGGTTCAGGACTTCGGCCAGTTCGCCCCAGAGCACGGCGATGGTGCCGCCATTGCGGTAGGCCGGGTCGACGCAGGTGCGACCGATTTCCAGGATCGGGCCTTGCAGGTGCACCAGACCGTGGAGGCTGAATTCTTCTTCGCTGTAGAATTTGCCCAGGCTACTGGCAGCCGTGTGGTCGAGCAAACGGGTGGTAGCCACCAGGCGCCCGGTGTTCAGGTCACGCACGCCGATGTGGGCGCAGTGGACGTCGTAGTCATCCATGTCCAGACCCAGTTCAGCACCCTTGAGCTTGGCGTTGAATTCGCCGCTGAACACGTTGAAACGCAAGGCCTGGGCTTCCTGCAGTGCCTCGGCGCCCACCAGGCGTTCGGCTTGCAGGCGGCGTTCGTTGGCGGTGTCGCTGATGCGGGCGATCTGAGTCATGGCGAATCTCCGTGCGGGCTGCTCACCCGTCTTTGGGCTACAGCGAATCGACTTTCTTTGTCTAGCCGTGTTGTGCAAAGTCAGGCTATGTAGCCCCGGTGTCATCGCCATTAAGCTTTGGTGATGCTTATATGACAGCCCACGAGGAGCCTCTTATGCCCTGGCAAACCCTGTTGAACCGCCGTGATCGCTTGCCCGCCAACCCGGACCTGGCCGAAGGTTTCGCGACTTTGTTGCAGCAGTTGGGCACGGTCACACCGTTTGAATTGGCCGTGCTGGGCGGGCGGCTGATGGCAACGCCGGGGCTGGCGTTTCTGATGGGGTATCAGGCGGCATTGCGCATGCTCTGGCCGAGCGCGCCATTGAGCCTCGGCGCCTTGTGCGCCACGGAACAGCGCAGCCTGCGACCGGCCGACATGCAAACCCGCCTGAGCGGTTTGCGTCTGAGCGGACGTAAGGATTTCGTCACTGCCGGCGATGCCGCCGACTGGTTGCTGGTGGCGGCACGCAGCGAGGAGCCAGGCGCCGACCCGCGCTTGAGCCTGGCGGTGATCTATCGCGATGAACCGGGCGTGCGGGTGGAAAAACTGGCGCCGATCCCGTTGATGCCAGATATCAGCCACGGCCGGTTGTTTCTGGATAATGCCTTGTGCGAATTGCTCGCCGGGGACGGCTGGGATGCATACGTCAAACCGTTTCGCACGCTGGAAGACATCTATGTACTGAGCGCCATGACGGCGTGGCTGTATGGGGTCGGTCAGGACTGTGCCTGGCCGCCATCCTTGCAATTGCGTCTGCTGGGGCTGTTGGCAGGGTGCGCGGAGGCCAGCCGCCAGCCACCGACCAGTCTGGCCGGGCATGTGGTGCTTGGCGGGTTGTTCGCGCAGTTTGATGCGCTCAAGACTGAGGTGAATGAGGCCCTGGCCGATGGGCCGCCGGAGTGGGCGGCGATGTGGCAGCGCGATCAAGCGGTGATGGATCTGGCGGCGGGGGCCCGGGGGAAGAGGTTGGCCAAGGCGTTGGCGGCGCATTGACGGGCCTCATCGCTGGCAAGCCAGCTCCCACAAGTTCTGTGTCTTGCATGATTTTGTGTGCGCCAGAGATCCCTGTGGGAGCTGGCTTGCCAGCGAAGACGTCTTTATTGGCGCTACAAATTTCAGACTGTCATCAACCTCGACTAGGCTCGGCAAGTTCAATCTCCGAGCCCCCGCCATGCCCAAAGGCTTGTCCCTGATTTTCCTGATGTTGCTCAGCTTCACGGCCCTGGCCGAGTACTGGCCCGCCGAGCAATGGCCGACCGCCCCGACGCCGACCGGCCCGACGCTTCAAGCCCTGGAGGCCTACGCCTTCCCGTCCCGCGATGACAGCACTCGCCAGGGCATTCGCACCGATGCCTTGCTGGTGATTCGCGACGGCCGGTTGCTCTACGAGCGCTACGCTGGCCCGACAACGGCCGAGACGCCGCACCTGACCTGGTCGATCAGCAAGAGCCTGATGGCCGCCGTCCTCGGGGTGGCCTATGGCGAAGGCTTGTTCAAACTCGGTGACCCGGTGGCGAAGTTTTATCCGCCCCTGCAAAAACATCCCGACATGACAATGGCCGACGTGCTGCACTGGGCCTCAGGCCTGGACTGGCAGGAGGACTACGAATACGCACCGCTGAAATCTTCGGTGGTGGCCATGCTCTACACCCGCGGGCGCCACGACATGGCGGCGTTCACTGCGGCGCATGCTGCGTACGCCGCGCCGGGTCAGGCCTTTCGTTACTCCAGCGGCGACAGCAACCTGTTGTCCGCCGCGCTGAAAACCATCGTCGGCCCCGACCGCTATCCCGACTATCCATGGACTGCGGTGTTCGAACCGCTGGGCATTCGCCACGCCGTTTGGGAAACCGATGACACCGGCACGTTCGTCGCGTCGTCCTATGCCTACCTGACGGCACGGGATCTGGCCCGGGTCGGTCTGTTGATGGCCCGCGAGGGGCGCTGGGGAGACAGGCAGCTGCTGCCCAAAGACTGGGTGGCGTTCAACCGCGAGCCGTTCGCTCACTATCATGCCCGGCAAGACGATGCCGTCCCCGGCGGCCAGTGGTGGCTCAATCGAGCGGTTGAGGGCGCGCCACAACCCTGGCCCGATGCCCCCGCCGATACCTTCGCGGCGCTGGGGCATTGGGGGCAGGCGATGTATGTGATCCCCAGTGAACAGCTGGTAATCGTCCGCTACGGCGATGACCGCGACGGCAGTTACCGGCACAACGAATTGCTCAGGCTCGCGCTCAAGGCCTTTGCCGGGAAGGTGCAGCCATGACCGGTTTCATACGCCGTCGACCGGTCAGTTCCCTGTTGCTGACCCTGCTGATCGCCTTGCTCGGCTGGATCTGGCACGAGCGTGATGCGCTGTGGGCGTTCCCCGACATCATCAGCGCGTACACCGCCAAGGAATACTGTTCGTGCCGCTACGTGATGGGTAACGATACCCAGTACTGCCACGGCTATGTGAAGCAATGGCTGCCCACCAGTGGCTTTATCGATGACCCGAGCGCCAGACGCGTAACGGTCAGCGGCATGGGGCGCAGCAACAGCGCCGTGTGGATCGGCGAGCGCCAGGGTTGTCGCCTGCAACCTTGATCACGCTGAAATGGTGAGGCCAGGCGAGGGCTCTTGTGGCGAGGGGGCTTGCCCCCGTTGGGTCGCGAAGCGGCCCCAAAACCTGCAACTTCGGTGAACCAGAAAAACCGCGATCACCGAGTTTACGACTGCTTCGCAGCCGAACGGGGGCAAGCCCCCTCGCCACAAAAGCGGGTTTGGTGCAGTAGATGGCTTGCAATGCGCTGAGGGCCGGTTAAGGTTCAGCACAGGTTTATCTGCCCCCACGAGTCTCTATGTTCAAGCGCTCCACCCTTCAAACCCTCGCTTTCCTGCTGCTGACCGGTGCCGCGTTGTCGGCCCGTGCCGATTGGTACCTGGATGGCGAGTCTTCACGCCTGTCGTTTGTCAGCACCAAAAACGCCAATGTTTCCGAAGTGCAGCGCTTTCTGGTGCTGCACGGCAAAGTCGATCCCCAGGGGCTGGCGCAGGTGGAAGTCGAGCTGGAGTCGATCAACAGCGGCATCCCGTTGCGCGATGAGCGCATGCGCAAGGAGCTGTTCCAGATCGAGCGGTTCCCCGACGCCTTGATCTCCACGAAAATCGATCTGCGCCCGATCAACGACCTTGCTCCCGGTGCGCAGCTGGAGTTGCGCCTGCCGCTGATGGTCGACCTGCACGGCAAACAACACCAATACCAGGCCGAACTGCTGGCCACCCGTCTCGATGACCGGCGCTTCCAGGTGGTGACCCTCGAACCGCTGGTGATCAACGCCGAGGATTTCGATCTGGCACCGGGTCTGGAAACGTTGCGCAAAATGGCCGGCCTCTCGGCCATCAGTCTTTCGGTGCCGGTGGGTGCGGTGCTGATTTTCACGGCGCGTTGACATGGCCGGAGCGATTTTTCCCTGGCGCGAAGGCAACCACTTCGAACTGCTGATCGATGGCCCGCAGTTTTTCCCGCGCATGCTGGTGGCGATTGCCCGGGCTGAAGAACAGGTGGAGCTGGAGCTGTATCTGGTGGAGGCGGGTGCCTGTGCCGAAGCCATGGTCCAGGCATTGGTGCAGGCCGCCGAGCGCGGTGTGCGGGTGCGCTGCCTGTTCGATGATTACGGCAGCCTCGCCTTCACCCTGGCCTTGCGCCAGCGGCTGATGGCCGCCGGGGTGGAGCTGCGTTTCTACAATCGTCTGAGCTGGCGGCGCTGGGTCGGCAACTTCTACCGCGACCACCGCAAATTGTTGCTGGTGGACCAGAGTCTGGCCGTGGTCGGGGGCACGGGCGTCACCGATGAGTTCTGGACGCCGGGCGAAGACGTCAGCGAATGGCACGAAGTGATGGTGGAAATCACCGGCCCGCTGGTGCTCGATTGGCAGCTGCTGTTCGATCGTCAGTGGATCGCCAACCGCCATCGTCGCGCCTGGCGACCGGCCTCGCATTTCGGCTTGCCGCGCTTACCCCGTGTACCGGCCAGTGGCGAGGGTATGGGCCGGGTGGCCTATGCCGATGCCCGTCAACACCGGGACATTCTGCAATCGCTGGTGCGCGCCCTGAACAGTGGTCACCGACGGATCTGGCTGGCCACGCCGTACTTTCTGCCGACCTGGAAAGTGCGCCGTTCCCTGCGCCGGGCGGCTGCCCGCGGCGTGGATGTGCGCCTGCTGCTGACCGGCCCGCGTACCGATCACCCCTCCGTGCGCTACGCCGGCCATCGCTACTACCCGCGACTGCTCAAGGCCGGGGTGGAGATCTACGAATACCAGCCGTGTTTCCTGCACCTGAAAATGGTCCTGATCGACGACTGGGTGAGCATCGGTTCGTGCAACTTCGATCACTGGAACCTGCGCTTCAACCTGGAAGCCAACCTGGAAGCACTGGACCCCGGATTGACCCGAGCGGTAGCGGCGAGCTTCGAGCACGACTTCGCCCTGAGCCAGCAAGTCAGCCTGGAAGAATGGAAGCGTCGACCGCTGTGGCGGCGGATCAAGCAGCGGGTGTGGGGATGGGTGGATCGGGTGGTGGTGAATCTGCTGGATCGGAGGGGCTGATCTCGGGTTTCTGAACACCACAAACCACTGTGGGAGCGGGCTTGCTCGCGAAGACGGAGTGTCAGTCAACGAAGATTTCGACTGACACTCCGTCTTCGCGAGCAAGACCGCTCCCACATTTGTATTGCGGTGTAACGGGGTTAGAGCAACTCAAAGCTCTGCTGCGTCACGTCCTCTGAATCCAGGCCGATCTGCACGTTGAATTTGCCCGGTTCCGCCGCGTACTTGAGCTGGGTGTTGTAGAACTTCAGGTCGTCCTCGGTGATGGTGAAATGCACGACCTTCTGTTCGCCGGCCTTGATCATCACCTTCTGGAAGTTCTTCAGTTCCTTGATCGGGCGGATCATCGAGCCTGCCACGTCCTGGATGTACAATTGCACCACGGTTTCGCCGTCGCGCTTGCCGGTGTTTTTCACCGTGACACTGGCGTCGAGCTTGCCGGTCTTGTTCAACGTGGTCGACGACAGCGCCATGTCGCTCAGGCTGAACTCGGTGTAGCTCAGGCCGTAACCGAACGGGTACAGCGGGCCTGTGGTGTCATCGAAGTACTGCGAAGTGTAGTTGCCCGGCTTGCCCGGGGTGAACGGCCGGCCAATGGTCAGGTGGTTGTAGTAGGTCGGAATCTGGCCGACCGAACGCGGGATGCTGATCGGCAGTTTGCCCGACGGGTTGTAGTCGCCGAACAGCACGTCGGCGATGGCGTTGCCGCCTTCGGTGCCGGTGAACCAGGTTTCGAGGATCGCGTCGGCCTGTTCTTTCTCCTCGAGGATCGTCAGCGGGCGGCCGTTCATCAACACCAGCACCAGCGGTTTGCCGGTGGCTTTCAGGGCACGGATCAGCTCGCGCTGGTTTTCCGGGATGTTCAGGTCGGTGCGGCTCGACGATTCGTGGGACATGCCACGGGACTCGCCAACGGCGGCAACGACGACATCCGCATCCTTGGCCGCTTTCACCGCTTCGTCGATCAGCACGTTCGCCGGACGCGGATCATCCACCACTTCCGGGGCGTCGAAGTTGAGGAAGTTCAGGTAACCGAGGATTTTCGGGTCGCTGGTGATGTTGGCGCCACGGGCGTAGATCAGCGTCGATTTATCGCCCAGGGCGTTGGTCATGCCGTCGAACAGGGTGACGGACTGCGCAGGCCTGCCCGCGGCGGCCCAGCTGCCCATCATGTCGATGGGCGCCTTGGCCAGCGGACCGACCAGGGCGATTTTCGCGGTCTTCTTCAGCGGCAGGGTCTCGTTCCGGTTCTTCAACAGCACCTGGCTGCGGCGTGCCACATCACGGGCCTCGGCGCGGTGCAGGCGGCTGTCGGCGTAGGTGTCGACCGGATCGTCCTCGGCTTTGCCGATGCGCAGGTACGGGTCCTTGAACAGGCCCATGTCGTATTTGGCTTCGAGCACCGCACGCACGGCGTTGTCGATGTCGCTCTGCTGGATCTCGCCAGACTTCAGCAGCCCTGGCAGCTCTTTGCCGTACAGGGTGTCGTTCATGCTCATGTGGATGCCGGCCTTGATCGCCAGCTTCGCCGCTTCGCGACCGTCGGCGGCAACGCCGTGCTTGATCAGCTCGAAAATCGCCCCGTGGTCGCTGACGGCCAGGCCCTTGAAGCCCCACTCCTTGCGCAGCAGGTCGTTCATCAGCCAGGTGTTGGCGGTGGCCGGCACGCCGTTGACTGAGTTCAGCGCGACCATGACCCCGCCAGCGCCGGCATCGATGGCGGCGCGGTACGGTGGCAGGTAGTCCTGGTACATCTTGACCGGGCTCATGTCGACTATGTTGTAGTCGCGGCCACCCTCGACCGCACCGTACAGGGCGAAGTGCTTGACGCTGGCCATGATGCTGTCGGCCGCGTTCGCGCCAGTACCCTGGAACGCCTTGACCATCACGCCGGCAATGCGCGACACCAGGTAGGTGTCTTCGCCGAAACCTTCGGAGGTGCGGCCCCAGCGGGGGTCGCGGGAGATGTCGACCATCGGCGCGAAGGTGATGTCGAGGCTGTCAGCCGCGGCTTCCTTGGCGGCGATGCGCCCGGACAGGCCGATGGCATCCATGTCCCAACTCGAGGCCAGGGCCAGCGGGATCGGGAAAATGGTGCGGTGGCCGTGGATCACGTCGTAGGCGAAGAACATCGGGATTTTCAGGCGGCTGCGCATGGCGGCGTCCTGCATCGGCCGGTTTTCCGGACGGGTGATCGAGTTGAACGTACCGCCGATGTTGCCCGCCGCGATTTCCTTGCGGATCATTTCGCGAGGCATTTCCGGGCCGATGCTGATCAGGCGCAACTGGCCGATTTTTTCATCGAGGGTCATTTGCTTCATCAGGTTGCTGACGAAGGCTTCCTTGTTCTCCAGGGGTGCGGGCGTCGTGGCGGCCAATACGTTATGACTGGCCAGGCTGACGAACAGGCCCAGCAAACACAGCTTCTTCATGAATAGTTTTCTCAAGGGCCCAAACGGCGATATGCACGCCGGCCAGCCAAAATTTAGGGAGCGTCTATTGTTGTTCGGGTGCCGGCTCAAAAAAACAGAGCCAAAAAACGACAGCCAGGTGGCGGATGCGTTTTCACGCAGGGCCTCTTTTTAGCCCATCGGCCCGTTGCAATCCAGAGGCGCGGGCGATTATGCCCCAAGAGCCGGCCCAGAAGGTTTCACGGTCGGTTTTTTCATGAATGTACAAGGGAGCGACATCCTGATGAATGCAAGTCCAACCTATCGCTCGCGTTTGCAGGTCGTCACGCTGCTGATGCTGGCCACGTTGCTGACCGCCTGCGGCATCAACAACATCCCGACCCTCGACGAACAGGCCAAGGCCGCCTGGGGTCAGGTGCAGAACCAGTATCAGCGGCGCGCCGACCTGATTCCCAACCTGGTGGAAACGGTCAAGGGCTACGCAAAACATGAAGAAGAGACATTGACCGCGGTGATTGAGGCGCGGGCCAAGGCCACGTCGATCCAGGTGGATGCCTCGACCCTGGACAACCCGGAAAAACTCAAGCAGTACCAACAGGCCCAGGATCAGCTCAGTGGCGCCTTGAGTCGTTTGATGGTGGTCTCCGAGCGTTATCCGGACCTCAAGGCCAACCAGAACTTCCTCGCCCTGCAATCGCAGCTCGAAGGCACCGAGAACCGCATCAGCGTGGCTCGGCGCGATTTCATCCTCGCGGTGCAGAAATACAACACCGAGATCCGCACCTTCCCCGGTCGCCTGTGGCACACGGTGATGTACAGCGACCTGCCGGTGCGTGAAACCTTCGAAGCCACGCCGGGTTCGGAAAAGGCCCCTGAGGTCAAGTTCTGAGTACAGCTTGTGCGTCACTACGGAAGAGGTAGCCAATGCGCGTGTTGAAAACGGGCCTGATGCTGTTGTTGTGGATGGTGGCGATCACGGCCCGGGCCGAACTGAGTTTTCCGGCGCTGACCGGGCGCGTGGTCGACAACGCGCAGATGATCGAACCTGTGGTGCGCGATCAGCTCAGCCAACAGCTTCAGGCCCATGAACAGGCCACCGGCGAGCAGCTTGTGGTCGTGACGTTGCCGGACTTGCAGGGCACCGACATCGCCGATTTCGGTTACCAGCTCGGTCGCCACTGGGGTATCGGGCAGAAGGACAAGAACAACGGCGCCCTGCTGATCATCGCCCGAAACGAGCGCCGGTTGCGTATCGAAGTCGGCTATGGCCTGGAGGATCGCCTGACCGACGCCCAGAGTTCAGTGATCATCAACCAGGTCATCACCCCGGCTTTCAAGACCGGTAACTTCAGTAAAGGCATCAGCGACGGCGTGGCGGCGATGCTGGTGGTGCTGGGCGGCAACCCCTTGGACGAACCCTCCACGGCGTATGAGTCCAGAGGCGATCCAGGGGACGATTTCGTCTCGCGACATCCCGGATTGTTGGTGTTTTTGGTGATGCTGTTCATCCTGACTGTTTTTGTGTGTCAGATGCTCGGTATCCTTCCCGCCGGCCGGGGCGGCTCCGGAGGATCCGGGGGCGGTTTTGGCGGTGGTGGATTTGGCGGCGGCGGTGGAGGCGGAGGCTTCAGCGGCGGTGGAGGCAGTTTCGGCGGCGGCGGTTCGTCCGGCGGCTGGTGATCATAAAAATGAGCAGGCAATTCACGACATGGCATTACTGACCGAACACGAACAACGCAAAGTCGCCGAGGCAATCGCCCGGGTCGAGCGCGACACCGACGCAGAACTGGTGACCGTGCTCGCGGCCCGCGCCGACGACTATGCGTACATCCCGTTGCTGTGGGCCAGCCTGCTGGCGCTGCTGGTGCCGGGCATCGTGCATTACCTCACCGGTTGGCTGACCTTGCACAGCCTGCTGCTGGTGCAATGGGCCATCTTCATCGTCCTGTGCCTGGTGTTCCGTCTGCCGAAAGTCACTACCCATCTGGTCCCGCGCTCGGTGCGCCACTGGCGCGCCTCGAACCTGGCGCGACGGCAGTTCCTGGAGCAGAACCTGCACCACACCGAAGGCAGCACCGGTGTACTGATTTTCGTCTCCGAAGCCGAGCGTTATGTGGAGATTCTGGTGGATGAAGGCATTTCCAGTCGCCTGGACAACAAGAACTGGGATGCCATCGTCGCCACCTTCACCCAGCAGGTGAAGCAGGGGCAGACGTTGCAAGGGTTTGTCAGCTGCGTCGAAGCCTGCGGCGAGCTGCTCAAGGTGCACGTGCCCGTGACCCATGTGCGCAATGAACTGCCGAATCGCCTGGTGGTACTCGGCTAAGTCCTCCCTGGCGTTGTGTAGCGCTTGCCGCTACAACTCCCGTCAATTGTCCGGGTTCAGCCTTGTCGTCAGTATTTCTCTCCAACAGTGGACGTCCAGCGACGGGCGTTCCCGCGAAGAGGGATTCTTATGGCAACCCGACAATCGATTGACTCTTTGGCACGTGCAGCCAATGGCGCTGAGGGAAGCAAGCCCAAGGCGAAATTGACGGCCAAAGAAACGCAAGTCCTGATGTGGTGTTTCAAGGGCAAAACTTCCTGGGAAATCGCCAGGATCGAGAATTGCACGGAATCTACCGTCAATTTTCACTTCGCCAATATTCGTCGAAAGTTCGACGTCAGCTCCCGCACTTGCGCACTGCTCAGGGCGATCGAGTCGGGAGCGATCCAGGTGGATTCGGTCGTTGCGCGAGGTGCGCATGAGCCTGACTGATTCGGCATACAACGGCATCAATGGGCTCATGTTGGGAATGGGGATTGCAACGCTGCCAGTGGTCAATGGCGAGGTACTGTTCGGTGCGATGCTCGGCGCGTGGCTGGTCACCACCACTCGCACCAGCTTCAAGGCCTGGCAGCGCATCGGTTCCTGGTTGCTGTCTGCGGGTGTCGGTTACCTCTTTACGCCTGTTGCACATCCGCTAGCGCCATTTCTGACCGAAGGTGTAACGGCCTTTCTTTGCGCGCTGATCGTTATTCCCATCAGCATCAAGCTCATGCAATGGGTCGATGGTGCCGGTATCGGTGAAATCATTCGACACCTGAGAGGACGAAGATGATGGTCCGTGAATGGGTTGTCTTGATATCCGGAACGGGAAGCCATGCAACTTCGGATGACACAGTTCATCAGGTTTCATTCGAAGGTTTGAGTGTTGCCAGGATGGTGGCCATTTCGGAAAGCCTGAGTTCCATATCGCGCAGTCGTTGCTTTTCCTCGAGTGCGTTTTGTATGGCGCAGCGATCGTTTTCGTCGAGCAACCGCCAGAGCGCGAGAATGGTGTTTTCCCGTGTGGTGTTTTCCTGACCAGTCTGCGAAGAATCAGTAATTGTTTGTCTCAAAACCGGCCCTTCGCCCAGCAACAGCCAGTCAAGGGATATTCCCCGGGCTTGCGCGATTTCTACGCATAATGAGTAAGGTGTGCTGTCGCGGCCTCGCCAGCTACTAAGGGTTTGCGGGCTGATCTGTAGCACGGAAGATAAAGAAGCATCGGTTTTTGTACCGGTGACTTGCTTTAGACGAGCCAGAACAGCTTGTGATTTTTTGCTACGCAATTTGAGCCGCTTCCTTTTGACATATGCTTTTTGAGTGCCTAATTTATGCGTAATGAGTACTTTTTTTCTTGTAAGTAATCAATCATCAAAGATGAGTCAGAAGAATACGATGTCGAAACTTCCTAATGGTATCAGGGGGATTTCCTACGAGCATGGCTCGACCCCATTACGCGTCTGCCCGATGCACTTCCTTATGCCTGGCAGACACTGTTCGCAAGCCCGGAGCGCCGCGATGAACGCCTCAAGCAGTATTGCGTTTGATCAGGTTGATTGCCACCCAATGACCCTCGGGATTCAAGCATGAGTACTTATAAAATGGTGTGCCCGCACTGCTTGAGCCGGATGCGCATCCGCACCAGCGAAGGCCGTCATATTTTCCTGCGGGTGGCGTATCTGCAATGCACGTCGGAAGCTTGCGGTTGGTCCGTGCGTGCCGAATTTGAAATGACCCATGAGCTTTCGCCCAGTGGCATGCCTAATCCGGCCGTACGCCTGCCTTGCGCCGGACCCGATTTGCGCCGTGCTTCCCGGCCTGTTGCCGTCGGTCCTGACACGTCAGAAGTGCCACAGGAGACTTGAGCATGAAGATTACCGATGAAAATGCAGGTCTGAATGAGGAGTTATTGGCTATTGCCCAGGCGTTTCTGGGGCGTCATGAAAGTGAAGGGGGGATCGATGATCAAGTCCTGTTCTGTCGCGCGGTGAAGCATCTGCAGAGTATGGATGTACCGATGTTCCTGGCCGAAAGGCTGGTTAGCCGTGCCTATGGCTTACTCAAGTCGTGCAATGATCGTCGGCGCCTGGACATCGATGCAAGTTCCGAAACGGTCGCCGTGGTGACCGACCCTGCCAATGGCCTGACCTGGGCAGTGCCAGTGGGACTGATCGTCAAACACATCATTAATTCACCGAACAATCGCAAGCTTCGTCTGGTGGAACCCTGAGGCTTCAACGTTTGTATCGAGGTCCTGGGCTGCGTGACTGGGACCTGCCACAAAATAACCCCGTGCCCAAAGTCCTCGTCCCCCTTAAAATACCGGCATTCTCCGATTTGCATCGCCTGAGGCCGTTTTTCCATGTCCGTCACCGCCACTCCCGCCAGCCTCGCGCCGGATCATCACGCCCAGTTCATCGAGCTGCTGCAAGCCAGCCTCGAGCACAATGCGTTCATCAAACTGGTGCTGGCCAAGTACGCGGGCGATGAAACGGACCTGCAGCGGATCATCATCAAGCCGGTGACGGTCAAGGCGCAGCCTTGCCTGTCTTTCGTCTATCGCTACAAGACCCGCGATATCACCAAGAACCTGCCGCTGGCCGAAGGCGTGGCGAGCATTGCCGGGTTGCTGCCGGCGTCGTTCAAAAATGCGCATTTGTTGTCGTTGACCGACGAAGCCCAGCTCGAATACAGCAAAAAGGGCAAGTCATCGCTGTTCAAGAGCAAACCTCAACAATTGCGCGAAGTGCCATCGGCCGAGCACAACCGTGAAAAAAACCGTTTTCTTGACCTGAGCCGGCCGTTTCTCGCCGACCTGGGGGTGACCAACAAGCAGCATGAACTGATCCCGGCGATGTCGCGCAAGTGGAAGCAGATCAACAAGTTCATCGAAGTGTTCAGCCATGCACTGACTTCGTCACCCCTGGCGCTGGACAAACCGGTGCGTGTGGCGGACTTCGGCTCGGGCAAGGGGTATCTGACCTTCGCCATCCACGATTACCTGCGCAACACCTTGAAGGCCGAAGGCGAGGTGACCGGTGTCGAGCTGCGTGAAGACATGGTCACCCTGTGCAACACTGCGGCCGCCAGGCTTGAGCACCCCGGCCTGGTGTTCAAGTGCGGTGACGTACGCAGCGTGGCACCGAGCGAGCTGGACGTGATGATCGCCCTGCATGCCTGCGATATCGCCACCGACTATGCGATCCACACCGGCATCCGTTCCGGCGCGTCGATCATCATGTGCTCGCCTTGTTGCCACAAACAGATCCGCCTGCAAATCCAGAGCCCGGCGCTGCTCAAGCCGATGCTGCAATACGGCTTGCACCTGGGCCAGCAGGCGGAGATGGTCACCGACAGTTTGCGCGCGTTGTTCCTTGAGGCCTGCGGCTACGAGACCAAGGTGTTCGAGTTCATCTCGCTGGACCACACCAACAAGAACAAGATGATCCTGGCGGTCAAGCGCGCCGAGCCGGTGGAACCGGCCCAGCTATTGGCGAAGATTCAGGAGCTGAAGGATTTTTACCACATCAGCGAGCATTGCCTGGAAACGTTGCTGCGCGCTGACGGCTACCTCTGATCCTGTGGGAGCGGGCTTGCTCGCGAAGGCGTTGGGTCAGTCAATATTAGTGTTGAATGTGGAGCCGCATTCGCGAGCAAGCCCGCTCCCACACTGGGTTTGATTGCGGTCTTGCGCCCCAGCATCACCGTCACAATGACCCCGGCGGCAAACAGCCAGGTAATCGGCTCCACCTGTTCACCGAAGAACAACGCCGAGAAGGCGATGGTGAAGAAGATCTGCAGCAGCTGAATCTGGCTGACCCGGGCAATGCCGCCCATGGCCAGCCCGGCGTACCAGGCGAAGAAGCCGATGAACTGCGAAAACAGCGAGACATAACCGAAGGCCCACCAGGTCCTGGCGGAAATCCCGCCCTGGTGTTGCAGCGCCAGATACACCACCGGGCCGATCAACAGCGGCGTCGACAGTACCAGCGCCCAGCAGATCACCTGCCAGCCACCCATCTCCCTGGCGAGTCGGCCTCCCTCGGCGTAGCCCAATCCGCCCACCGCAATGGCGCCAAGCATCAGCAGGTCACCGGCCTGAATGCTGCCGGCACCGCTGATCAGCGCATAACCGAGTACCAGCGCACTGCCCAATGCGGCGCAGGCCCAGAACGCTTTCGAAGGCCGTTCATGTGATAACCACGCGGCGTACAGCGCCACGCACAGTGGCTGCAAACCATTGACCAGAGCGCCGTGGGACGCCGGCAAGGTTTGCATGGCCCAGGCCGACAGCACCGGGAAACCGAGAATCACCCCGGCCATCACCAGCGTCAGGCCTTTGACCTGTTTCCAGGTCGGCCACTTTTCCCGGTGCCACAGCAACAGCAACGCCGCCGGAACCGCCGCAAACAGTGCCCGGCCCAGGCCGTTGAGCAGCGGGTGGAGTTCCTGCACGACGATCCGCGTGAAGGGCAGGGTGAGGCTGAAGATCACGACGCCGAGCAGGCCCAGGGCCATGCCGGTGTTTTCGCGCGAGGACATGATGGCAACCAGAATCGTGGGTGATGGGAGATGTGGTTATCTAGCCATAAACCTGGGGCTTTGGCGCTTACAGCTGGCCACAGAAATATCCGTACAGTTTTCGCGCCCCTGTGGCGAGGGAGCTCGCTCCCGTTCGGCTGCGAAGCAGTCGTAAAACCTGTCGACGCGGTGTAACCCAAAGGCCATCGGGGCTGCTGCGCAGCCCAACGGGGGCAAGCCCCCTCGCCACAAGGTAGTAGCCGGTTGTTACCCGCCCCACCAGATAAGGACTACCTTGAATACTCCTGCACGCCCACTTCCAGAGGAGTCCTCCCCATGGCTGCGAAAAAAATTCTGATGCTGGTTGGTGATTACGTCGAAGACTATGAGGTGATGGTGCCGTTCCAGGCGCTGCTGATGGTCGGCCACACGGTGCACGCCGTTTGCCCGGACAAGTCTGCGGGCCAGACCGTGCGCACGGCGATCCATGACTTTGAAGGCGACCAGACCTACAGTGAAAAGCCCGGTCACCTGTTTGCCCTGAACTTCGATTTCGCCAAGGTCAATGCCGCCGATTATGACGCCGTGCTGATTCCGGGTGGCCGCGCGCCGGAGTATCTGCGCCTGAACGAAAAGGTCCTGGAGCTGGTGCGCGCATTCGACAAGGCCGGCAAGCCGATCGCCGCCGTGTGCCATGGCGCGCAGTTGCTGGCGGCAGCGGGTATTCTCGAAGGCCGCGAATGCAGCGCTTATCCGGCCTGCGCTCCGGAGGTGCGCCTGGCGGGCGGTACGTATATCGACATTCCGGTGACGGACGGCCATGTTCAGGGCAATCTGGCCACGGCGCCGGCCTGGCCTGCGCACCCGAACTGGCTGGCCGGTTTCCTGGGGTTGCTGGGTACCAAAATCACGCTGTAACGAGGGACATGTCCATG
Organism: Pseudomonas sp. QLc11A; assembly: GCF_052112305.1. Taxonomy (NCBI): domain Bacteria; kingdom Pseudomonadati; phylum Pseudomonadota; class Gammaproteobacteria; order Pseudomonadales; family Pseudomonadaceae; genus Pseudomonas; species Pseudomonas sp. QLc11A. The sequence continues at coordinate 78,588 of NZ_JAVAJJ010000004.1, forward strand.
TGCGAGCTGTACGTCAAAGCCGACCCGATTCTTTACGAATCGCGCTCCCGCTCGCTGCGCATCTGCGGGGTGGTCACCACCCTGCGGCTGGAAAATCAGTTTTGGGACATCCTCAGCGAAATCGCCGAGGTCGACGGCATGACCACCAACCAGTTGATCGCCAAGCTGTATGAAGAGGTGATGGACTATCGCGGCGAGGTGGTCAATTTCGCTTCGTTCCTGCGGGTGAGTTGTACGCGGTATCTGAGCCAGCGGCGGACGCAGGCGCCGGAGTTGTCGGTGGTGCGGGCAGTGGCGAAGTAGTCAAAACTGCGTCGACCCCTTCGCGGGCAAGCCCGCTCCCACAGGGATTACGCTGATCCTGTGGGAGCGGGCTTGCTCGCGAAGGGGCCGGTACAGGCGACAGAAACATTTGGCTGGTCTTTACTGTGAAGCGCACAACCTCTCAATCGCCAAGGAGAAACAGCATGTCCGGATGGTATGAAGTGAGCAAAAGCAGCAATGGCCAGTTCAGGTTCGTCCTCAAGGCGGCCAACGCCGAGACCATTCTGACCAGCGAGCTGTACACCACCCACGCCGCCGCCGACAAAGGCATAGCCTCGGTCCAGGCCAACAGCCCGCTGGATGAGCGCTACGAGAAGAAAACTACCAAGGATGGCCATCCGTATTTCAACCTCAAGGCCGGTAATCACGAAATCATCGGCAGCAGCGAGACCTATTCCTCCGATGTCGCCATGGAGAAAGGCATCGCCAGTGTGAAAGTCAATGGCCCGAGCAAGGTGGTCAAGGACAAGACCCTGCCGGTGCTTTGATCACTACTTTCAAATCCAGTACAAATCCCTGTGGGAGCGAGCTTGCTCGCGATGGCGGTCTGACAGTCAACATCTGTGTTGAATGTAATGGCCTCATCGCGAGCAAGCTCGCTCCCACAGGGGGGTGTTTAACCTGAATTCAGCGTAAGGCTTCGAGTAGGCCTTGAAGCTGACTAACCCCCGCCTCACCCAACGGGAACACCGGCAGCCGCGGATCCCCCGCCTCCAGACCTGTCGCCCGCAAACCCGCCTTGATCGTCGCCGGCAAGCCACCCTTGAGAATGAAGTCCAGCAGCGGCAACTGGCGGTAGAACAGCCCGCGGGCCTTGGCCAAATCATTGGCCAGCACCGCTTCATACAAATCCAGGTTGAGTTGCGGGATCAGGTTCGGCGCGGCGGTGCACCAGCCTTTCGCGCCAGCGGCAAAGGCCTCCAGGGCCAGCGGATTGCAGCCGTTGTAGAACGGCACCTGGCCGTCGCCGAGACGTTGCAGTTGATGCATGCGCTGGATGTCGCCGGTGCTCTCCTTGACCATGGTCACGTTTTCCACGGCCTTGACGATGCGCAGGATCAGATCCACCGACATGTCGGTGCCGCTGGTGGCCGGGTTGTTGTAGAGCATGATCGGCACGCCGATGCTGTCGCCGATGGCGCGGTAATGAGCGAGGATTTCCGCTTCACTGAGTTTCCAGTAGGACGCAGGCAGCACCATCACCACATCGGCACCATAGGCTTCGGCGAAGCGCGCGCGACGCACCGCTTTGGCGGTAGTCAGGTCGGACACGCTGACGATGGTCGGCACGCGTTTGGCCACGTGCTTGATACTGAATTCGCTGACCTGATCCCACTCCGCGTCGCTCAGGTAGGCACCTTCACCGGTGCTGCCCAGCGGGGCGATAGCGTGCACGCCGCCCTCGATCAGGCGGTCGATGGAGCGCCCGAGGGCGTCCAGGTCAACGCCTTCGCCATGGACGGTGAAAGGGGTGATGGTGTAGCCGATGATGCCGTGAATGTTGGCGGTGGACATGGTGTCTCTCCGTTCAAAAAGGTCTGGGGTCAGTTCAGGCAATCGGCGTGTTGGCGCAGGCTCTGCCGGGCGTAGTAGTTGAAAGCGGCGGCGTGACGTTTCGGCCGGGCAATCCAGTCATGGGCTTCACGGCCCAGCGCAGGGATGATCGGCTTGATGGTCCCGGCACTCATCGCCAACAGTTGCAGCTTCGCGGCACGTTCGATCAGTTGCGCGATGACACAGGCTTCCTCGATGGTATTGCCGGTGGACAATTGGCCGTGGTGCGAAAGCAGGATCGCCCGCTTGTCGCCCAACGCCCCGGCAATCAACTCGCCTTCCTCGTTGCCCACCGGCACACCTGGCCAGCCTTCGAGAAACGCACAGTCTTCATAGAGCGGGCAGAGGTCCATGTGGGAAATCTGCAACGGTACTTCCAGCATCGACAAGGCTGCAACGTGGGTCGGATGGGTGTGGATGATGCAGTTCACATCCGGACGGGCGCGGTATACCCAACTGTGAAAACGATTGGCCGGGTTGGGCATGCCGTGGCCTTCTAGCACCTCCAGGTCTTCGTTGACGAGCAGCAGGTTGCCCGCGGTGATTTCGTCGAAACCCAGGCCCAGTTGTTGAGTGTAGTAAGTGCCGGGCTGCGGGCCACGGGCGGTGATTTGCCCGGCAAGACCGGAATCGTGACCGTGCTCGAACAGAATGCGGCAGGTCAGGGCCAGCTTTTGCCGGGCGGTCCACGTATTATCCGCCAGGGTATTTTGCATTTGGCTCAGCGCGTGCTTGACCAGTTGCTCTTTGGGCAGTGCTAATGTCTTGGCCATATCGGTGTCCTTTGGGTGATTCAATGGACGTCGGGTTTGCCGCTCACCGGTTCCTCGCAAAGTCGTCGGTGAGCGCAAATGACACTAAAGAGCCTAAATGACACAATGTGTCATTGGCAAGGACAAATCGTTGCCTCCTTGATGGATTAATCGCTCCACATGTCTATCCGTTTGAAATTACTAAGAAAAAAACTTGGCGTGACGTTGGAAGCGCTGGCCGAACAATCCGGCATGACCAAGAGTTACCTGTCGAAAGTCGAGCGCGGGTTGAACACGCCATCGATTGCGGCGGCGTTGAAACTGGCCAAGGCGCTGAATGTGAAGGTCGAGGAATTGTTCTCTGAAGACAACGCCAGCCTCGACAGCTACAGCCTGGTGCGCAGCCACGAGCGGCAACCTTTGGGGGCCAGCGGCAACAATCCGGGTTACGCGGTGCTGGCCCATCAGGTCAGTGAACGCAGCCTGCTGCCGTTCATCATTTACCCGCCGGCGGAGTTCACCGACAAAACCTTCAAGGAGCATCTGGGCGAGGAGTTTCTGTTCGTCCACGAGGGGCGGGTGGAAGTGGACTTCATGAGCGAGCGCGTGCTGCTCGATCGTGGGGATGCGCTGCACTTCAATGCGCAAAAACCGCACCGGATTCGTTCGGTGGGTGAGGTACAGGCGCAGTTGCTGGTGGTGGTGCACAGCACCGAGGAATGAGTTGACTGCAAAAGCTTCGCGAGCAAGCCCGCTCCCACATGGGATTTGTGAACGACACAGATCCCATGTGGGAGCGGGCTTGCTCGCGAAAGCGTCAGATCGGCCAGTACTAAACTTCGACTGGAACCGATAACTTGGGGCCACCCAACGCATGGCTCTTGGAATCAAAAAACCGCAACTCAACCCCCGTCCCCTCAAACACCTTCGCGTAATGCCGCTTCTGGTGCTGGATGAAGGCCTTGCTGCGCGGGTAAATCGAGATCGCCAGCACCTGCGGTTTCGCCAGGCGCAAAGCATGGATGATGTGGCTGTCCTGCTCCCCCAGCGCATGGCCGAAGATGCACAGCGCCTGGCCGTGACCGAGCAATTGCTCGTAGCAGAACGACAGATAGTCCGAACTGCGAATGGTCTTGAGCTTGTCCGCACTCGGCCCTTCGTTGACGAACAGCGGCACGTCGTCGAGGGTCTTGATCGTGTTATTGATCGCGAAGTTGCCCAGCAAGGTGCCCTCGGTCGACATCAGCTTGCGCGCCGTGCCGTCCTGGTTGCGCACCAGGTGCAGACCGCCGTGCAGGTACAGCAAACGGGTTTTGTCGGTGGCCGTGTCGCTCAGGTCGAAAGCGGGTTCGGCCCCCTGGAACAGATCGGTGATCGCCTCGGGCTGGTGTTGCACCGCCCAGTAGTTGATCAGGTCGTAATTGGTGGTGAATACCGTGCGGTAGCTGGCCAGTTCCTGATTGATCGTCGCCAGCGTCGAAGGCACCACCAGCCGCCACGGGATATGCACCGCATGCACGGTGTTGATCAGCGCTTCCTTGATCGCGTAATAGCGATTGCGCGGGGCGGCGGAGCTGACGGCCAGCGCCTTGTTGACCCGGCTGGTGGTTTTCAACGCGCTCAGTACCTGCTCGAAACTGCGGGTCTGCATCGCGTCGAACACGCTCAGCTCGGATGGGCTCAAGGGTTTTTCTTCAACGGTGCGGGCATTTTCGAACAGCGACTCGTAGCCGAAATCGTCCCATACCGCGCGACTGGCACCGTTGCCCACCAGCAAACCACTGAACGAAGCGCTGCTGCGCAAGGCGTTCCAGTCTTCAAGTTGGGCGTCGACATCCTGGAAATCGGTCATTGCGGTCTTCGTCTCACGGCAAAAGGTCTTCGGGCGGCGACTTTATCACGACCGGCTGCCGGACCACGGCACGACGCGGGCGAAGAACGTTATGCTGCGACTTCGCCCGAGCCGACTTCGCCGAGTACCCGATGCTGCAAAAAAGCCTGATCCGCCGTCTCGACCTGATCACTCTGCAACTGTTCGTCGCCGTCCATGAAGAGGGCACGCTGACCCGTGCCGCGTCGCGCGAGGCGATTGCTGTCTCGGCGGCGAGCAAGCGCCTGATGGAGCTGGAGGAGGCGCTGGGCATCAGCCTGTTCGTGCGCCAGGCCAAGGGCATGTCCCTGACACCGGCCGGTGAAACCCTGCTGCACCATGCCCGGCAGATGCTGTTCAACGTCGAGAAAATGGGCCTCGAACTGGGCGAGCACAGCCATGGTGTGCGCGGCTATGTGCGAATGCTCGCCAACCTGTCGGCGATCATTCAGTTTTTGCCAGAGGACTTGCGGGACTTTTCCGAACGTCACCCACAGGTCAAGACCGACCTCGAAGAACGTCCCAGCGCCGGGGTGATTCAGGGCGTGCTCGACGGGGTGGCCGACTTCGGCATCTGTTCCATCGACAGCGACATCAAGGGCCTGCACAGCGTGCTGTATCGCCAGGACAAACTGGTGGTGCTGATGCCGCCGCACCATCCCTTGGCGAACCGGTCGAGCGTGGCGTTCGCCGATACGCTAGACAGCGATTACGTTGGGCTGCATGCCGCCAGTTCGATCAACATGCGTACCCATGCAGCGGCCCGCGAAACCGGCAAGGTGTTGCGGGTGCGCATTCATGTGCCAGGGTTCGATGCCATGTGCCGCATGGTCCAGGCCAACATGGGGGTCGGCATCCTTCCGCAGCGGGCCTATGAATTGTTTGGCCGGGCGCTGGGTTTGCGCGCGGTGCCGTTGACGGACGAATGGTCCGATCGGGCGCTGATTCTGGTGGTGCGCGATGAGGCGCTACTGTCGCCGGTGAGCCGGATGTTGTTTGAGCATTTGCGGGGTTGAGCCTGAAAGTTCTTCGCTGACTGTGCCGGCCTCATCGCGAGCAAGCTCGCTCCCACAGGGGATGTGTGAGTGCCGAAGATCCAGTGTGGGAGCGAGCTTGCTCGCGATGGCGGACTACAGGTCACGATAATCTCCCCGAGCGTTCGCATTTCGCGAACGCCCGTTGCCAACTGAAGGTTGGATTCCTCAGGCATCACTCCTCTAGCCTTGGCTCATATTCCAAGAACAAGAGGTACCCCGCGATGACTGCCCCCCTGAGTGCAATCAAGGTGATCGAGATCGGCACGCTGATCGCTGCGCCGTTTGCCGCGCGCATGCTGGCCGAGTTCGGCGCCGAGGTGATCAAGATCGAAGCCATGGGGCAGGGCGATCCCCTGCGCAAATGGCGCAAGCTGCACGAAGGCACCTCGCTGTGGTGGTACCTGCAATCGCGCAACAAGAAGTCCCTGGCGCTGAATCTCAAATCCCCCGAAGGCATCGAACTGGTCAAGCAACTGGCCACCAGCGCCGATGTGCTGATTGAAAACCTGCGCCCCGGCACCCTGGAGAAACTGGGCCTGGGTTGGGACGTGTTGCACGCCCTCAACCCCAACCTGACCCTGGTGCGGATTTCCGGTTACGGCCAGACCGGCCCGTACCGCGATCGCCCGGGTTTCGGTGCCATAGGCGAGGCCATGGGCGGGATTCGCTACACCACCGGCACCCCCGGTTCGCCGCCGGCTCGGGTCGGCGTGAGCCTCGGTGATTCCCTGGCTTCGCTGCATGCGGTGATCGGTGCGCTGATGTCATTGCTGCGGGTCAAGACCGGGCAGGGCGGCGGGCAGATCGTCGATGTGTCCCTGGCCGAAAGCGTGTTCAACGTCATGGAAAGCCTGGTGCCGGAATACGACATGCTCGGCCATGTGCGTGAACGCAGCGGCGGTGCCTTGCCGGGGATCGCACCATCCAACACCTATTTGACCGCCGACGGCGCCTATGTGGTGATTGCCGGCAACAGCGATCCGATCTTCAAGCGGCTGATGCACACCATCGGCCGCGCCGATCTGGCCGAGGCGCCGGAATTCGCCCACAACGACGGGCGTGCCGCCAAAAGCAATCAGCTTGACGCCGCCATCACTCACTGGACCAGCAGCCTGCCCATCGACGAGGTACTGGCCGCGCTGGAAGCCGCCGAAGTCCCGGCCGGACGCATCTACTCAGTGGCTGACATCGTCGCCGATCCGCACTATCAGGCACGGGACATGCTGCTCAATGCCGAACTTCCCGGAGGCGCCACGGTAAAAATGCCGGGCATCGTGCCGAAACTCTCCGAGACACCCGGCGGCGTGAACTGGTCCGGCCCCGGACTGGGCCAGCACACCGACGGCATCCTCGCGCAATTGGGCCTCACCGCGATGGACATCGAACGCCTGAAAGTCGAAGGAGTGGTGCAATGATCAGCGATTATTCCGACAGCCTGATCGTGCAGGAAGTGTCCCCGCGCGACGGTTTGCAAATCGAGCCGACCTGGGTTGAAACCCACGACAAGATTGCCCTGATCGATCAATTGTCGCTGGCCGGGTTCAGCCGCATCGAAGCCGGTTCGTTCGTGTCGCCCAAGGCCATTCCTGCGCTGCGCGATGGCGAGCTGGTGTTCAAGGGCATTACCCGGCAGCCGGGGGTGATCTACGTCGCCTTGATCCCCAACCTCAAGGGGGCGCAACGGGCGTTGGCGTGCAGTGCCGATGAGCTGAACCTGGTGATGTCCGCCAGCCAAACCCACAACCTGGCGAACATGCGCATGCGTTGTGAGGATTCATTGGCAGCGTTCGGCGAGATCGTGCGGTTCGTTGGCGAAAGCCCGGTGCGTCTCAACGGCAGCATCGCCACCACCTTCGGCTGCCCGTTCGAGGGCACGATCGATGAGGACCGCGTCCTGCAAATCGTCGAGGCCTATCAGGAACTCGGCATCCAGGGCATCACCCTCGCCGACACCACGGGCATGGCCAATCCGCGCCAGGTCGAGCGACTGGTGCGCCGGGTGCTGCAGCGGGTGTCCCCGGCGGATTTGACCCTGCATTTCCACAACACCCGTGGCCTTGGTCTGTGCAATGTGCTGGCCGCCTACGAGGCCGGTGCCCGGCGTTTCGACGCCGCATTGGGCGGCCTCGGCGGCTGCCCGTTTGCACCGGGAGCGTCGGGCAACATCTGTACAGAAGACCTGGTGAACCTGTGCGATGAAGTCGGCATTCACACCGGCATCGATCTGCCGCTGCTGCTGAAACTGTCCCGAGGACTGTCGGCGTTGCTCGGCCACGAAGTACCGGGGCAACTGGCCAAGGCCGGGCGCAACTGTGACCTGCATCCAATCCCCTCCTGATCCACCACGACCCCCTGTGGGAGCGAGCTTGCTCGCGATGGCGGTGTGTCAGCAGACATCATTGTTGGATATGACTCAGTCATCGCGAGCAAGCTCGCTCCCACAGAAAAGCACCCAAATAAATCGCCACAACCAGACAACAAAAACAATCGGACACCCACGGGAAGTCCGCCTGGAGAACCGCAATGAGCCTGAATGCACTGGAGGCGAGCGCGAGCCCGTCTGTTAGCCACGACACCGAAAAAACCCTGGTCAGCAAAGTCGCCTGGCGCCTGATGCCGCTGATCATGGTCTGCTACCTGTTCGCCTTTTTCGACCGTATCAACATCAGCTTCGCCAAGTTTCAACTGCAGGCTGACCTGAGCCTGAGCGACACCGCGTACGGCCTGGGTGCCGGGTTGTTCGTGGTCGGTTATGTGATTTTCGAAGTGCCGAGCAACATGATGCTGTACAAGGTCGGCGCCCGGCGCTGGATCGCCCGGATCATGATGTCCTGGGGCTTGGCCACGGCAGCCATGGTGTTCGTCAACAGCGAATGGCAGTTCTACGTGCTGCGCTTCGTGATCGGCGCGATGGAGGCGGGATTCGCCCCGGGCGTGCTGTATTACCTGACCCTGTGGTTCCCGCAGCACTATCGCGGGCGCATCACCTCGATGCTGTTCCTGTCGTCGGCGTTCGCAGGCCTGGTGGGCGCGCCGTTCTCGGGCCTGGTGCTGCAACACCTCGACGGTGTGCTGCAAATGCGCGGCTGGCACTGGCTGTTCCTGCTCGGCGGCGTGCCGTGCATCGGCCTCGGTTTGCTGGTGCTGACCCTGCTCAAGGACCGCATCGAAGACGCCCATTGGCTGACGCCTTCGGAGAAGACCTTGCTGGCCAGCCGCATCGCCCAGCATGAGCCGCACAAGAGCGGTGGCTCGTTGCTCGCCGCACTGCGGATTCCGGGTTTCCTGACACTGGGGCTGATCTACTTCCTGATCCAGGTGGCGTCCTACGGCCTGAATTTCTGGGCGCCGCAACTGATCCGCAGTGCCGGCACCGAAAGTCCGGTGATGATCGGCCTGCTGACCGCCATCCCGTACATCTGCGGTGCCATCAGCATGGTGGTGATCGGACGCCTGTCCGATGCTTCCGGTGAGCGACGCAAGTTTGTCGCCGGTCTGGTGGCCGTTGGTGCAGTCGGGTTCTTCTGTGCGGGGATCTTCGCCAGCCACACGACCTTCCTGATCGTCGCGCTGGGCCTGCTCGGCGCCGGGATCATCGCCTCCATCCCGAGCTTCTGGACCCTGCCGCCGAAACTGCTGGCCGGTGCCGGCGCGGGTGCGGCGGGCGGGATTGCGGTGATCAACACCCTGGGCCAGTTCGGTGGCATCGTCAGCCCGGTGATGGTCGGCCGGATCAAGGACCTGACCGGCAGCACCACGCCAGCGCTGTATGTCATTGGTGTCTGTGCACTGATCGCGGTGGCGCTGTTGCTGTGGGGGTTGCCGCAGAAGTTGCGCACACTCGACAAGTTTTAAAAGATCGCAGCCTTCGGCAGCACCTGCCCGGACCACGCATCCCCGTAGGCGCTGCCGGAGGCTGCGATCTTTTGATCTTCAAGACGTCGCTGTCATCGCTTTTTCCGCAGCGTCACTAAACTGAATCAACACCACCCCGCCCATCAACAGCACCACCCCAAGCACCTTGGGCAAGGTGACCTGCCGCTCCATCAATCCAAACCAGCCGAAGTGATCCAGCAACAACGACGCCACCACTTGCCCCGCCAGCGCCAATGCCATGAACCCCGCGGCACCGAGCTTGGGCAGCAGCACCAAAGCCAAAGAAATAAAGCACACCCCAAAAGCGCCACCGGCCCACATCCAAAGCGGCGCCTTGCTGATGAATGACAGTGAAGGCAACGGCAAGCGCAGCGCAACGATGATCGGCAACAACACCACAACGCTCACCAGCAACGAGGCGAGCGTCGCCCACAACGGATGGCCCAACCCGCGCCCGAGGTTGACGTTGATCGCGCTCTGAAACGGCACCACCGCCCCGGCAATCATTGCCAGCACCACCAGGCCGGCCCAATGCAACGTACTCATGATCGTTCTCCAACAGGTTTTGCTGGACTCTAGAGTATTCGTCGCGCAGATTTAAATTCCGTTTTGTTATCTAGAACATGCAGCAAATGAATGATCTTCGACGTATCGACCTCAACCTGCTGGTGATCCTCGACGCCTTGCTCACCGAGCAACACGTGACCCGGGCGGCTGAGCGTTTGCACTTGAGCCAGCCTGCGGTCAGTCATGCGCTGGCGCGATTGCGCGACCTGCTCGGCGATCCGCTGCTGGTGCGCGCCGGAGCCGGCCTTGTGCCGACGCCGCGAGCGCTGGAGCTGGTGGCACCGCTGGCCGAAATCCTGGCCCAGGTGCAAGCGCTGCTGGCGCCGAACGCGTTTGATCCGGCTACCGCCAGGCGCACCTTCCGCCTGGCGATGTCCGACTATGGCGCCGCCATTGTCCTGCCGGGACTGATTCGGACCTTGCGCCGCGATGCGCCGGGCATCGACCTGCAAATCAGCCATGGCAGCCGCGAAAGCATGCTCGACGGCGTGCTCAACGGTGATATTGACGTCGCCATTGGTGTGTTCCCGGAAATGCCCAACGAATTGCGCAGCACACCGCTGTTCGAAGAGCACTACGCCTGCCTGGTGGACCGCAGAAGCCTGCCCGCCTACGGTGTGCTCGACCTGCCCACCTACCTGGCTCGACCCCATGTGCTGCTGGAAATGCGCGGCAGCGGCACCCCGGAAATCGAGCGCGCGTTGACCGCAATGCGTGAACGTCGTCGTGTGGCTGTCAGCCTGCCGCACTGGAGCGTGGCCCCGGAATGCATCAGCGGCACCGACCTGATCCTCACCGTCGCCTCGCGCGGCTTGCGCGATATCGATGAACAGTCGCTGATTGTCGTCCCGCCGCCCTTTCACATCCCGTCGTTTACCTTTGTACTGGTCTGGCACAAGCGGCGGGGCGGGGATCAGGCGTTGAACTGGCTGAATGAGCAGATTGGTGCAGGGGCCGATGAGTTTTATCTTCGGCGGTGATGCTCGCTGAAATCACCAAAGGACGGGAGGTAGCCTCGTTCGTTTGTCGTAACAAAATGGTATGCGGTAGTGTTGAGTCCTTTCATCTGCCGTGTGCAGATTCAGACGTTTTTCGTTGTCAGCCCCATAAGTGAAACCTGCATCGCACCTGAAAACCTCAAAGGTCTTTAACCCCCATGCTCACAGGCCTCAACCACCTGACCTTCGCCGTCACCGACCTGAACCGCAGCGTGGCGTTCTACCAGAACCTCCTGCAACTGCACCTCGACGCCACTTGGGATACCGGCGCCTACCTGTCGCTGCCGGGGTTGTGGTTGTGCCTCTCCCTAGACCCGTTACGCGATCCCGAGCCCGCCGCCGACTACACCCATTACGCTTTCAGCCTCGATGCGGCGGATTTTCCGCGTTTCGTCGAGCGCCTGCGATCCGCCCGGGTGCAGGAGTGGCGCGACAACCGCAGCGAGGGCGCATCGTTCTACTTCCTCGACCCGGATGGCCACAAGCTGGAAGCCCATGTAGGTGATCTGGCTTCGCGGCTGACGGCCTGCCGGCAGCGGCCGTATGCGGGGATGAAGTTCTTCGACGATCTGTAAGTCGATGTTGCGGGGCCTGATATAGACTGGCCACCATTCACCCAGCAGTACAAAAGGACGCCCCATGACCCCATCGCTACTAATGGCCGTGCTTGCCTCGGGATTTATCTACGGCATCACCCCGGGACCGGGCGTGCTGGCGGTGTTCGGCATTGGCGCAGCCCATGGGCGACGGGCCGGGGCGGGGTTTCTGTGCGGGCATTTACTCGGCGATGTGGTGTGGTGCAGCACCGCGTTGATCGCGATTGTCGGTGCGCGGGAGATCGGCAGCACCGCGTTCGACGTGCTGGGTGTGCTCAGCGGCCTGTACCTGTTCTGGCTCGGCTGGCGTGCGGTGCGCGCCAGGCGCAGCAATGGCGATGCGCCACAGGGTCCGGCGCGGCAGCCGTTCTGGCATGGCATTCTGTTCGGCCTGACCAATCCCAAGGCTTATCCGGTGGCGGTGGCGACATTCACGGCGCTGTTGTCGAGCCGCGCGGAACTGCTCAACTGGTCAATGCTGCCAGCACTGATCGGTCTGAGCTTTGTCGGTGGATTGCTCGCCTACGCTATCCTCATCGGCATCGTTGGGGCTCGGCGGGTGCGCACTTTGTATCAACGTCATGAACTGGCGATCACCCGGTTGTGCGGGGTAATGTTCATCGGCTTTGCCATCAACGCGCTGGTCCATGCGTTGCCGGGGCTGATGCCGAACAAGGCTTGAATGTGATCACAAGGAAGCAAGGCCGACCGGGCAGGGATGATTGATGAGCGCTGCATTATCGGGACACCCACGCTGAACCATGGAAAACCGTAATTCCGCGCCACTGGCGAGCTATATCGATCTGTTGCTGGACGCCGTTTGTGCAGTGGACAAGCAGGGCCGCTTCGTCTTTGTCAGTGCGGCGTGCGAGCGCATTTTCGGCTACTGCGCCGATGAAATGATCGGTCAATTGATGATCGACATGGTGCACCCCGCAGATCGCTTGCGTACCCTTGATGCCGCCCGGGAAATCATGGGCGGCGAGCCCAAGCTCAACTTCGAAAACCGCTACCTGCGCAAGGATGGCCAGGTGGTGCACATCCTCTGGTCGGCACGTTGGTCCGAGGTCGACCAGTTGCGCATTGCCGTGGCACGCGACATCACCGAACGCAAGCAGGCCGAATCCCGGCAGGCCGCGTTGTATGCGATATCCGAAGCGGCCCACGCGGCGGAGGATCTGCTGGCGTTGTTCAGGCGCATCCACATGATCATCGGCGAGTGGCTGCCGGCGCTGAATTTTTCCGTGGCGCTGTACGACGAGCATTGTGCGCAGCTGAATTTCCCTTATCACGTCGATGACCAGGAGCCGCAACCCGAACTGCCCGGGACCATGACCGGGCGGGTGTGCACCGAAGTGATCCGCACGGGGCAGCCGATCCTTTTGACCCCGAACCCGAACCCGTGCACGCCGCCTGCCGGCTTCGAAGCGCTGATGACCGGGCAGAACGCACCCTGCTGGCTGGGTGTGCCGCTGAACTCGCAGAACGGCACCATCGGCGCGTTGATCGTCAAAAGCGTTCCGGGCGGCGAGCGCTACACCGAGCAGGACAAGGAGTTGCTGCAGTACGTCTGCGCCCAGGTCGCGACGGCCATCGAGCGCAAGCAGTTGCACGCCCGCCTGCAACATTTGGCCCAGTACGACCAACTGACTCAGTTACCCAACCGTGAACTGTTGCGCGACCGCCTCAAGGCGTCACTGCAATTGGCCCGCATGGACGGCGGGCGCATGGCCCTGTTGTACGTCGACCTCGACCGCTTCAAGCAAGTCAATGACACCCATGGCCATGCGGTCGGCGACATGCTGCTGCAATCGGTGGCCAACCGGCTCAAGGGCTGTGTGCGGGAAACCGACACCGTGGCCCGCATTGGCGGTGATGAATTCGTGGTGTTGCTGCACAGCATTCATGCCGCAGACGATACCGACATCGTGGTTGGAAAAATCCGTCAGGTCCTGGCCCGGCCCCTGCGTCTGGACGGGCACAACCTGAGCATCCATCCAAGCATCGGCGTCGCCCGATACCCCGATCACGGCACCGAAGAGAAGCAGTTGTTCCGGCATGCCGACGAGGCGATGTACTGCGCCAAACGTGAGCATCACCTACGAATGGTCTGATAGTCCGTACACCGTTCGTCGTGCTATCCACGCATTTTTCTAAACCTTTTGCGACGCGCAAATTCAGATTCTATGCGGGCGCCAGCTCGCCGCGACTATCACCAAGAGGAAGAGAATCATGCCTAATTCAAGAAACTCGAACTCGGGAAACTTCGCCAACGATCGAACGAAGGCGTCTGAAGCCGGTCGCAAGGGTGGGAAAACCACCACCACGACTGTCGATAAAGAACCTGCGAAACCCGATATGGGCCGCAAACCCGGACAGAAATCCAAGTAATGGATGCAGGTGGTTTTGATTGAGAAGCGGGAGCGCAAGCTCCCGTTTGAATTTGAAAAAGGAGGGCGCGACCATGAAACGGATGGCCACCCGATTATGTAATGCCAGTATTGCCACGTTACTGGGCCTGTTTGCCAGCAACGTCTTCGCCCAATCCCCTGCCGAATTCATCGACGATGCGTCGGCCCAAGGCATGGCCGATATCGAGGCCAGTCGCCTGGCACACCAGAAGTCCGAGTCCAAAGAGGTCAAGGACTACACCATCGTCGTCATCAACGACCGCACCACGGCGAACCAGCACCTGGCGAAAATCGCCAGACAACTGGATTTACCGGTAGCGCCGCGCGAAGAAATTGTCGAAAAGGCCAAAGCCCTGATGCCACAAGTCATGGACGGGGCAACCTTCGATGAGGCCTATACGGCCAGCCAGGTGAAGACCACGCAGCAAGCCATCGAACGGTTGCAGCAGGAAGCGCAGACCACCGACGTGCCGCAAATCAAGGCGTTCGCCGAAGAAACCCTGCCAAAACTGCAAAATCATCTGCAAATGGCCAAGGCCCTGCAAGCCAGAAGCTGATCATCAGCAATTATTCAGGTTTTGCTGACCTTTTTCCTGGACGACGGTGCCGTCCAGGTCAATGGTCAGGCCTTCGCCGAGGCTGCGGTAGTGCTTCCTCAGCTTCTCCAGCTCCTTGAGGTCCAGCGCTTCAAGCCCGAGCATCGCGTTCTGCGCCTCTTTCGTCACCCTAAGCAACTCATCGACCTTCAAATGCAAAATGTCCGTGTCACGGTTCTGTGTGTTCTGGATCAGGAACACCATCAGAAACGTGATGATGGTGGTCGAGGTATTGATGATCAGCTGCCACGTATCGTTGAAATCAAAAATCGGCCCGCTCAGCCCCCACAGAAAGATCAGAGTGATCGCTCCCAGGAACGTCTTGGGGCTACCGGCCCAGAGGGCGAGTTTCTGCGCGATTTTTGCGAACTTCATGACCGTGTTCCTTATAGGGAGGACGCCTGAATTTGTGACCGCGGCAGTGGGGCGAAAATTCGGTTGGAGTTGCAACCCATTGAAGCGGGGGAGTGGGCAAGATCTGATCTCTCGGTGGGAATCTTCCTTTGTGTAGGTTTGTGTCTAGTATCAATGGCAGTCAATTTGCCAGCATGTGTTCATACGGATCGAAACCGGAAAAGAGGCTACTCATGGAATTCTTCGAAAAGTTAGCAAGTCTCGCTGCCAAAGTTCGTTTGCAGAGCTCTGCCATTCAAACGGAGGAAGCGACCAAGAATGCTTTTGTCATGCCCTTTATCAGTACGGTACTGGGCTACGACGTTTTCGATCCGACGGAAGTGACACCTGAATTCGTTTGCGATATTGGAACGAAAAAAGGCGAGAAAATTGACTACGCAATCATGAAGGCTGGCGAGGTTCAGATCCTCATTGAGTGCAAAAAAATTGGTGAGCCGCTGCACATCAATCACGCCTCCCAGCTGTTCCGCTACTTCCATGTCACCAGCGCTCGAATCTCCATTCTCACCAATGGTCAGGTCTATAAATTTTTCACTGACCTGGACGCACCCAACAAAATGGACGAGAAGCCGTTTCTCGAACTCGACCTGCTGGATATCGACGAGTATTCCGTCCCAGAACTGGTGAAACTCACCAAATCTGCATTCGATGTGGAGTCAATCATCAGCGCAGCAGGTGAGTTGAAGTACGTCAGCCAAATCAAAAAGGTGATTGCATCCCAGGTCAGCAAGCCTGACGACGATTTTGTGAAAGTGTTTGCTTCGCGGGTTTACGACGGGGTGATTACTCAGAAGGTCCGTGAGCAGTTCCATGAGCTGACGAGAAAGGCTGTGGTGCAGTTTCTCAATGACCAAATCAATGACAGGCTAAAGTCGGCTATGAGTGGTGCCATCCAGCCTGCGCTGGCCTCTTTACCAGCCGCTACTGGTGACTCTGAACAGACAGATGTTCGAGATGAGTCAGAGGACAAGGTTCTGACGACATTGGAAGAACTGGAGGGCTATCACATCGTCCGGGCCGTGGTTCGGTCGGTTGTTGATGCCAAGCGGATTGTTCAGCGCGACACACAGAGTTACTTTGGCATCCTGCTCGATGACAACAACCGTAAACCGATCTGCCGACTGCACTTCAACCGATCGCAGAAATATATCGGCATATTTGACGAAGAGAAGAATGAAACCCGGCATGCAATCAATTCCGTCGATGACATTTACGAGTACTCCGATCATTTGAAGAAAACTGTCGGGTATTACGATTAAGGCCCGTATCAAATAAAAAAAGCCGGCTAATCACGCCGGTTTTTTTTTGACATGCTTAGCGAAGATTCCCACCAAAAGTGGAATGGAGCAGTGTTTGTCAGTCGAGGTATCGTAGCGATCCGGTTGCTGGCCTCGACCAGGACAACGCACCGACAGGAGAGAAAACGCAATGAGTTGGTCCGCCAAACAGTACGTCGCTTTTGAAGATGAACGCACCCGTCCCGCCCGTGACTTGCTGGCGGCCATCCCCGTCGGGGATGTGCGTTCGGCCATCGATATCGGTTGTGGTCCCGGTAACTCCACCGAGTTGCTGGTCGAGCGTTTTGCCAACGCCACCGTCCGAGGCCTGGACAGTTCGTCCGACATGATCGAGGCCGCACGCAAGCGCTTGCCGCAGGTGCAGTTCGACATCGCCGATATCGACACCTGGAACGACGCAGGCCCCTTCGATGTGATTTTCGCCAACGCTGTATTGCAGTGGGTTCCGGATCACGCAAGCTTGCTGCCGTCGCTGGTGAGCAAGCTTGCGCCCGCAGGCAGCCTGGCCGTCCAGATGCCTGACAACCTCAATGAGCACTCGCACCGTTTGATGCGTGAGGTCGCCGCTGATGGTCCATGGGTCGGCAAACTGGCAGGCGCAGCCGGGCAGCGGACCGAGATGGCCGATGCCAGTGGTTATTACTCGATACTCAAGGCCTGTTGCTCGCGCGTCGATGTGTGGCGCACCACCTACCATCATCCGCTCGCGGGCGGCGCGTCTGGCGTGGTGGAGTGGTTCAAGGGCAGTGGCTTGCGGCCGTTTCTGGAACCGCTGGACGAGGCGGAGCGGGCGCAGTATCTGAAGCAATACCAGGCGGCAATCGAGCGGGCGTATCCGGCCTTGGCCGATGGGTCGGTGCTGTTGCCGTTCCCGCGACTGTTTATCGTCGCGACTCGCTGATGCGAAAAAGGGACAGTTGATGAGTATCTTCCGTCCCTTTTTCAGGCTCTTCATGTATTCCCGGGATACATGGATAGCGCAATACCTGTGGGAGCTGGCTTGCCAGCGAAGGACTCGAGTGCGCCGCGTTTATCCAGTTCGCCCGCGTTATCGTTGACGACCATCGCCAGCAGGCTGGCTCCTACTTTTTTTTCGAGCGTCGGGCGCTCAAGTATTCAAAAGCAAATGAGGCAAAGCCGAACAACCCGATCAAAGAAATGATCATGATTCCCAACTCTGAATTGTGCATGTCGATCTCGGGGTGAAGGATGAGCCGGGAGAATAAGGGATCTGTTTCCGGGCTCAACGCCGCGCTACGGTTTCTTTATTCCCGTGCCGGGATCTATACGCAAAAGATACGCGCGTGGCTCAGCGCTGAACGCCGACCAACATCATCATCGGCCGCTCGCGCTCTTCGGCCAGCGCCGGTTGCGCCGCCACCTCGGCATCGCTCGGCCCCCATTCGTTGACATGGCGAATGCTGAAACCCGCTGCAATCAGCAGGTTGAGCAAGGTGCCAATGGTGCGATGCTGCTTGATCACACCCTCGGCCAGCCAGTTGGTCACGCGCTCGCCTTCACGCTGATAACCGTCCACCGGCCAACGCTTGTGGCCCTCGGCATCGATGATCCAGCCAGGATTACGTGGTGCCATGAAGATCGGGTGCTCGATGGAAAACACGAACGGCGAACCTGGCTTGAGCGCCGCGTGGACATTGGCGAACAACCCCGGCAAGTCCTTGATGTAGTGCAGTGCGAGGGAGCTGTAGGCTAGATCGAAACCGCCAGCCGGCAGATCGAGGGCTTCCAGGTCGGCGCGCTCATAACGGATGTTTGATGCGGCGGTGGTTTTGCGCGCCTGCTCCAGCATCTTTTCCGAAACATCCAGCCCGAGCACGCTGTCAGCGCCTTGCCCACTGGCCCAACGGCAAAACCAGCCGTAACCGCAACCGAGATCCACCACCTTCAAGCCCTGCATGGGCGGCAGCATGGCCCTCAGTGCCGGCCATTCCGGCGCGGCATCGAGACCGCCGATGGAGCGGGCCATCTGGCTGTAGCCATGGAAGAACTGAGGGTCGTCGTAGATGTTTTGGGTCATGTTCGGGTTGCTCTGTTGAAGTGTTCACATGATAAGTGAAGGCACCTGTGGCGAGGGAGCTTGCTCCCGTTGGGTCGCGAAGCGACCCCGAACAGGGACTGCTGCGCAGTCCAACGGGACGGTGCGGCGATCCGACAAGCTCCCTCGCCACAACAGCATGCCGCCCGGTGCAATCTTAGGACGGCTCTGCATCCATACGTCGAGCGATCACATCTAGCACATCGCAACCATCGCGCAACGGCACGCAGCAGAGCAATGCGAAGTCGCTCAGCACCAAGGTGTCAGAGGTCAGGTCGCCGCGCATTGCGAGGTTTTCGAGGAGTTGCGTTACCGCTCGGATGCGGTAACTGGCGGTGCTGAGAGTGAGTGCAGAGGTTGTGTGGTGTTGACGAACAGCGAGGGGAGGTCGTCGGCGTTGCTGGTTAAAGCCATGTATTCTTTCATGAGTGATTCCTTGAATTGAGGTGAACCACCACTCAGTGTCGCCAAACAAAGGGTGGTAGCTGTACGCAGGTTGGCGAACCGGGACAAGGCAAACCGGTAGACCCAAAGGTCTCCCACGCACAGCCACCATAAACAGGTAGCCAAGTGCGTTCAGAAACGCTCCGAGATGGCTCGGAGGTTTCTATGCTTTGCCATCGAGTCGCCAAACCCGATACGCCATTTGGGCGCGGTCGGACTATAGGGCTCATGACAAAGGCACAGCAATGCGCAAGTGTACGGACAATTCCCAGTGTCGTGTAGGACGTTGCTTTTTAAAGCGTTGTCTTCGTCCATGCCTTTAAAATGGGCCGTTCGCACTGATGATTGCCTCATTTCCACCCACAAAAAACCGGTCACATCGGACCGGTATTTTTGTGTATTCATATCTCCCGCACTCAACTCTCAAATGCTGAACGCACTGCATTCACAACACGTTGCGCCATGCCTTCATCTTCAAGCAACGGGTATCCTTTCTTCAGCTTTCCGGACACCACCCAGCCGTTCTCCTTGATCGAACGGATGATCCGGTTCGCATCCTGATCCGGCATTTCGAACACTTCTTTGAGTTGTTCCTGCGCTCGCTGAAAGATCATTAAAACGCGTGCTTCATCCGCCATCTCCGTACGAATCGTGTGCTCGACGACGCGAGCGGTGTACAGGACGTGTTCGGTCAGGTCTGGGTAGCGCCAGGCAAAGCCTGCGTCTTTGTATTCATCGAAGATGAAATTGCTGTGAGTTCCGTCCTCATAGGTCACGAGTTCGCCAAACCGATAGGCCGCCGCGTAACGGCGCATAAACGGTCGTGAAAACACCTCGAGCGTACGGTCGTAGCCTGCCCTGAAATCGATCGAACTGGTGATAGTGGCTGAGACGGGCAGGATCACTCCGTCGGGCACTGCCTTGTCCCTGATCAAGGTGTCGTTGATCAGGAAGCGATGAATCCGGCCATTGCCGTCACGCATGGGATGGATGTACACGAAGCCGAATGCAAGCACTGCGGCGCGTGCCACGGACTCGGCACCCCGCGTTGCGATCTCGAACTCGTTGAGGCCTTCCAGTAGAGGGGCAAGTTCTTCAAAGTGCGGGGCAATGTAATGCACGATGTCCTCGCGCATTGTGGCCTGACCTACAAATACCGGGGAGCGCCGCAAGCCGAGCCCAATGGCATCTCGCCCCAGAATGCCGGCTTGCAGGGAACGCAGGCTGTCATTGCTCAATGGGGCTTCGATATGGCCGCAGTGCTGGGCAATGACATGCGCAAAACGCTGGATGCGATCAGCCTGGTCGGCCTCTTTTTCGATGAGAAAGCTGGCTCGTGACTCCTTGAACGTCAACCAACTGGCCGTACGCATCAAGATATCGGCACCAAAGGTTCGATCCAACTCCTTCAACGCCGCGCCGAGATCGAATTGCAGAGCCTCTTTGACTGCCGTCGTACGACGAACCAAAGGGCAAAAACCGGGTGTACCGGGCAGGTTGTTTTTGACTCGCCAACGTCGAACTCGTGGTGCTTCACTACGGGTGAGGTAGTCCTGCGCAGAAAGTGCATCGACATAGCCACCGTTGGTTACGTCTGGCACATCCAGACTTTGCCCTGTCAGCCATTCGTAGAGAAACCCTGTGCGGCGAGCATATTGGCCAAAAGGCTCTCGCCGGCACCAGGCTTCGACAGGGTCGGGGCCGGTCTTTGCAAACAAGCGAGCAAAGAATTCGAGATGGATTTCTTCGTACTTGAGGCCGAATTCGAAATGCCCTGAGAAATCGTCGGCAGGCCGGTAGCTCGGGGGATACTGATTCTGCGTATGCCCGCTGCTTTCGCGACGGACACGTGTCGTGCCAATCGTCGATTCGACGCGCAGTGGCTGTGCCAGAACGATGTCGTACTGGTTTGCGAGTGCCTTTAAACCGACCTGCATTCACGAAATCCTTATTGACGCGATAAAAACGCTAACAAATAACTAATCTTACGCGAAAACGTTAATTTCTCGGGGCGTGAAAGGGCTAACGGTCACCGAAATTCGCTAACAAATCACCATTATGCGAAAAAAACGCTAACGGGACTTTTATAGTAGCCGCTTCTGCACAGGAGCGCTTTGCGTATGGGGGGCGCCGGGTAAGTTCGGATGAGGAGGAGTCCCTATACCAGCGAGTCCCCCCCAAATCGCGGGCATAAAAAAAACGGCCATCAAGACCGGTTTTTTGTCTCTGCATCCCCCGTCAAAACCACCCTGACGTGAGACTAATATTCGATTGGAGCGGGTGAAGGGAATCGAACCCTCGTTATCAGCTTGGGAAGCTGGAGTAATGCCATTATACGACACCCGCTCAGAGCGCTGACTTTGTACCAGATACGGCCGGCGATTTGAAGTTTTTCTTTACGTGGGGCGGGTTTATCGCGATGTACCGACAAGGCGTGGGGCGCATGGCGGTCGATCGCGGGCAAGCCTGGCGTCTGCAGAATAGGTTTGATTCAGCAGGGCGGGGCTTGCTCGCGATGACTCTATTTCAGATTGCCAATGCATGGTGGTCCTGGACGTAGTGGTAACGCGGTCGGCTATCGTGCTGGGCCGGTTTCAGGAATCCCATCAGTGCGTTGCGGCTGTCTCGGCAGGCGGCTTTGTGCTCCATGTCGAGAAAGTGGCCGGTGGCCTGAAGGGTCGTGAAGGTGGCGTGTTGCACGTGGTTGGCGAACAACCGTGCGCCATCGGCGGCGGTGTATTCGTCCCATTCGCCGTTCATGAACAGCACCGGCACGTTGATTTTTTCCGCCGCTTTGAAAAAGCATTGGCGATCGCTGTGCAGCAGGTCGCTGATGTGGAAGTGCATCTGCCCGTATTCATGATCGGCCAGGCTGCTGACGTGCCGATAGTTGAAGCGCTTGAACAGGGTCGGCAGGTGTTTGCCGATGGTGCTGTTCACCAGGTTGCCGACGCGGTCGCCATCCCGGCTGCCGAGGTAATCGACGCCGCGCTCAAGGTAGTCGAGCATGTGCGCGTTGATCTCCGGGGAGAACGAGCTGATCACGGCTTTTTCGATGCGTCGTGGCCGTTGGGCCAAGGCGACCAGGGTCGCGGCGCCACCCCAGGAAAACGACAGCACGTGTTCGGCGGCGAAGTGGTCGATCAGCTCCAGGAGGATCTGCCCTTCGACTTCCTTGGTCAGCAATTTCTCGTGCAGGTTGTGGGCTTTTGACCGGCCCGCATAGGGCTGGTCGTAGCAGACGACGTTGAACTGCGGATGGAGGTTTTTCACGGTTTGTGCAAACGACGCAGTCGTGGCCATCGAGCCGTTGACCAGGATAATGGTCTTCTCTGCGGCGTCTGCGCGATAGAACTCCGTGTAAACCCGATACTGACCCTGTATATCCAACACAGCGATTTCTGGCCTCATGTCATAAGACTCCTGGCAAGCGGGTATGCGCGCAATAGAGATTGCACGAGCTTTGTGACAGGTAGGCATACGCCTGGAATTTGAGAGGCCCATGTCGATCCATTGCAGTCCGGTCGACGGGTATTGTTATTGGCGGGCAGTCTGCCGGGTGAGGCCGGAACCCTTGGGTTCCTACCGGCAAAAAGTTTCTTAGAAGTATGGGGTGACTCATCGGTCACATTTCGGCCGACGTCCTGATTCAAGCAGGGGTCACGTCATCGCGCAAGTGCCTTTGGTAAATTGTTCGACAACTTCTGCTGAGCGGTCGCAGGCTTAGATCAATCCGATCTCTTCAGCGCTCAGTGGGCGGTATTCGCCCGGTTTCAACGTATCGTCGAGCGCCAGCGGGCCCATGCGCTCGCGGTGCAGGCGCATCACCTTGTTGTTGAAGTGGCCGAACATGCGCTTGACCTGGTGATACCGGCCTTCGACGATGCTCAGGCGCGCGCATTTCGGCCCGAGCAGCTCCAGCCCGGCGGGTTGCGTGGTGAGGTCTTCGAAGGCGAAGTACAGCCCCTGGCTGAACTTGATCGCGTATTCGGGGCCGATCTCCTGTTCGGTTTCGACGTAGTAGACCTTGGGCAGTTTGGTCTGCGGTTGGGTCAGGCGCCGCGACCAGCTGCCGTCGTTGGTGATCAGCATCAGGCCGGTGGTGTTGAAGTCCAGGCGTCCGGCGATGTGCAGCTCGTCCTTGTCCGGCTCATGGATCAAATCGAGCACGGTCGGGTGCTGCGGATCCCGGGTGGCGCTGACGCATCCGGCGGGTTTGTGCAGCATGAAATGGCGCAGGGGTTTACCGACTTGCAGCACGTCGCTGTCGACTTCGACGCGGCTGAACTCGCGGACTTCGCTGTGCGGGTCGCTGACGACTTTTCCGTCGATCCTGACGCGTTTTTCCACCAGCAACAGGCGCACCTGCTTACGGTTGAAGCACGGCAGGTTGCTGAGGAATCGGTCGACACGCATGACTAAGGATCAGTGAAGAAAGGGGCGCGCATCTTACTTGATCGACTCGGACGCTGCTTGCAACTGCGCCTCGACCTCGGCGCAGCGCGGGCACAGGCACGAGGCATTGCGCAGTTGCGCCGGCAGCGCCTGGAGCACGGCCGGGTCGATGCTGACGCCGTAGCACCAGCAGGCGCGGTCGGCGGTTCGCGGGTCGGCCAGGGTGCAGTCGTTGGGTGCGCCGCAGGCGGGGCAGAGGTCAGGCTGGTTCATGGATCGAGTGAGACATTTCCGCGCAGGTTCGGTTACGGCCACTTTGCTTGGCCCGGTACATCGCATGATCCGCCCGTGACAGCAGGGTGTGCAAGGTGTCATCGGGCTGCAGGGTGGTCAGGCCGATGCTGACGGTCACTCGCAAGATCTGGCCGTTGTAGGTGTAGCTCTGTTGCTCCACGTACCGACGAATTTTCTCGGCGATTATCAGACCGGTCTGACCATCGGTGTCCTTGAGCAGCACGATGAACTCTTCACCGCCCCAGCGGCAGACGATGTCGGAGTGCCGCAGGCAGCTTTTCAGATCCTGGGCAAAGCCATTCAATACCTGATCGCCGGCCAGGTGGCCATAGGTGTCGTTCAACACCTTGAAGCGGTCGAGGTCCAGCAGCAAGGCAGTCAGCGGTTTGGGCTCGCGCCGGGCTTCGTGCATGGCCTGTATGGCCAGCAGGTCGAAGCCGCGACGGTTGGGCAGTTCGGTCAGGCTGTCGAGGGTGGCCTGAGCCTGGATCTTGTCCTGAAGGCGCTTGATGACCTGGTTGAGCAGGACCAGCACGATCAGCGTGACCAGCAAGCAGATCAGCAGGTTGAGGTACAGCGACTGGCGGATTTCACCCAGGGCGCTGTCCTCGCGTTTGTCGACGAACAGGTACCAGTTCAGTTCCGGGATGAACCGCACATTGAGGAAATGCCCCTGGCCGTGCACGGAATATTCGTAGCTGCCGCTGTGGGGTTTGGGCAGCCGACTGACCAGGTCCTTCATGCCGTCCAGTTCACCGAGTTTCTGCCCGATGCGCGCACCCTGCGGACCGCCTTCGGCGCCTGTCAGCACGAGGCGTCCGAAGTTGTCGACGAAATATACGCTGCGCTGATAACGCTGCTGGTACTTGTCGATCAGCTTGATCACGGCGTCGACGGTCAGGCCAACGCCGGCCGCGCCGATGAACCGGTCGTTGTAGTCGTGCACTTTGTAGTTGATGAAAAAGGTCAGGTTGTCCTTGTTGGCGAGGTCTGGGTCGACGTTGATCTCGTACGGATCCTTCATGTCCCGCACGCGGAAATACCAGGCGTCGCGGGGCTCGGTGGCCTTGACCTGCTTGAGCACACCCTTGGCGTGGTAGTAAGTCAGGCTGGTGTTGGAGACGAAGAACGCGGTGTAGGCGCCGTAGTGGGTCATGACTTCGTTGAGGTAACGGGTCATCTGGTCGGAATCCTTCTCGCCATTGACCACCCAGTCGCGCATGAAGGTGTCGCGGGCCATCATCGAAGAGATCAGGATCGGCCTGACCAGGTCTTTCTGGATTTCCGAGTAGACCGTGTCCGACGTCAGCGGCAGTTCGGTGTTGACGATGTTGTCGCGGATCGAAGCACGGGAGGCGTAGTAACTGAGAAAGGAGGTAGCGAGGAAGCCTGCGCCCAGCAATGCGACCAGCGTGAGCACCAACGAGCGTTGAGAGTACAGCGGCGAGCGAAGCGGCATGGCAGTTCCATTGGCAGTCATCCGATGGCAGGCATTCTAAGGGTACTGCCGGGAAATAACTGCTCCATGTGCGCTGCGAATGGTCGTAAATCTTGCACGGACCTTGTGGGAGCGAGCTTGCTCGCGATGGCGGCGTGTCTGCCACATCAAGGCTGAATGTCACACCGCTATCGCGAGCAAGCTCGCTCCCACAGGGTTATGAGTCTGGTGTTTAGCCCAGTGTTTTCAGGTACATCCGCCAGCCGCCGAAATGACTGATGTTCACCGCCCCCTCCAGCCCATACGCCTCGCAGATAAACCCGCTCTCCCAGCGACCATCCGCCAGTTGCACCTTGCCCAACCCCAGCGGAGCCGGTATCCCGGTCAGGAACGAACCCAGTTCTCGGCTGGGCAACTCCCATACTTCCACGGCAATCGCCACGCCGCCATCCTTCACGCGGACCATGCCCGGACGCAACGGCGGGCCGCCGGGCAGGGCATAGAGTTGATAATCCGGCGAGCTGAAGGTCGTTTCCAGCAATCGGGCGCCGCGCTGCTTCAGTTGCCAGTTCAACGCCAACCCGTCCAGATGCGCGCCGCAGACCACCAGCCGCGCCCGATCATGGCGGGCAACCGGTACCGGTGCGGGAGCGACCAGGCCTTGCTGGCGCTGCAAGGTATCCGCCACGCTCAACAGATACTGATCGGTGAAGGCCCGGCCAAACAATGTCACGCCCCATGGCAGGCCGTTGTCCATGAACGCGCTGGGCACGGCGACGGCGGCGTAGTCGAGCAGGTTCATGAAGTTGGTGTAGTAGCCGAGGTCCGAATTGCGCAGCACCGGTTCGGCCTTGAGTTCCGCCAGCGACACCGGGCGGCCGATGGTGGGCGTGACGACACAATCGAGACCTTCCAGTGCTGCGTCGCACAGGGCCTTGAGCGCTTGCAGCCGGTATTGGGCGCGGAAGGTCTGCACGCCGTCGACGGCGGGTGCCTTGGCCAAGACAGCGCGAATCACAGGCAACACGGCCTCGGGGTTTTGTGCCATCAACTCCCCGGCCACGCTGTAGCGCTCGGCCACCCACGGGCCTTCATAGAGCAAGCGTGCGGCCTCCAGAAAGGGTGACAGGTCCAACTCCACCGCTTCGCCGCCCAAGGCCTTGAGACGGTCGATGGCATCACCGAACAACAGCGGGCCTTCAGGGCATCCAAAGAATTGCAGGTCCTGTGCACGTGGTACGCCGAACCGGAACGGCCGTGGTGTGCCGAACGCCGAGCCGTCATTCCACAGCGGGTTGCTGCGGCTGTATTCGTCCCGCGGGTCGAAGCGTGCGGTGAGCGCCAGCAACTGACTGGCCTCCCGCGCCGTGGCGGTGAACGTAGTGACGCAATCGAGGGTACGACAGGCCGGCACCACGCCGGCCGTCGAGATCAGGCCCTTGGTGGCTTTCATGCCGACCAGGTTGTTCAACGCCGCTGGCACACGCCCGGAGCCGGCGGTGTCGGTACCCAGGGAAAAGCTCGCGACCCCGAGCGCCACCGCCAGTGCCGAACCGGCGCTGGAGCCGCCCGACGGATACTCCGGCAACACGCTGTTGGGGCACACGCCATAGGGTGAGCGGCTGCCATTGAGCCCGGTGGCGAACTGGTCGAGATTGGTCTTGCCCAACGGAATCGCACCCAGGGCTAGCAGTTGTTCGACGATGGTCGCCGAACGCTGCGGCACGTAGGCAAATGCCGGGCACGCTGCCGTGGTCGGAATGCCCGCCAGGTCGATGTTGTCCTTGATCGCGAATGGCACGCCGTATAGCGGCAGGCTGTCGAGGTCGCGACCGTCGAGGGCGGCGAGGTACGGCTCCAGTTCCTCGGCGCTGAGCAGGTGGATGAACAGGTGATAGTCCGGATTCAGCGCCGCAGCTTTGTCCCGCAGGTTCGCCAGCAATTGCCGGGGGGTGAGGCCGCCGTCGCGGTAGGCGCTGCGCAGGGCGTCGAGTTGCAGATTGATATTCATGGCATGCGTCCTTTTCAAAATGGGTTCAGTCAAGTTCCAGCACCACGACGCGCTGTCCGGCGCGCACCGCCGAACCCGGTTGCACGCGCACCTCGCGCACCACGCCGGCCATGGGGGCGAGCAGGGGGATTTCCATCTTCATCGACTCCAGGATCACCAGCACATCACCGGCCGCGACGCGCTTGCCAGCCTCGACCTGAACCTGCCAGAGGTTGCCGGCGATGTGGCTGTCGACACTCTGTTGACCGCTGGCCAGCGGTGCCTCCTCGGTCGTCTCCGGGGCCGGCTCTTCGCTGTCGAAATGCGCCTGGCCGCTGGCGATCCAGCGCTCACGCTCGGCATTGAACGCGCTTTTTTGCTGCTCGCGAAACGCGCCGATGGTCTCGGCTTCCTGCGTCAGAAACGCCTGGTAATCCGCCAGGTTCAACTGACTGTGTTCGATGTTCAGGTTGAAGCGCCCGAGGGGGAAATCCTGGCGAATGCGCAGCAGTTCATCGGCGCTGACCGGGTAGAAACGGATCTGGTCGAAAAACCGCAGCAACCATGGCTTGCCATCGAACGCGGCGACTTCGCGGTAGCGGTTCCACATCTGTAGCGTGCGCCCGACAAACTGATAACCGCCTGGGCCTTCCATGCCGTAGACGCACATGTAGGCGCCACCGATGCCCACCGAGTTCTCGGCAGTCCAGGTGCGCGCCGGGTTGTACTTGGTGGTGACCAGGCGATGGCGCGGATCGAGCGGGGTGGCGACCGGTGCGCCGAGGTAAACGTCGCCCAGCCCCATCACCAGGTAACTGGCGTCGAACACCGTGCGTTGCACTTCATCGAGGTTCGGCAGGTCGTTGATGCGGCGGATGAACTCCAGGTTGCTCGGGCACCAGGGCGCGTCCTTGCGCACCGTGGTCATGTATTTCTCGATGGCCAACTGGCACGCCGGGTCGTCCCAGGACAGTGGCAGATGGACGATGCGCGAGGGCACTTGCAGGTCTTTGGCGGCGCACACGGCGTCCCATTCGCCGGCGACGATGCCGAGCAGGTCGGCCAGCGGCAGTTGTTCGGGTTGATAGTGGACTTGCAGTGAGCGGATGCCTGGCGTCAGGTCGATCACGCCGTGCAGGTGTTGGCTTTCCAGGGCTTGCATCAGGGCGTGGGCGCGGAAGCGCAGGACCAGGTCGAGTTCCGGTGCGCCGATCTCCAGCAGCAAATGCGTGTCGCCCGACAGTCGTGCAACCAGCCGCGTATCTCCCTGCCCGATATCCAGCACCACAGGCGACTCAATCCCCTGTAGGAGCGAGCTTGCTCGCGAAGGTGTGTCAGTCGACATCAGGGTGGCTGACACACCATCGCGAGCAAGCCCGCTCCCGCAGGGGGTATTCCATTTCAGGGCCAGGGTGCGGGCGGTCTTGATGTCGATGGGGGAGAACTGCACCTTGTCCCCCGCCTTCAGTTGACCAAGCTGCCAAAGATCCGCCTCGATCACCGTCACCGGGCACACGAACCCGCCAAGGCTTGGGCCATCCGGGCCGAGGATGACCGGCATGTCACCGGTGAAATCCACTGCGCCGATCGCATAGGGATTATCGTGGATATTCGACGGATGCAGCCCGGCCTCCCCACCGTCGGCACGCACCCATTCAGGCTTCGGCCCGATCAGGCGCACACCGGTGCGGCTGGAGTTGAAATGCACTTCCCACTGCGTGGTGAAGAAGGTACCGATGTAGTTTTCCGTGAAGTATTCCGGCGCACCGTGGGGGCCGTAGATCACGCGAATCTGCCGAACCGCCGGCAACTCGGTGACCTGATCTTCTGCCAGTTGTTGACCGGCGCTGCGGTCATTCAGCGCTGGCAGGTGCAACACGTCACCGGCCCGCAAGGCGCGGCCACCGTGCCCGCCAAATTGCCCCAGGGTGAAGGTGCTTTTGCTGCCCAGATAGTCCGGCACCTGCAGGCCGCCACGCAGGCACAGATAACTGCGCGCGCCTGCGCCGGCAATGGTGCCGAGGCTCAAGCTGGCGCCTGCCGGAACCACCAGCGCAGTGTTCATCGGCACGCTTTGGCCGTCGAGCAGCAATGGAATCACCGCACCGGTCACCGCCACCACCGCCTCGCAATTGAAGCGCAGCAACGGCCCGCTCATGGTGATTTCCAGCGCCGCCGCGCCTTCGTCGTTGCCTAGCAAGCGGTTACCCAGGCGCAGCGCCCGACTGTCCATCGGCCCTGAAGGCGGCACGCCGACCGCCCAGTAACCGAGGCGCCCCGGATAATCCTGAACACTGGTTTGCGTACCGGCGCTGAGTACCTCGAACGTGTTGGCCTGATACACCAGGCCTTCCAGGCAACGGGTCCACGGCTGGCCGCTGGCGAAAGGCGTATCGAGCAGTATCTGGCGCAGGTAATCGCGGTTGGTTTCCACGCCGTAGAGCAGGCTGGCACCCAGCGCTTGATGCAGATCCGCAGCAGCCTCTTCGCGCGTCGGCGCCCAACTGATGACCTTGGCGATCATTGGGTCGAAGTAGGGCGGGATCTCGCAGCCCGCTTCGACCCAGGTGTCGATGCGCAGTCGTTTGCCGTCGGCGTCAGGGAAATTCACCGCCGTGAGCAAACCGGGGCTTGGCTGGAAATCGCGCCCCGGATCCTCGGCATACAACCGCGCCTGAATCGCATGACCCTGCGGCTTCAAACCCTGTACCAGATCGCTCAGCGGCGGCAGCTCACCGGCCGCCAGTTGCACCATCCAGCGCACCAGGTCGACGCCCCACACCTGTTCGGTGACGCCGTGTTCCACCTGCAAACGGGTGTTCACTTCCAGGAAATAGAAACGCCGGGCATCGCTGTCGAAGACGAACTCCACGGTGCCGGCGCTGCGGTAGTTCACCGCTTTGGCCAGTTTGATCGCCGCCGCGCACAGTTCATCGGCCATGCCCTCGGGCAGGTTCGGTGCCGGGGTTTCCTCAAGGACTTTCTGGTTGCGACGCTGCACCGAACAGTCGCGTACGCCAAGGGCGATCACTTCGCCGTGGCCGTCGCCGAATACCTGCACTTCCAGGTGACGGGCACGCTGGATGTACTTCTCGATGAACACCCCGGCGTCGCTGAAATTGTTCTGGCCCAGGCGCTTGACCGCTTCGAAGGATTCGCTCAACTCGGCTGCGCTGCGGCACACGCGCATGCCGATGCCGCCACCGCCGGCGGTGCTCTTGAGCATCACCGGGTAGCCGACCTGCTCACCGGCGATAAGTGCTGCGTCGAGGCTCTCGAGCAACTCGGTGCCTTCAAGCATGGGCACACCCTGTTGCCGGGCCAGGGCGCGGGCGGTGTGCTTGAGGCCGAACACCCGCAGTTGTTCCGGTGTCGGGCCGATGAAGGCGATGTCGACGGCTTCGCAGGCTTCGGCGAATGTGGCGTTTTCCGAGAGGAAGCCGTAACCGGGATGGATCGCGGTGGCGCCGCTGGACTTGGCGATGGCGAGGATTTTATCGATCGCCAGGTACGTGCCGGCGGCTGCGCCTTCACCGAGGCTGTGCGCTTCGTCGGCCTGCAGGATGTGCAGGCTGGCCGCGTCGGCTTCGGAGTAAACGGCGACACCCCGCACGTGCAGTTCACGCAAGGTCCGCAGGATGCGGCAGGCAATGGCGCCACGGTTGGCGATCAGGACTTTTTCGAACATGGCATAACCCCCGGAGGCGATTGCGCATCAGCCTCGACTGGGATGCGGGCCGTCCCGCAGTTTTTCGAAATGCATCGGGGTCGTCCCCGGTGGCAGAATCAATTCGTTCCAAAACACCATTGGCCCCATGTAGGAGCGAGCTTGCTCGCGATGGTCGTGAACGATTACGCGTAAAACCAGATACCCAGCGGCGCTCTTGGGTTTTTCGCGAGCAAGCTCGCTCCTACAGGGGGCGGTGGTGGCTTTTACTTTCTGAGGCACTGGCCGGACCGGGCCTGGCACAGGGTGAACAGCCAGCGGCGCAAACGTGCGAGTTTCAGTTCCATACCAGTAGCTCCGCCGGTGTCGGGTTGTAGGCGTTGCACGGGTTGTTCAGTTGCGGGCAGTTGGAGATCAGCACGATCACGTCCATCTCGGCGCGCAGGTCGACGTACTTGCCCGGCGCGGAAATCCCGTCTTCGAACGTCAAGCCGCCGTCGGCGGTGACCGGCACGTTCATGAAGAAGTTGATGTTCGGCCCGATGTCGCCCTTGCCCAGGCGTCCGTCGTGGACACAGGCGCGCAGGTAGTTGTCGCGGCAGCTGTGCATGTAGCGTTTCTCAAGGGCGTAGCGCACGGTGTTGCTCTCTTGCGCACAGGCGCCGCCGAGGGTGTCGTGACGCCCGCAAGTGTCGGCGACGATGGTCAGCATTGGTTTGCCGAGGTTGGAATACAGCACGCTGCCGGTGCTCAGGTACACGCTGTTCTGCCGGCGCAACGTGCGCTGTACGTCGTAGCGTTCCTTGGGATTGGCAACGCTGTAGAACAAGGTGTCGACGGCCTGATTGCCTTCAAGGTCGAGGATGCGCAGGGTTTGGCCGGCCTTGACCTCCATCAGCCAGGGTTCGCCGGCGGGGATGGTGGCGCGGTAGATCGCGGTGTCTGGTTGCCTGCTTGTGTGAACGGCAGCGGTAGCGATTGCGAGTGACATGGCAGCGATCCTCAGGCGAACAGACGGTCGGTGTTGATGAAGCCGCGCTCGTTCTCCGGGCGCGAGGTGCGGCAGTGTTCGGCGACGCTGGCGTCGGCGTTCATCCAGCTGATCTTCAGCGGTTTCGGTGCATATTCCGGCGATGGATCCATCGGGTGCTGCAGAGCGGTGAGCACCACCAGGGTGTCCATCGGTGCGTACAACTCGATGTAGTCGCCAGCCTTGGAATTGCCCTCGACGAAATGGAAGCGTCCGGCGTCATCAACGTTCACACGACTGAACAGGTTGAGCGTCATCAGCAGATCGGACAGGCCCAACCCCCACTTGCCCAGTTCCACCAGCAGGTTGTCGGTGCCGTTGCGGAAGAAGCCGTTACGCAGTTCCTGATAGCGTCCCGCGCCGTATTTTTCTGCGACCTCTTCGGCGCAGAGCACGCCGCCCAGGCTGTCGCTCCAGCCGCAGGTGTCGGCGGTGATGGCGGCCAGCACGCGGCCCATGTCCGAGTACAGGCAATGGCCGGCGGTGAGCTTGGCGGTGTGTTGGCATTTGAGGCTGTCGGGCAGGTTCAGGCGCTCGGTTTTTTCATTGGCGTTGAGCAGTGTCAGGCTGACGTTGGCGCCGCCGCGCAGGTCGGTCAGGCGCAGCAATTGGCCGCGCTTGAGCACGAAGGAACGATGGCCGCCGCCGGGGAGCATTTCTTCGGCGAAGGGCGGGAACAGTTGAGTCGAATCAGTCATTGTGAAAAATCCTCTAAGCGATACGAAGCGTGCCCGCCACCGGCAGCGGCAGGGCGTCGACGGCTTTGCACTGGGCGCGGCGGTCGCTGTTCAAAGGGATGTCGTAGGTGATGCGTGCGCCATAGGCGCCGGGGGCATGCGGGTCGAGGCGGACCTTGTCGAACACCAGCAGGCGCGTGCCGAGGCTGAACCCTTCGGACAGGTCATGGGTGACCATGAACACTGTCAGCCGGGTCTCGCGCCACAGCTCCAGGAGCAAGGCGTGCATGTCTTTGCGGATGCCCGGATCGAGGGCGCCGAAGGGTTCGTCGAGCAGCAACACCCGCGGCTTCATGATCAGCGCCTGGGCAATGGCCAGCCGTTGTTGCATGCCGCCGGAGAGCTGCGCCGGGTACTTGTCCAGCGAATGGCCGAGGCCGACTTTGTGCAGCAGCACCGAGGCCTGTTCGCGGGCCTCTTTTTTCGCGCTGCCGAACAGGCGCCCGAGCAAGGGCGAACGCGGCAGTTCGAGGCCGAGGGCGACGTTGTCCAGCACGCTCAGGTGCGGGAACACCGAGTAGCGCTGGAACACCACGCCACGGCTGGCGTCCGGTTCACCGGCCAAGGGCTGGCCATCGAGCAGGATCTCGCCGCGACTGGCGCGTTCCTGGCCGAGCAGCAGGCGCAGGAAGGTCGATTTGCCGCAGCCGGACGCCCCCACCAGTGTGCAGAACTCACCCTCGTTGACGTTCAGGTTGAGGCCTTCGAGCACCACCTGATCGGCGTATTGTTGCCAGACGTTTTTAACCGTGATGAAGCTCATTTGGCGGCCCCCTCATACCAGGGGAACGCCCGACGCGTCAGGCGTTTAAGGCCCCAATCCATCAGCCAGGCGAGCAGGGTGATCCACACCACGTAGGGCAAGATCACATCCATCGCCAGGTAGCGGCGCACCAGGAAGATCCGGTAGCCGAGGCCATCAGTGGAGGCAATGGCTTCGGCGGCGATCAGGAACAGCCATGCCGAGCCGAGCATCAAGCGCAACGAGATCAACAGCCGTGGCAACAGTTGCGGCAGCACCACCCGCAGCATCAGGGTCCAGGTGGAGGCGCCGAGGGTCTGGGCCTTGATCAGCAGTTCCACGGGAATTTCCCGGGCACGCTGTTCCAGGTCCCGGGCCAGCGCCGGGGTGATGCCGATGACGATCAGCATCACTTTCGACAATTCCCCCAGGCCGAAGACGATGAACAGGATCGGCAGGATCGCCAGCGGTGGCACCATCGACAGCACCGTCAGCAGGGGGGACAACGGCGCACCGAACAGCGGCAGGGTGCCGGCGGCGATACCCAGGCACAGCCCGGCCAGGGCGCTGATGCCCAGGCCGATGGCCAGGCGTTGCAGGCTTGAGGCTGTGTCCTGCCAGAGCAGGTAGTCGCCGGTGCGGGTGTCGGCCACGAAGGCCAGGCGTTTCACCGCATCGGCCATCTGCACGGCGCTGGGCAGCAGCTTGTCGTTGGGGTTGTCCAGTAGTCGCTCGGCCGAACCCATGAAATAGGCGAACAGCACCAGGGCGAACGGCAGGATCACCAACAACAGGCGACTCGGGCGGTCCGGATGACGGTTGATCAGGCGCATGGCCGGTTCTCCTGATTACAGCTTGGCGTCGGCGGCCATTTGCACGTAGCTCGGGTCGAAGCGCAGCTTGAGGTTGCCTTTGTCGCCGCTGGTCACGCCGTTGGCGAAGGCCATGCCGACAGCGCTGGTGTCCTTGGCGCCTTCACCCAGCAAGCCGTGCTGGAAGGAGAACTCGGCGACTTTGCGCATGGTTTCCGGCAGTTGCTTGCTGGTGCTGAACGCCAGGGCTTCCTTGGGCGTGGCGAACAATCGGGTGGTGTCCAGTTGCGCCTGGAAACCCGCCAGGTCAGTGCCCGAGGCCTTGGCCATGTGTTCCAGTGCGGCTTTGCCGGCGGCGTTTTTCGCGTTCATCAACTCGACCACTTCAAACCAGGCACCGGTCAGTGCCTTGCCCAGGGCCGGGTTGTCTTTGAGGGTGGCGCTGTTGACCACCATCATGTCCATGATTTCGCCGGGGATCTGGCTCGAATTGAACACTTCGGTCACCGCGGGCTTGGCCTTGATGTCCGAGAGCATCGGGTTCCAGGTGGTGACGGCGTTGACCTGTTCGGTGTTGAAGGCGGCCGAGATATCGGCGTCGGAGGTGTTGACCACTTTCAGGTCTTTCTCGGTGAGGTCCACCGAATCCAGCGCCCGGGCCAGCAGGTAATGGGAGACCGAGAGCTCTACCAGGTTGACGTCCATGCCCTTGAGGTCGGTGACTGTCTTGCCTTCACCCTTGAGCACGATGCCGTCGTTGCCGTTGGAGAAATCACTGACGATCAGCGCGGTGCTGTCGACGCCGCCGGCGGCCGGAATGGTCAGCGCGTCCATGTTGGTCATGGTGCAGCCGTCGAACTGGCCGGCGGTGTACTGGTTGATCGATTCGACATAGTCATTGAGCTGCACCACGTCGATCTGGATGCCGTACTTCTTCGCCCATTTGTCGACGATGCCCTGGCTGCCGGCGTACTCCCACGGCATCCAGCCGGCGTAAATGGTCCAGCACACGCTGAAGTGGTCTTTCTGGGCAGCCTGGGACGAGAAGCTCACGAGGGCTGCGAACGCAGCGGCTAGCAGGGCGGGTAAACGAAGCTGGGACATGGTGGTTCTCCAGTTGATCAAGGACGGACAGGACGGCAGCGACACCGCTAACGGTGGCTTGTCTCCCGGGCTTTTGTCCCGCCGTGTAACCTCAACTGGAGGTCGCCAACTCTCGGACCAGTCACTCGCGTTTGCGAGCCGGAACCCTAGTCAGCCATTTGCAAATTGTGGTGCCGCGAACCTGTAGTGACTCCTGCACCCGGTTGTTAAAGCGAGAGGCGTGCCAAGTTGGCCCGAGCGCTCTAGTGTGGGAGACAGGGAGGTTGACGGTGTTGATTGGAAAGGCGCACTGCCTTGTGATGGTGCGCGGGTGCACCGCTTTGGAACCTGTCCGCCGCTGATCAGACGGTGGGTGCGACATCGCACTTGGCAGGGGATTGCCAGTCAAAACAGGTGTCAGCCGGTGTGTGCCGACTGCTGTCACAGGTCTTTACGGAGGCCGCCATGTTACGTCGATTGTTGTTGGCTGCAGTGCTTGGTCTCGGACTGTCTGGCTGCTACTACTACGACGGTCCTGTCGACGTCTACGGGGGATCTTATTACTACCCCGGCTATTACTCGCCCTATTACTACGGTTACTACGGTCCGCGCTATTACGGTGGTTATCGCGCCTATTACTACGGCGGGTATGGTTATTACCGTGGTCACGGTGGTGGACATCATGGCGGTGGACACCATGGCGGTGGACATCGTGGTGGACACCGTTGATCAGGGCGTGAATGGATGAAAAACCTTTCATCGGGCAGATGTTTCTACTTGTTTCGGGGACGCACCAGATTCCGAATTCGGTGTCTGATCTTTCGACAGTCACCGAACATTTGACTGTCGCCTGCCAGCGTCGCTGGTGTGGCTCATCCGCGGTCCAGGAGGCCGCCATGCTCTGTCAAAAAAAGCTGCGCCGAATTCTACTGCTTGCAGTGTTGGGATTGTCCCTTGGTGGGTGCGTGCCTTACTACGATGAAGGAGGCAGTTACTACAGTTCCGAGGTCTATACCTCGCCATCGCCAACCTATTACGCCGGAGGGAGTTCCTACTACTCCAATGGTGGCGGTTACTACACACCGCCGCCCCGGTACTACGTGCCTCCAGCGCGGTATTACCAGCCGACACCGCGCTATTACTCACAGCCGCGGATATATCAACCGTCGCGCTATTACTCGCAGCCGCGGATGCATCAATCGTCGCGCCATTCCCAGTCGGCCACTCGTTATTATCAGCCGTCGCGGGGCGACTACCGCACGCATCAGAACCATGGCTGGGACGGCCGTAACCGCGGGAACTGGAACAACGACTATCGCGGTAACGGTCGCGGCTATCGCAACGGGCGGGGCGGCCACCGATAGCTTTGTATAAAACACAACTCTGAATGTGGGAGCGGCGGTGCGACGATTCGACTTGCTCGCGAAGGTGGAGTGTCAGTCAACATCAATGTTGCTGAGATGACGCCTTCGCGAGCAAGCCCGCTCCCACAGTGTTGTGTGCAGTTTTCAGTATTCGGACAAATCCGCCAGCGGATGCCGACCTTCCCAGGCCTTGTGAAAATGCGCCTCGACCACAGCGTCCGGCACGGTGTTGATGTCCGGCCAGTGCCAGTGCGGCTTCTGGTCCTTGTCGATCAACCGTGCACGCACACCTTCGCTGAATTCCGGATGACGGCAGCAGTTGAGGCTCAGGGTGTATTCCATCTGGAAGACTTCGGCCAGCGACAGGTGCCGGGCCCGGATGATCTGTTCCCATACCAGATGCGCGGTCAGCGGCGCGCCTTCACTCAGGGTCCTGGCCGCGCGACTGAACAACAGGTCGCTGTGGTCGCGCAGGGCGCTGATGGCCTTCCAGGCGCAACGCACATCGCTGACATCCAGTAGCTCGTCGATCTGACGACGACGTGGCAGCCACTGGGCTTCGGGCATCTGCGCCACGGCTTCCTGCTGCAAGGCCTTGAGCAGGCTGTTGAGCTGCATGGGTGTCTGTTCCTGCCAGTTCAGTTGCAGCAGGCCTTCGATCAACTTCGGCTGCTGCTCATCGAGCATAAAACGATCCGCCAGGTCCAGATCGATGGCATCGCGGCCGTTCATGTGCGCGCCGGTCAGGCCCAGGAACAACCCGAGCTTGCCGGGCAGGCGCGACAGGAACCAGCTGGCGCCAACATCCGGGTACAGGCCGATGCTGATCTCCGGCATGGCCAGGCGGCTGCTCGGCGTGACGATACGGGTGCTCGCTCCTTGCAACAGTCCCATGCCGCCGCCGAGCACATAGCCGTGCCCCCAGCAGATCAACGGCTTGGGGTAGGTGTGCAGTTTGAAGTCCAGGCGATACTCCGCCGCAAAAAACTGCGCAGCCAGTGGCGGTACTTCACCCGGATGGACGCGACAGGCTTGCACCAGGCTGCGCACTTCACCGCCGGCGCAAAAGGCCTTGGCGCCATTGCCGCGCAACAGGACGCAGACGATCTGCGGGTCCTTGGCCCAGGCTTCCATGCGGTCGCGCAGGGCGTTGATCATGGGCAGGGACAGGGCGTTCAGGGACTTTTCGGCATCCAGACTGGCGATGCCGATGCGTGCGCCGTCGGTGCCGGTGAGTTCTTCGAAGTGCAGATTCATCGTGACCTCGATCGGGAATTTGAGGGTTAAGTATGATCGCTGTGTGGGAAAGTGCCGGATCTGTATCAGATCAATTGACAAGCGTGGTGAGCTTTCCTAGGGTTCGCCCCATTGTTTTTGCCGGATGTAACCATGACTGCTGACGACCGTATCAAACTCGAACCGGGCTGGAAGGAGGCACTGCGTGCCGAATTCGACCAGCCTTACATGGCAGAGTTGCGAAACTTCCTGCAACAGGAACGGGCGGCCGGCAAGGAGATCTATCCGCCGGGGCCGATGATTTTCAACGCGCTCAATTCCACGCCGCTGGACAAGGTCAAGGTGGTGATCCTCGGTCAGGATCCCTATCACGGCCCGGGCCAGGCCCACGGTTTGTGCTTCTCGGTGCAACCTGGCGTACCGGCGCCACCGTCGCTGGTGAACATCTATAAAGAGCTCAAGCGCGACCTGAACATCGACATCCCCAACCATGGCTACCTGCAGAGCTGGGCCGATCAGGGCGTGCTGATGCTCAACACCACCATGACCGTCGAGCGCGCCAACGCCAATGCCCACAAGGACAAGGGCTGGCAGTTTTTCACCGATCGGGTCATTGAAGTGGTCAGCCAGCAGCAGCCGCACCTGGTGTTCATGCTGTGGGGCGCCCATGCCCAGAGCAAGCAGAAGCTGATCGATGCGACCAAGCACCTGGTGCTGACTTCGGTGCACCCGTCACCGCTGTCCGCCTATCGCGGCTTCCTCGGTTGCGGGCATTTCAGCCGGACAAACAAGTTTCTGGAGCAGAATGGCGAGACGCCGATCGAGTGGCGGTTGCCGCCGGTTTGAGTATTGACCTTAAGGGCCCCATCGCGGGCAAGCCCGCTCCCACAGGGTTTGCGCGGTCCTTGTGGGAGCGGGCTTGCCCGCGATGGGGGCGACTCGGATTAGTTGTCTGAATCCGGATCACGATTCCAGTACTTGAACAACGGCTCCGCCAGAAACAGCACAAACAACAACCTCATCACCTGCATCGCCGTCACCAGCGGCACCGACAATTGCAGGGTCTCCGCCGTCAGGCTCATCTCGGCAATACCGCCCGGCATCATGCCCAATGTCAGTGAGCGCAGATCCAGGTGGGTCAGCGCACTCAAGCCCAGTGCTGCGGCAGTCGCAATCAGCATGGACAGCACCGTGCCGATCAAGGTGCGGCCCATGAACGATGGCGCACGCCGGAAAAACTGCCGGTTGAAGTGACAGCCCAGACCGCTGCCGATCAACCACTGGCCGATCTGGCTGCCGCCGTTGGGCAGGCCGATGTGCAGATCCCAGCCGATGCTGACCGCCGCACTGACCAGCAACGGCCCGAACAGCCAGGGGTTGGGTTGACGCAGGCGTTCCCAGATCCAGGCCGCCAATGCGCCAGCAGGAAACAGCACCGCCAGCCAGCGCCAATCGATGCTGCCCGCGTGGGAAATCGGCGCACCGTCACCCAGCAGATACTTGAAGGCTGCTGGTACGCACAGCACCACCACCAACACCCGCAAACTTTGCCCCGCCGCGACACGGCTGAGCACCGCACCATTACGCGCGCCGAGGTTGACCATCTCCCCGGAACCGCCGGGCATGCTGGAAAAGAAGGCTGTGGCGCGATCTTCACCGGTGCGGCGCATCAGCCACACGCCGACCACGGCGGACAGGCTGGTGACCAACGCCCCGAAGAAGATCAGACCGAAATGACTCAGTACCTGCTCCATCACCAGCGGGGTGAAGTGCAGGCCGATACCGATGCCGACGATCCACTGGCCGCACTTGCGGCCGCCAGGGATTTCGGCCAGTTGCCAAGGGGTCAGGCAGCGCACGAGGATGATCGCCAGCAACGAGCCGACCATCCACGGCAAAGGCCAGCCGACCTGGCTGGCGAGGTAACCGCCCAGCAGGCCGACCAGCGGGGTTCCCCACCAGGCTTTGAAAGGTGTTCGATCAGACATCGGCGATAACGCGCCGGGTAACCGAACGTTTACGCCAGATACGCACAATGGGCACCAGCAACATGACCACGATCAACCCCCAGACACCGACGGTGATACCGCTCGACCAGAGAATATCCAGCGAACCGTTGGAAATCGACAGCGCCCGACGCAGGTTCTGCTCCATCAAGCCACCGAGGATGAAACCCAGCAACACCGGGGACAACGGGAAGTCCAGCTTGCGCAGGATGTAACCGAAGATGCCGATGCCGATCATCAGGAACAGATCGAAAGTCGTGGCATGCACGGCGTACACGCCAATGGCGGTGATGATTGCGATCATCGGTACCAGCGCCCAGTTTGGTACGGCAAGGATTTTGGTGAAGATCCGAATCATCGGAATGTTGAGGATCACCAGCATGATGTTGGCGATGAACAACGAAGCGATCAGGCCCCAGACGATGTCCGGTTGCTGTTGAAACAGCAGTGGACCCGGCGTGATGTTGTACAGCGACAACGCGCCGATCATCACGGCCGTGGTGCCCGAGCCGGGAACGCCAAGGGTCAGCATCGGCACCAGTGCACCGCACGCTTCTGCGCCAATGGCGGTTTCCGGTGCCGCCAGGCCACGCTTGTCGCCTTGTCCGAATTTTCCGCTTGGGCCAGCGATACGTTTCTCGGTCATGTAGGCCACGGCGCTGGCCAGTGTGGCGCCCGCACCCGGCAACACGCCCATGATGAAACCGAGCACACCGCAACGCATGTTCACCCAGAACACCGAAGCGGCTTCCTTGAAGTTGAACAGCATCCGGCCGGTGGCCTGGAAGGCTTCCTGGCCACGGTGGGTTTTTTCCAGCAGCAGGAGAATTTCGCTGATGGAAAACAGGCCCAGCACCAGGACTACGAATTGAATGCCGTCGGTGAGGTGGATGTTGTCCCCGGTGAAACGGTAAACGCCACTGTTGGCATCAATGCCGACGGTCGACAGGAACAGGCCGATCAGCGCCGCGATGAAGGTCTTGAGCGGCCTGTCACCCGCCATGCCGCCGAGGCAGACAATGGCGAACACCATCAGTACGAAATACTCCGCCGGACCGAAGGCAATCGCCCATTTCGCCAGCATCGGCGCGAACACGACCATCCCGCAGGTCGCAATGAAGGCGCCGATGAAAGAACTCCAGGCCGACAACGACAACGCCACACCGGCCAGACCCTGGCGGGCCATCGGGTAGCCATCGAGGGTGGTCATGACGGTGGAAGCTTCGCCCGGGATGTTCAACAGGATCGAACTGATACGACCGCCGTATTCGCAACCCAGGTAAACCGCGGCCAGCAGGATCAGCGCCGACTCCGGTGGCAGGCCGAGGGCGAAAGCGATCGGGATCAACAACGCCACGCCATTGATTGGGCCCAGCCCCGGAAGCAGGCCGACGACCGTACCGATCAGCGTGCCGCTGAGAGCGGTCACCAGGTTGTAAGGGGTGAGTGCGACGCCGAAGCCGTGACTCAAGTAACCAAGCGTATCCATATCAGTTCTCCAGAACGTCGAGCAGGCCCAGAGGCAGTGGCACGTCCATGACTTTGTCGAACAGCAGGTACAGGCCGACGCTCATCAGGCTGATGATGATCGCGCCCGGCAGCCAGCGCCCGCCGTACAGGCGAGCCATTGGAATGCCAACCAGCATGCTGCTGAGGATGAAACCCAGCGGTTCGAACAGCCCGGCGAAGACGAGCAGCAACAGCACGCAAACACCAATTTTGGTCAGGGTCTCGCGATCCATCGGCGGATCTTCATCGGTGTGCTTGATCGGCGAGGGCCGATACACCATGTAAACCAGCGCCAGGCCCATCAGCCCCAGCATCAACAGGGGGAACGCGCGTGGGCCGATCGGTTCGTAGGAAAAAGGTGCCTGATAGGGCAAGGCCATCAGCACCAGGCTGAGACAGGCCAGCAACAGCACCGAAGCAAAAATGCGTTGTAAGAGCATGAGGAACTCCTGTGCCGCGACTCCGCCAAACGGAGTCGCAGCCGCTAGACAGAGGCGATCACTGGATCAGGCCGAACTCTTTGGCCAGCACTTTGTAGTCCGCGACCTGCTTCTTCACATAGGTGTCCAGCTCCGGGCCGGTCATGGCGAACGGGAACAGTTCACGCTGGTCGCGCAACTTGGCGAACTCCGGTGAAGCCAGCAGTTTGTCGAAGGAGTCCTTCCACCAGGCGTAGTCCTCGTCGCTGACTTTCGGCCCCAGGTAGAAACCGCGAACCACCGGCCAGACGATGTCGTAGCCTTGTTCGCGGGCGGTCGGGATGTTCTTCATTTCCGGCTCGTCCAGACGCTTGTCGGAGAACACCGCCAGCAGACGCATGTCACCACTCTGGATGTGTGGCATGGAGTCGGAAATATCGGTGCTGCCAACCTGGATGTGACCGCCAAGCAGGGCCGTGGCGATCTCGCCACCACCTTCGAGGGCGACGTAACGCAGGTCACGCGGGTTGATCCCGGCGGCCTTGGCGATCAGCGCGGTCTGCATCCAGTCCTGGCTGCCGACGGTGCCGCCGGAACCGATCACCACTTTGCTCGGATCTTTCTTCAGGGCCTGGACCAGATCGTCGAGGGTCTTGTAGGGCGAATCGCTCTTCACCGCGATGGCGCCGTAGCTGGTGCCGACGGCGGCCAGCCAGCGCACATTGCTTTCATCGAAACGACCGAACTTGCCTTGGGCCAGGTTCAGCAGCGAACCACTGGACCAGGCCACCAACGTACCGGCATCGGCCGGACGCTGGGCGACCACCGCGTTGTACGCCACCGCGCCGACACCGCCGGGCATGTAGGTCACCCGCATCGGTTTGGTCAGCAGTTTTTCGTTGACCAGCGCGCTTTGCGCCAGTTTGCAGGTCAGGTCGAAACCACCACCGGGCGAGGCCGGGGCGATGCATTCCGGGCGTTTAGGCTCGGCCATGAGTTGGCCGGCGAACAGCACACAGCTGGCGGCGAGGGCGAAACGGCGCATTGAACGATTCATTTTTGTCTCCAGTGGAGTTGTTGTTTTTCGGGATGATTCAGATGCGACGATTTCGCGCGGCGCTGGCGTGTTCGAATCCGCACGGATCGAGCGACGGGCAGCCGGCTTCGGCGCTGGCAAGCGTAAACATCGGGGAACAAGAGAAAGGGCGGGGCGGGCAAGCCTGAAGCTGTGTGGACAGCATGGTGCAGTACCTCGTTTATTGTTCTTATTGACGAAAACGCTTCGAGGCGTTTTTCGGTAGTTACATGTCAAAGCACGTTTTCAAACTACGATTCGATGGTCGGCAGTCGAAACCATCCGTGGTGCGACTCTAACCACCCAACCTTTCGCTAACCTTTCAGCGGGCTTTCACGGTTTTTCGGGCTTCACAGCGGTGATTGCGGCTGTAAACTCCGCGCCAAAGAATGGCGTCGGCCATCCCTGAACGAGGTATAGATCCATGCGTGTCCTGCTCGTCGAAGACCATTTGCAGCTCGCCGAAAGTGTCGCCCAGGCGCTCAAGAGCACCGGGTTGACCGTGGACGTTCTGCACGATGGCGTGGCCGCCGACCTGGCGCTGGGCAGCGAGGAATACGCCATGGCGATCCTCGATGTCGGCTTGCCGCGCATGGATGGTTTCGAAGTGCTGGCGCGCCTGCGGGCGCGGGGCAAGAACCTGCCGGTACTGATGCTGACCGCCCGCAGCGACGTCAAGGATCGGGTCCATGGCCTGAACCTGGGCGCCGACGATTACCTGGCCAAGCCGTTCGAACTGACCGAACTCGAAGCCCGGGTCAAGGCGTTGCTGCGCCGCAGTGTGCTGGGCGGTGAACGTATCCAGCGTTGTGGTGTGCTGGCCTATGACCTGGAAACCCGGCGTTTCACCCTCGGTGAAGAATTGCTCACCCTGACCTCCCGCGAACAGGCGGTACTCGAAGCCCTGATCGCGCGCCCCGGTCGGGTGATGAGCAAGGAGCAACTGGCGTCGCAAGTGTTCGGCCTGGATGAAGAGGCCAGTCCCGATG
This sequence comes from Pseudomonas sp. QLc11A, assembly GCF_052112305.1. Classification (NCBI taxonomy): domain Bacteria; kingdom Pseudomonadati; phylum Pseudomonadota; class Gammaproteobacteria; order Pseudomonadales; family Pseudomonadaceae; genus Pseudomonas; species Pseudomonas sp. QLc11A. The sequence goes on from NZ_JAVAJJ010000004.1 coordinate 122,167, forward strand.
CGATCGAAATCTACGTGCACCGCCTGCGCAAGAAGCTTGACGGCCAACCGGTCGCCATCGTGACCTTCCGTGGCCTCGGTTACTTGCTGGAAAGCCGCGATGCATAAGCCCAGCAGCTTGCGCTGGCGGTTGTTGTGGAACCTGGCGCTGTTGCTGGTGGTGTTGATGCTGGCCAGCGGGTTGAGCGCCTACTGGAACGGTCGTGAAGCCGCCGACACGGCCTATGACCGGACCTTGCTGGCCTCGGCGCGCACCATCGCCGCCGGCGTTTCCCAGCGCGACGGCACCCTGAGTGCCGACGTGCCCTACGTGGCCCTCGATACCTTTGCCTACGACAGTGCCGGGCGAATTTTCTACCTGGTCAACGACATCAACCAGAAGCTGATTTCCGGTTACGAAAACCTGCCCGCGCCACCGCCGGGAACGCCGCGCACCGATGACTACCCGGCGCTGGCGCGTTTCTACAACGCCCAGTACCGCGGGCAGAACGTGCGCGTGGTGAGCCTGCTCAAGCCCGTGAGCGAGCCCAACATGAACGGCATGGCGGAAATCCGCGTGGCGGAAACCGATGAGGCGCGCGTCAGCATGGCCCGCAGTCTGGCGGCGGATACCTTGCTGCGCCTGGGCATGCTGGCAATCGGTGCGTTGATGCTGGTGTGGTTTGCGGTGAGTGCCGCGTTGCGCCCGCTGGAGCGCCTGCGCACGGCGGTGGAAGAGCGCCAGCCGGACGATCTGCGCCCCTTGCCATTGGTGGAAGTGCAGCGCGAATTGTGGCCGCTGGTGCGCGCCCTCAATCACTTTACCGAGCGTCTACGTGGACAGTTCGAGAAGCAGGCGCAATTCATAGCCGATGCCGCCCACGAACTGCGCACGCCATTGGCAGCCCTCAAGGCGCGACTGGAGCTGGGCATGCGCTCATCCGAGCCCGATACCTGGCGCAGCACGCTGGAGACCGCCGCCCAGGGCACTGACCGCTTGACCCACCTGGCCAATCAGTTGCTTTCCCTGGCACGGGTCGAAAATGGCGCCCGGGCGATTGCCGAGGGTGGCGCGCAGTTGCTCGACCTCAGTCAATTGGCCCGGGAGCTGGGCATGGCCATGGCGCCGTTGGCCCACAAGCGCGGCATCGCGCTGGCGCTGGAAGCGGATGAACCCGTCTGGTTGCGGGGCGAGCCGACGCTATTGAACGAACTGCTGAGCAATCTGGTGGATAACGCCCTGGCTCATACCCCGCCAGGCGGCAACGTGATTCTGCGGGTCTCGGCCCCCGCCGTGCTGGAAGTCGAAGATGATGGCCCCGGTATTCCTCTTGAGGAGCGCGACCGGGTATTCGAGCGCTTTTACCGGCGCAATCAACAAGTGGCCGGTTCAGGGTTGGGTTTGGCGATTGTCGGCGAGATCTGCCGCGCGCATCTGGCGCAGATCAGCCTGCACGATGGTGAACGGGCGGGGTTGAAGGTGCGGGTGAGCTTTGTTGCAGGGGAGTGATGCGGTGTCTGTTCTGGCCCCTTCGCGAGCAAGCCCGCTCCCACATTGAACCGAGTCGCCGCAGATCAAATGTGGGAGCGGGCTTGCTCGCGAAGGGGGCGACGCGGTCTTTGATCAGTAAAACATCGTGCGGGTTTCTTCCAGGTCGGCGCACATCGCCTCGTCGTCGATGTCGATGCCCAGTGCATTGAAGGCCGGCACGCTCAGCGGGTCAATACGAGCGAACGGATGGTCGGTGTCCTTGTGGCAATACAGGCTGGCCACCTGCACCAGATCCACATAGTCGATCTGCGCCGACTGGCGTTTGAAATTCAGGTAGAGCTGCGGTACCTGCACCAGCATGTCGGGAAAGTCCCAGACCTTGAGCAGTTTTTCGCCGATCAGGGGATGAATCCGGTCGATCACATGGTTGAGGCTGACCGGGTCGGACAGCAGTTCATAGTGATCTTCGGCGTAGGTCAGGATCGGCAGTACGCCGATCTGATGCACCAGCCCGCCAAGGGCGGCCTGGTCGGGCTTGAGCCGGGTGTAACTGCGGCACAGGGCATAGCTGACACCGGCGATTTCCAGGCTTTTGCGCCAGACTTCGCGCATTTTCTGTTCCACCACGTCGGAGCGGGCGTGGAAAATCTGCTCCATGACCAGGCCGATCGCCAGGTTGCAGCTGTAGTTGATGCCCAGGCGAGTGATCGCGGTGTGCAGGTCAGTCACTTCCTGGGTCGCGCGCAACAGCGGGCTGTTGACCACTTTGATCAGGCGCGCCGACAGCGCGGTATCACGGCCGATCACTTTGCTCAGGGTACTGACGCTGACTTCCGGGTTTTCCGCAGCCTTGCGAATTTGCAGGGCCACTTCCGGTAACGTGGGCAGAACCAGGTCATCGTTGTTGATGGCCTCAACCAAATCCTGTTGGACCTTTTCCGCCAGCTCGCTCATTTAGTCTCTCTGGGGGCGTTCTCAATTAGTTTTCCCGTCGCGTTGTCGCCTTAAAGCGGGCCAGGCAAGGCGCAGGCCGCTGGGAATGGTTGTTCCCTTTGCAAGGCCTGCAACGCAGCCTGGCCCGCTTTAAGGCACAACCCGAAGGGCCGGGCCTGCTGTTGTGCAGGGCTGCGTTGCTCGAAGCTTATTTGGAATGACCAAACCACGCTTCTCGCGCCTTGCCCTGCACAACAGCAGGCCCGGCGCGACGTGAAAACTAATTGAGAACGCCCCCTGGGTGTAACGCCAAGTGCTGCCGTTATTGCTGGATTTCGCGATCGCGATCCAGTTCATAAGGCAGGTCGAGCAGCTGCAAGGACGGCCCTTCGAGCGCCCCCAGGTGGATGTCTCCACTGTCTGCCGCTTCGGCTTGCAACACCGCCAGGAGTTCAATGCCTTGCCCGGCGCGGGCAGCCAGCACCACTTCGCCGATAGAGCTGCCATGGGTCGGGGAGAACAGCGCGATACCCGGTTCCGGCAGCTCGCCGGCCGCCAGTTGCAGGCGATACAGGCGACGCTTGAGTTTGCCCAGGTACTGCATGCGCGCGACGATTTCCTGGCCGGTGTAGCAACCTTTCTTGAAGCTCACGCCACCGACCGCTTGCAGGTTGAGCATCTGCGGGATGAACAACTCGCGGGTGCCGGGCATGACCTGGCCGATCCCTGCACGGACCTGGCCCAGCAACCATTGATTCAGGTCACCTTCGCTCAGCACCGCCGACAGCTTGCCTTTGACCGCATCGGCAAGACCTGCGGCGACCCACAACTCGGCGCGTTGCGGCGAAACACGGATGGCAATCAGTCCATCGCTGCGCACGACGCTGTCGGTTTCTGCCGCCAGGTCCAGGCCGAGGCTGGCCAGTGCGGCGTCGCCATGGTCAATGCCGAAGCGGACCCAGGCGGCACTCTCGTCGGTCAGTTTCGATTTGGAGAACACCGCGTACTTTTTCAGGTCCGCCAGTTGCGGTTCGAGCAATTCGCTGGCCATGGCCAGGACCACGCCGTCACCCTCGAGCAGGATGCGAAAGCTCGATTGCATCCGGCCTTTTTGCGTGCAGCGCGCACCGAGGCTGGCCTGGGTATCGCTCAAGTAATTGAGATTGCAGGTCAGTTGGCCTTGCAGGAATTTGCTGGCGTCCGCGCCGCGGACCGCGAGAACGCCTTCATGAGAAAGAGTGCAGAAAAAAGCAGAATCGGCCATGGGTCATCGCAGGGTAAAAAGTCTGGAGGACATCATAAGGGGCTGCCTTGGAAATGGGTAGTTAACAAAGGTTCGTCGGTGCCCGACCAAAGCCGACTGTTCGACGGTGCGCGGGCCTGTATACTTGCGGCCTATTTGAGGAGCGCTCCATGGTCGAAGATGTTGAACTGAACCGCCTCTTTTGGCACAGCCGCCGTGGCATGCTTGAGCTTGACGTGTTGCTGGTACCGTTCACGAAAGAGGTTTACGCAACGCTCAACGAGGTGGATCGCGCGTTGTACGTCCGACTGCTGACGTGTGAGGATCAGGACATGTTCGGCTGGTTCATGGAACGCAGCGAATCGGAAGATCCCGAGCTGCAACGCATGGTCCGCATGATTCTGGATCGTGTCCAGCCCAAGTAATTCGTTCGAATGCCGCTGGCATGCCTCACGGCAGTTGCTGGCGGCGTATCTGCTGGCCCAGCTGTTCGCGCTGGGTTCGTTGTTTTTACTGTCGATTCCGCTCTGGGCCAGCTCGCTCGGCGTTGTGCTGTGCGTGGCTCACGGTGTCTGGCTGCTGCCCCGGGGGATTCTGTTGACGCACCCGCAGGCCATTTGCGGCTTGCGGCGCGATGCCGATGGCTGGCAGTTGTGGAGCCGGGCCAAGGGTTGGCAGCCCGTGCAGCTGAGGCCGGACAGCCTGGCGCTGCCGTTGGTGGTGGTCTTGCGTTTCCGTCTGCGGGGCGAGCGCCGGGTCAGGGCCATTTGCGTGCCCCGGGATGCGCAGGCGGCGGATGTGCACCGACGCCTGCGGGTCCGGCTCAAATTCAGCCGACGTAGGTGGGCGGCACCAGAATAGTGTCCAGCGCGACCGGCAACATGTCCGGGTAGTCGAGGGTGTAATGCAGGCCACGGCTTTCCTTGCGCTCCATGGCTGACAAAATCATCAGCTCGGCCACCTGGGCCAGGTTGCGCAGCTCGATCAGATCCCGGCTGACCTTGTAGTTGCTGTAGAACTCGTCGATTTCATCCAGCAACAGTTGTACGCGGTGTTGTGCCCGTTGCAGGCGCTTGTTGGTGCGCACGATGCCAACGTAGTCCCACATGAACCGCCGCAGCTCATCCCAGTTGTGCGCAATGATCACGTCTTCATCGGAATCGGTAACCTGGCTCGCATCCCAGGCGGGAAGGGGGGCGGGCATTGGAACCCGGGGCAACTGTTCGAGAATGTCCGTGGCCGCCGAGCGGGCATAAACGAAACATTCAAGCAGGGAGTTGCTGGCCATGCGGTTGGCGCCGTGCAGGCCGGTGAAACTGGTTTCGCCAATGGCGTACAGCCCCGGCACGTCGGTGCGGCCCTGTTGATCGACCATCACGCCACCGCAGGTGTAGTGCGCCGCCGGGACCACCGGAATCGGCTGTTTGGTGATGTCGATGGAAAATTCCAGGCAGCGTTCGTACACCGTCGGGAAGTGCGTCTTGATAAAGGATTCGGGCTTGTGGCTGATGTCCAGATAGACGCAATCGATACCCAGGCGTTTCATTTCATGGTCGATGGCCCGGGCGACGATGTCCCGTGGCGCCAGTTCTGCCCGTGGATCGAAGCGCTGCATGAAGCGCTCGCCGTTGGGCAGCTTGAGGTGGGCACCCTCGCCGCGCAGGGCTTCGGTGATCAGGAAGCTCTTGGCCTGCGGGTGATACAGGCAGGTGGGGTGAAACTGGTTGAACTCCAGGTTCGCCACCCGGCAGCCTGAGCGCCAGGCCATGGCGATGCCATCGCCGCAGGCGCCGTCGGGGTTACTGGTGTACAGGTAAACCTTGGCCGCTCCGCCGGAGGCGAGGATCACAAAGCGGGCGCCATAGGTATCGACTTCGCCAGTACCGCGATTGAGCACATAAGCACCGAGGCAGCGATCACCTTCGAGTCCCAGGCGTTTCTCGGTGATCAGGTCTACCGCAACCCGCTGCTCCAGCAGTTCGATGTTCGGTCGTTTCCTGGCCTGCTCGAGCAGGGTTGTGAAAATGGCAGCGCCCGTGGCATCGGCGGCGTGGATGATGCGCCGATGGCTGTGACCGCCTTCGCGGGTCAGGTGGAATTCGAACCCGCCATCTTCATTGCCCGACTGTTCATCGCGGGTAAAAGGCACGCCCTGGTCGATCAGCCATTGAATCGCTTCCTTGCTGTGCTCGACGGTAAAGCGCACCGCGTCTTCATGGCACAGGCCGCCGCCGGCATTGAGCGTGTCATCGACATGGGATTCAACGGTGTCGGTGTCGTCCAGCACGGCGGCAACGCCACCCTGGGCCCAGAACGTCGAGCCATTGGCGAGGTTGCCTTTGCTCAATACGGCAATGCGCAAATGACCGGGCAAGGTCAGCGCAAGGCTCAAGCCGGCAGCACCGCTGCCAATTACCAGAACATCGTGTTGAAACTGTTGGCTCATTTCAGGATTCCGCTCAAAGCGACCCGGGTCGGGGGTGGCGCAGCTGGATTGGCGAGTCAGGTCAGCCGCACAGCCCACTAGTATATAGAGGGGGGGGACGGCACAATACCCGAGCCAGCATGGCATTGTGAAACTACTGTGACGCAAAATGTCGGGCGCTTCGTCGGATGTTTTTCTGCCCGTTGCGCGCGAGAACGACTGTATCGCCGATTTAACAGTCTTTTTCGCTTCACGGTTGCACAATGTCGGTTCGGCGCAGCTATAAATATTTGGAACTTTTGCCAAAGTGCCAAGATCAATAGACCGTTGCCTGAAACAAGGGACAGCGTCGGATTCAGTACAGGATTGCAGTTCGATCCCTGGCGAAGAATCCGATGACAAGATTATTCGCGCAGCCGGGCCCACTCGCGCTGCGCTTTTCGTGCGTGCCAAATCAGAGCCCGCAGGAAACTTGCCTGGAGGGGGAGAACTTTTGCGAAAAGCCCGAGTCTATGTTTGCAAGTCTGGTGGTTTACTTCTGCAAGCCTCCTCCGAGCTCATCGAGGAGTGTTCATGCTAACCCAGGAAGAGGATCAGCAACTGGTCGAACGCGTTCAGCGCGGCGACAAGCGTGCTTTCGATCTGCTAGTGCTGAAATACCAGCACAAAATTCTCGGGTTGATCGTGCGTTTTGTGCACGACACCCATGAAGCCCAGGATGTGGCACAAGAAGCCTTTATCAAGGCGTACCGTGCACTTGGAAATTTTCGCGGAGACAGCGCGTTTTATACGTGGCTTTACCGCATCGCCATCAACACGGCGAAAAACTATCTGGTTTCACGCGGCCGTCGGCCGCCGGATAGCGATGTCAGTTCCGAAGATGCAGAGTTCTACGATGGCGATCATGGCCTCAAGGATCTCGAGTCGCCAGAACGGGCTTTGCTGCGGGATGAGATCGAAGGCACTGTCCATCGAACCATTCAGCAACTGCCGGAAGATTTGCGTACGGCTTTAACTTTACGTGAGTTTGATGGTCTGAGTTACGAGGACATTGCGAGCGTCATGCAATGTCCGGTAGGCACCGTGCGCTCCCGGATTTTCCGCGCCCGGGAGGCCATCGACAAAGCCCTGCAGCCGTTGTTGCAGGAAAACTAAAGACAGCGGCGACAGCCAAGAGAGGAACGCCATGAGTCGTGAAGCCCTGCAGGAATCGCTGTCCGCAGTGATGGATAACGAAGCGGACGAATTGGAATTGCGTCGGGTATTGAATGCCTGCGACGATGTTGAAACCCGTGAAACCTGGGCTCGTTATCAGATCGCTCGGGCAGTGATGCACAAGGATCTGCTGCTTCCACGCCTGGACATCGCTGCGGCTGTTTCTGCTGCCCTGGCTGACGAAGCCTCTCCGGCAAAAGCTTCCCGCGGTCCATGGCGCAGCCTGGGTCGTCTGGCGGTCGCAGCTTCTGTGACCCTGGCGGTACTGGCCGGTGTGCGTCTGTACAACCAGGATGAGATCGCCGGTACCGAACTGGCCCAGCAATCCAGTCAACCCGCACTGGCCGCTCCTCAAGTAAAAGGCCCTGCTGTTCTGGCAGGCTACAATGAGAGTTCGGAAGCTACAGGCCCAATGGCCAATGGCGTTTTGCAAGGTCAGCCAGGCTGGCACGATCAGCGTCTGCCAGGCTACTTGCGCCAACATGCACAGCAGGCTGCACTGAAAGGTACTGAGAGCGCTCTGCCTTACGCTCGTGCGGCAAGTCTGGAAAACCGTTAAGGAGGATCATGCGCGCCATACCTCTACTTTCGCTTCTGCTCAGCGGCTGGTTCATCGTTCCAGCCCAAGCTGATGATGCCCAGGACTGGTTGACCCGCCTGGGCCAGGCAGAGCAGCAGCAAAGCTTTCAGGGTACTTTCGTCTACGAGCGTAACGGTAGTTTTTCTACCCATAACATCTGGCACCTCGTCCAGGATGGAAAGGTCCGCGAGCGATTGATCCAGCTCGACGGCTCCGCTCAGGAAGTCGTTCGCATTGATGGGCATACTCAATGCGTCAGCGGCACACTGATAGCAGGGCTGGGGGACTCCCCCAACTCCGCTGCCCGTGCACTCGATCCTCAAAAGCTCAAGAATTGGTATGACCTCGCCGTCATCGGCAAGTCGCGTGTTGCCGGGCGTTCGGCGGTGATCGTATCGCTGAAACCCCGCGATCAACACCGCTACGGTTTTGAACTGCATCTGGACAAAGAAACCGGCCTGCCTCTGAAGTCTTTGTTATTGGACGACAAGGGACGGTTGCTGGAGCGCTTCCAGTTCACGCAACTGGATACGGCCGACGTTCCTTCCGAAAAGGATCTGCAGGCCAGCAATGATTGCAAGCCAGTCAACCTCGACAGTGACAAGGCTTCTGCCGTCAAGACTGCCCAGGTCTGGCATTCCGACTGGTTGCCTCCCGGCTTCGAGCTGACCAGCAGTACCGCTCGCAAGGATCCGCAGACCAAGACCCTGGTCAATAGCCTGATGTACGACGATGGTCTGGCGCGTTTTTCGGTATTCCTCGAGCCGTTGAATGGCGCAACCGTCACCGATACCCGTACTCAGTTGGGGCCGACCGTTGCGGTTTCCCGGCGCTTGACCACGGCGCAGGGCGACATGATGGTGACCGTCGTCGGCGAGATACCGGTAGGTACTGCTGAACGGATAGCGCTTTCAATGCGCACCGACGCTACTGCAACCAAGCAGTGAGCTAAATTCGAAATGTTTCGTGAGCATTTCAATTTGCAAAAAAACCTTAAATTTCTTATAGGTCAGAGCCCCTCGGCTCTGGCCTTGTTTGTTGTTCCCGGAACAAAAATACCGGCGTATTGTTCCCGGTGTTCCTTGCTCCATATCGCTTAACCCTGCTCGTCGTAACGGGAGCCGTATGTCGATACCACGCTTGAAGTCCTACCTTTCCATTATTGCCACCGTGCTGGTGCTCGGTCAGGCGGTCACCGCCCAAGCGGTCGAATTGCCTGACTTTACGCAACTGGTCGAACAGGCCTCGCCCGCGGTCGTGAACATCAGTACCACGCAAAAGCTGCCGGATCGCAAAGTCAGCCAGCAAATGCCCGACCTCGAAGGCCTGCCGCCAATGCTGCGCGAATTCTTCGAGCGGGGCATGCCGCCGCAATCGCGTTCTCCTCGTGACCGTCAGCGCGAGGCAACTTCCCTGGGCTCGGGTTTTATCATCTCGTCTGATGGCTACATCCTGACCAATAACCACGTGATCGCCGACGCAGACGAAATCCTCGTCCGTCTGGCCGATCGCAGCGAAATGAAGGCCAAGCTGGTCGGTACCGATCCACGTTCCGACGTGGCGCTGCTGAAAATCGAAGGCAAGGATCTGCCGGTGCTCAAACTCGGTAAATCCCAGGACCTGAAGGCAGGCCAGTGGGTGGTTGCTATCGGTTCGCCGTTCGGCTTCGACCACACGGTGACCCAAGGCATCGTCAGCGCCGTCGGTCGCAGCCTGCCGAATGAAAACTATGTGCCGTTCATTCAGACCGACGTGCCGATCAACCCGGGTAACTCGGGCGGCCCGCTGTTCAACCTCAACGGTGAAGTGGTCGGGATCAACTCGCAGATCTATACCCGCTCCGGTGGCTTCATGGGCGTGTCGTTTGCAATCCCGATCGATGTGGCCATGGATGTTTCCAATCAGCTGAAATCCGGTGGCAAGGTCAGCCGTGGCTGGCTGGGCGTGGTGATTCAGGAAGTGAGCAAGGATCTCGCCGAGTCGTTTGGCCTGGAGAAACCGGCGGGTGCGCTGGTGGCTCAGATCCAGGATGATGGCCCGGCTGCCAAGGGTGGCCTGCAAGTGGGCGACGTGATCCTGAGCATGAACGGTCAGCCAATCGTCATGTCGGCCGATCTGCCACACCTTGTTGGCGCATTGAAGGCTGGCGCCAAGGCTGATCTGGAAGTGATTCGTGACGGCAAGCGCAAAAATGTCGAGCTGACCGTCGGTGCCATACCGGATGAAGACAAGGAAATGGGCGCCGAGCCGAAATCCAGCATCGAGCGCAGCAGCAATCGCCTGGGTGTTTCCGTGGTCGAACTGACTGACGACCAGAAGAAAACCTACGACCTCAAAGGTGGTGTGGTGATCAAGGAAGTGCAGGACGGTCCTGCCGCCATGATCGGCCTGCAGCCGGGTGATGTGATCACCCACCTGAACAACCAGGCCATCGGTTCCGCCAAGGAGTTCGCGGACATCGCCAAGGCGCTGCCAAAGAACCGTTCGGTGTCGATGCGGGTACTGCGTCAAGGTCGTGCGAGCTTCATCACCTTCAAACTGGCTGAATAACCCGGTTGATGGCTGAATAAAAAACCGCCTTGAAAGAGGCGGTTTTTTTATGTCCGGACTTTTTGTCTGCAGGGGCGTCAGCCCATCATGTCCTTGATCAAGCGCTCCTGTTCCATCAGCTCGCGTTGCCGTGCGTCGATCCGCGAAGACAGCGGGAAGTTGCTGCCGGCCTTGCGTTTGGCGAAGTCCAGTTGCTGAATGGCCTGTTTGTAGTCCCCGACCAGGGCAAAATATTCGGCGCGCGCCTGATGCAGGCCGATGATATTGCCCGACAGTCCGCGCGTCTCGGCAACCTGATACCACACGTCCGGGTCATCCGGCCGTGACTTGAGCAGGCTTTCGAGGGCTTTCTCCGCATCTGCGGTGCGGTTTTGCTTGAGCAGCAGGTCGACGCGCACCTGGTTAAGCGGGTAGTTGCCAGGGTACTGGGTCATCAAGCGGTCAACCCGGGACTGGGCATCCGCCAGGCGATTGTTGGTGATGTCCAGATCGACCTGAGCGAGGTTGTAGATGATTTCGTTAGGTGACTTGGCCAGCAACTGCTTGAGGTTTTCCCGTGCTTCGTTCAGTTGGCCGCCCTTGATCTGGGCGATCGCCAGGCCGTAGCGTGCCACGTCGTTTTTCGGGTTCTCGTCGAGTTGGGCGCGGAAGCGCTTGGCGCCGAGCCCCGGGGTTTCTTCATAGATCAGCTGTACGCGTGCGCGGATCAGCTGGTAGCGCATGCTGTCTTCAATGCCGCCCGTTGGAAACTGTTCGGCGCGGTTGCGGGTGTCGGCGATACGCGATTCGGTGACCGGGTGAGTCAGCAGGAACTCGGGTGGCTTGGCATCGTAGCGGTACTGACGCCCCAGGCGCTCGAACATGGTTGGCATCGAGCGGGGATCGTAACCGGCCTTTTCCAGATTGAGGAGGCCGATACGGTCGGCTTCCTGTTCGTTCTGGCGGGAGAATCGCCGCTGTTCCTGAATGGCTGCTGCCTGTGTGCCGGCAATGGCTGCGATCCCGGCGTCACCGCCACCTGCGGCCGCTACCACGATACCCGCCAGCAATGCAGCCATCATGGGAACTTGCATGCGTTTTTGTGCTTCGATACCCCGGGCAAAGTGGCGCTGCGACAAGTGAGCCAGTTCGTGCGCCAGTACCGAGGCGTATTCGCCTTCGGTCTGGGCGTTGAGGAACAAGCCACCGTTGACCCCGACGATCCCGCCCGGCGCCGCAAAGGCGTTGAGCTGCGGGCTGTTGATCAGGATGAATTCCAGGCGCCGGTCAGTGACCTGGCTGGTCTCCAGCAGGCGGTAAACGCTGGATTCCACGTAATTCTTGAGTTGCGGGTCGTTGAGTTGCGAAACCTGGCTGCGCAACATGGCCAGCCATGCGCGGCCGAGTTGGTATTCCTGTTGTGGCGAGACAATGGCAGAACTGGCGTCGCCGAGTGACGGCAGGTCGTCGGCGAAGCCCGGTGAGGCGAGCAGGCAAGCGAGCGTCAGCAGGGTAGGGCGCAAAAATGTCATGCACAAAGCCTTAGTCGACAAAGACCTTACTGTAGCCGGACACCGGCGTTGCGACCAGATATTCTAGGCAGCTCAACCACCTGATCCGGAGTGATGCAATGACCGATGCTGTAGAGCATGACGTTGAACTGGACGCCAGCGGCCTGAATTGCCCGTTGCCGCTGCTCAAGGCCAAGATGGAGCTCAATCGGCTGGCCAGTGGCGCGGTACTCAAGGTCATCGCCACCGATGCAGGTTCGCAGCGCGACTTTCGCACCTTTGCCCGATTGGCCGGTCATACCCTGCTTCGTGAAGAAGATGAGGCGGGTGTTTACCGTTACTGGTTGAAAAAAGCCTGAAGTCTGCAGCGTTTGCTCCTAAGGATTATTGATGTTCAAAGTGTTACGCGACTGGATTCAGCGCTATTTTTCCGATGAAGAAGCGGTGGTGCTGGCTGTCCTGCTGTTTCTGGCGTTCACCGCCGTATTGACCTTGGGCGGCATGCTGGCGCCGGTGCTCGCCGGGATGGTGCTGGCGTACCTGATGCAGGGGCTGGTGGTGACGCTTGAACGCCTGCGTGTGCCGGGCGGGGTCGCGGTGGGGTTGGTCTTTGCGTTGTTCATGGGGCTGTTGCTGGTGTTTATCGTGGTGGTCGTGCCGCTGCTGTGGCATCAACTTATCACCTTGTTCAACGAGTTGCCCGGCATGCTCGCCAAGTGGCAGTCACTGTTGCTGCTGCTGCCCGAGCGCTATCCGCATCTGGTGTCCGATGAGCAAGTGCTGCAGGCGATCGAAGTGGCGCGCGGCGAAATCGGCAAGTTTGGTCAGTGGGCACTGACGTTCTCGCTGTCGAGCCTGCCATTGCTGGTGAACATCATGATCTACCTGGTGCTGGTACCGATCCTGGTGTTTTTCTTCCTCAAGGACCGGGCCATGATCGGCCAGTGGGTGCGCGGTTACCTGCCCCGTGAGCGGGCGTTGATCACCCGGGTCGCCCATGAGATGAACCGGCAGATCGCCAACTACATTCGCGGCAAGGTCATCGAAATTTTCATCTGCGGTGGTGTGACCTACATCGCCTTTGTCGTGCTTGAACTCAACTACGCGGCGTTGCTGGCACTGCTGGTGGGGATTTCGGTGGTGGTGCCTTATGTCGGCGCCGTGGTGGTGACTGTGCCCGTGTTTCTGATTGCGCTGTTCCAGTGGGGCTGGAGCGATCAGTTCATCTACCTGATGGCGGTCTACGGAATCATCCAGACGCTCGATGGCAACGTGCTGGTGCCCTTGCTGTTCTCGGAGGCGGTCAACCTGCACCCGGTGGCGATCATCTGCGCGGTGCTGCTGTTTGGCGGGTTGTGGGGCTTTTGGGGGGTGTTCTTTGCGATTCCCCTGGCGACGCTGTTCAAGGCTGTGCTGGATGCCTGGCCGCGCAAGGAGCCGGAAGTCGCGCCGTTGCTTTAGCGGCCAGCCTTGATTTTTCAGTGAGGCTGATGGCCTCTTCGTCGGAACGCCGCCCGGACCAAGCCCGCTCCCACAGTTGACCGAGTTGTTCAGGCGAACAAGATCCAATGTGGGAGCGGGCTTGCCCGCGTAAGCGTCCGGATAGGCGCTATATGAATCAGGCTTTGTCGAGGGCCTGAGCCGCAGCCAAAACAGCATCCACATGCCCCGGCACCTTCACACCACGCCATTCCTGGCGCAGCACGCCATTCTTGTCGATCAGGAAGGTGCTGCGATCCACGCCCATGTATTCCTTGCCGTAGAGCTTTTTCAGCTTGATCACGTCGAACAGCTGGCAGATGGCTTCGTCCTTGTCGCTGATCAGCTCAAAGGGGAATTCCTGTTTGCACTTGAAGTTCTCGTGGGATTTCAGGCTGTCGCGAGACACGCCGAACACTTCGGTGTTGGCGGCCTTGAACGCGGCATGCTGATCACGAAAGCCCTGGCCCTCGGTGGTGCAGCCCGGCGTGCTGTCCTTCGGATAGAAGTAGATCACCACCTGCTTGCCCTTCAGGCCTGCGAGGCTGACGGTCTGCCCGCTGGTGGCGGGGGCTTCGAAATCGGCAACCGGTTGGTCGATGGCAACGGCCATGGAAAGCTTCCTTACATTGGGTTCTGTGGGCGCCAGGGTTCGATCAGGGCGTCCAGGTTCAGCGCGTCGGCGAAATCCAGGAACTGATCGCGCAGCCAGCTGATCTGCACGCCGGCCGGCAAGGTCACGGTGAACGTGGCATTGAGCATGGTGCCGCCGGTCTGCGGAGCCTGATAGGTGTCGCAGGTCAGGTTCTCCAACTCGACATTGTGGTCCATGAAGAACTGGCACAACTCGTTGATGATGTCCGAGCGGTAGGCCGAGCTGACATAAGCGACGTACGGCAGGGCCTGGGGGCGGTTTTCCAGGGCGGCGCTGCGCACCACGTTGACCGTGAACGCATGCCGCTTGGCCAGCACTGGCAGGCTGCCTTCCAGACGCGCCAGGGCATCCCAGCTACCGGAGATTTCCAGCACCAGGGCACTGCATTCGCCATGGCGGGTCAGGCGAGAGGTGACAACGGCGCAGCGGTTTTCATGGCTGGCGCGGCACAGGACGTTGGTCAGCTCCATGGGGTTGGCGCCGAGGGCACTGATAACAAGGAATTGTTCGCGAACTGTGGGGGTGGACATGCAGCATTCCTAAAGCGATGAGCGGTCGGTACATCTAAGGGCTGATTGGCCGGGAGCGAGCCTGCGGATGCGAACTCAGAAAGTCCTGAGTGACAGGTTGCGAACAGGCTCCGCCGGGGCGGGAGCGAGACGTGGCAACGCTGGATCAGGACTTGTGATGCCGAAAATGGAGGCTGAAACCCGACGGACGAGCTTGTCTGTAACGATCAAAGTCTGAAGGGTAGCGAAAACCGGCGCCAAGGGGAATGGCGGCAGCACAGTACTTCGCTTGTGCAAGCAACTTGGCGCCAGTACCATTACGGCTCTCTTTTTCCGGCAGGAGCGGTTTCATGATTGCGGGCAGTATGGTGGCACTGGTCACTCCCATGGATGCACAGGGGCGTCTTGACTGGGACAGCCTCAGCAAACTCGTGGACTTCCACCTTGAAAACGGCACCCATGCCATTGTCGCCGTCGGTACCACCGGCGAATCGGCCACCCTTGATGTCGATGAACACATCGCCGTCATCAAGGCGGTAGTCAAGCAGGTCAATGGCCGCATTCCGGTGATTGCCGGTACCGGCGCCAATTCGACCCGCGAAGCCGTCGAATTGACCCGCAATGCCAAGGAAGCCGGCGCCGATGCCTGCCTGCTGGTCGTGCCGTACTACAACAAGCCGACCCAGGAAGGCCTGTATCTGCACTTCAAGCACATCGCCGAAGCGGTCGACATCCCGCAGATTCTCTATAACGTGCCCGGCCGCACCTCCTGCGACATGCAGGCCGAGACCGTGATCCGGCTGTCCACCGTGCCGAACATCATCGGTATCAAGGAAGCGACCGGCGACCTCAAGCGCGCCAAGGCCATCCTCGATGGCGTCAGCAAGGACTTCATCGTGCTGTCCGGCGATGATCCGACCGCGGTCGAGCTGATCCTGATGGGTGGCAAGGGCAACATCTCCGTCACCGCCAACGTCGCGCCGCGTGAAATGGCCGATCTGTGCGAGGCCGCCCTCAAGGGTGATGCCGAGACTGCACGGGCAATCAACGAAAAACTGATGCCGCTGCACAAGGACCTGTTCATCGAAGCCAACCCGATTCCGGTGAAGTGGGCTTTGGTCGAAATGGGCCTGATGCACGAAGGCATTCGCCTGCCGCTGACCTGGCTGAGCGCACCTTGTCACGAAACGCTCCGCACGGCCCTGCGCCAGTGCAGCGTCCTGGTTTAATTGAGGAAGTACAACGCATGAAGCGAATGGCCGGACTTTCCGCACTTGCCTTGATTATCTCCAGCACCAGTGGCTGCGGATGGATCTGGGGCCCGGAAGGTTATTTCCGTGACCGTGGTAGCGATTACCTGGAAGCGCAACAGACTGCACCGATGCAAATTCCGCCGGATATCCATACCGCCAAGCGTCTGGATCCGCTGTTGCCGATCCCGCGCAACGTGGCCGATGACACGGCCACGGGCGAATACATCGTTCCACGTCCCCAGCCGCTGACCGCGGCTGCCGACGCCAGTCCCTATTCGCTGCAGAAGAGCGGCGGCACCAGCTCCATCCTGGCGCAGAACCCGCCGGCCGAAATCTGGCCTGTGGCCGTTCAGTTCTTCCAGGACAACGGTTTCCGTCTGGATGAACAGCGCCCGCAAACCGGCGAATTCACCACGACCTGGCAGCATTCCGATGAGCTGTCTGCGGCCATGGCCAAGCGCCTGAGCGCGGCCGGCGTCAGCACCGACAGCGAAACCCGCGTGCGGGTGCGCATCGAGCCGGGCGTGCAGCGCAACACCAGTGAAGTCTACGTGGTCAGCGCCGAGCGTCCTGCCGGCAGCACCGCCGACGTCGAGTTCACCAACCGTTCGGTCAACACTGGCCTGGACGCGGCACTGGTCGACGACATGCTCGCGAGCATGAGCCGTATCTCGGAGAAGGGCGGTTCTGTCTCCATGCTGGCTTCGCGTGATTTCGACGCGCCCAGCCGTGTCAGCCTGAGTGAAGACGGCAGTGGCAACCCTGTGCTGAACGTCGGTACCGACCTTGACCGTGCCTGGTCGAGCGTAGGTCGTGCGCTGGAGCAAGGCGAATGGCGCGTTGAAGACATCAACCGCAGCCTGGGTCTGTACTACATCAACCTGGCCGAAAAAGCCGAGAGCAAGGACGACAAGCCAGGCTTCCTCAGCAGCCTGTTCGGCAGTGCGCCGAGCAAGGAAGAGCTTGAAGCCCGTGCCGAGCGTTATCAGGTTCGCCTGAGCAAGGTTGGCGAGAACGTCCAGGTCACCGTCGAGAAGAACATCAACACCGTGGCGCCAGCAGATGTGGCGCGTAAAGTGTTGAGCATGATTCAAGACAACCTGGGCTGATCCTATGCGTTTTGCCGTTCTCGGCAGCGGCAGTCAAGGGAACGGCACGCTGATAGCCAGCGCTGATACGTACGTGCTGGTCGATTGTGGTTTTTCCCTGCGGGAAACCGAAAAACGCCTGCTGCGACTGGGTGTGAACCCAACGCAGCTGAGCGCGATACTTGTGACCCACGAACATGCCGACCACGTGCATGGCGTGGGTTTGCTGTCTCGGCGCTACAATCTGCCTGTCTACCTCAGTCGCGGGACCTTGCGCGGGATGCGCAAACCGATTGAACCCGCAGGCTTTCTGGCCGGCGGCGAGCAGTTGCAAATCGGCGACTTGAGCATCGGTGTCATTGCCGTGGCCCACGATGCACAGGAACCGACGCAGTATGTCTTCAGTGACGGTTCACGGCGTTTTGGCCTGTTGACCCACCTGGGCTCCTATTGCGACAAGGTGCTGGACGGTTACCGGGACCTCGATGCATTGATGATCGAGTCCAACCATTGCAGGGACATGCTGGCTCGCGGTCATTACCCGTACTTTCTCAAGCAGCGGGTGGGCGGTGAACTGGGACATTTGAACAACCATCAGGCGGCATTCCTGGTGGCCGAGCTGGGCTGGAAGGACCTGCAACACCTGGTCCTGGCCCATCTGAGCAGCAAGAACAACCTGCCGCAGCTGGCCCGGCAATGTTTTGTCGACACTCTTGGGTGCGACCCGGACTGGCTGCAACTGGCCGATCAAGATTCAGGGCTCGACTGGCGACACATCGCCTAGCCCATCTACTTAGCAAGCGGAGCCCATCATGGAAAAACGTGAAGAACTCTACCGCGGCAAAGCCAAGTCGGTTTACAAGACCGACGACGCTAACCGTTTGATCCTGCTGTTTCGCAACGACACTTCGGCGTTCGACGGCAAGCGTATCGAACAGCTCGACCGCAAGGGCATGGTGAACAACAAGTTCAACGCCTTCATCATGCAGAAGCTCGAGGCGGCCGGCGTGCCGACCCAGTTCGACAAACTGCTGGGCGACAACGAATGCCTGGTGAAGAAGCTGGACATGATCCCGGTCGAGTGCGTCGTGCGTAACTACGCCGCGGGCAGCCTGGTCAAGCGCCTGGGTGTCGAAGAGGGCATGAAGCTCAATCCTTACACCTTCGAATTGTTCCTGAAGGACGACGCCAAGGGCGACCCGTTCATCAACGAATCCCACGTCGTGGCTTTCGGTTGGGGCACCGCCGAGCAACTGGTTCGCATGAAAGAGCTGTCGCTCAAGGTCAACGAAGTCCTGAGCAAGCTGTTCGACGACGCCGGCCTGCTGCTGGTCGACTTCAAGCTGGAATTCGGCGTGTTCCACGATGGTTCCATCGTGCTGGGCGACGAGTTCAGCCCGGACGGCTGCCGTCTGTGGGACAAGGCCACCGGCAAGAAAATGGACAAGGACCGCTTCCGTCAGGGCCTCGGTGACGTCATCGAAGCCTACGAAGAAGTCGCCAACCGTCTGGGCGTACCGCTTTAACCGACGCAAGCATCTGAAAGCACAGAAATATTTCGCTCAGGGGGTTCGCTTCCGGCGAAAGTGTTGTTATGATGCGCGCCGTTGGAGAGATGCCAGAGTGGCCGAATGGGACGGATTCGAAATCCGTTGTACCTTCACCGGTACCTAGGGTTCGAATCCCTATCTCTCCGCCATTATTGAATAAGACTAAGCCCCTGTAATCGTTGATTACAGGGGCTTTTTCGTTTCCGACATGTCGGTCAGGGCATCAAACCTGGCCATATGAAGTCGCCGGAGCGCAAAAAACTGGTTTGGTTGTTCAGCGATCTGGAGGCATGCATAGCCACTTATCTGGCGCTGCGCGAGAGGTGCAGGATTTGGGTGAAGGTGCCATCGGCATTGGGCTCCGTGCTCATTTCACCGCTGAACCCGGCGTATTTCCCCGTGGTGCCAATCACCGCGACAATCGACTGACCTGATTCATGCTCCTGTCCGGCCACGACGATACTGTCGGCGGTTTTGCCAGTTGCGTCGCTGAATAGCAGGGTCCATTGGCACTGGCTGTGTTTTTCGGGGAGGGTATTGACGCAGTAACCGCTATTGCTGCCGATATCTTGTCGTTGCTCGTTCATCAGCGGCTGGTCGAAGACAAACAAGTCACCTTGCGATGGGCCGGGCGGACCAATGTCAATCGGGGTCTTGATGCCGCGGGTGCCGTCGGCATAGGTGATCAGGGTGAGTGTCTCTGGTTCATGGGCGTGCGCAATGACGGGCATGCTGATCAACATCAGGCTTAACGCGCGAAGGGTAAAGACGTTCATGTTTTTCGGCTCGGGTTTTGAACAGTGAGCAGCAAAGAGTAACGGGCGGACTTGGGTGGCGCGAACCCTACAATGTGAGTGCATATGACGGCGGCGTAGCTGATTCAGTGGAGCCCCGACGATCAGGCCCCGATCAAGGAAATCTGGTTTGCAGCGGTGAAGCTGCTCGTTCGAGGCCGCTTTCTTTCGAGCTGGAAACGGTCTGCATTCCTGCTCAATCCATTAGACGTGAACCGCATCAGGCTGTTGAACTTGAGTTGAATGGACGGCAGTTGCCCCGGCTACCTAAACTGTCAGCAGATTTGGGGAACGGGGACACTGGATGAATCGCAACGAACTTCGCAAGGCGGATATCAACCTGATGGTGGTATTCGAAACGCTGATGCTGGAGCGCAATGTCACTCGGGTGGCGGAGAAACTGTTTCTCGGTCAGCCGACCATCAGTTCTGCACTCAACCGCTTGCGTGCGATGTTCAATGATCCGCTGTTCATCCGTGTTGGCCATCGCATGGAGCCGACGGCACGGGCAGAGGAGATCATCAGGCACCTGTCGCCGGCGCTGGATTCCTTGTCCGTGGCCTTGAGCCTGACCCATGATTTTGACCCGGCCAGCAGCACGATGACGTTCCGCATCGGGTTGTCCGACGATGTCGAGTTCGGCCTGTTGCCGCCGTTGCTGCGAACGCTGCGCCAGGAAGCGCCAAAGGTGGTGTTTGTGGTGCAGCATGTCGATTACTGGCGGATTCCCGACTTGCTGGCGTCCGGCGATATCACGGTGGGTATCAGCCAGACCCGTGGCTTGCCGGCCAATGCCAAGCGCAAGTTGCTGCGGCATATCCAGCCCAGCATTTTGCGCGCCGATGCTTGCGACACTCCGCTGACGCTCGACGAATATTGCGCGCGACCGCACGTGCTGGTGTCCCATACCGCCAACGTCAGTGGCTACGCCGACGAGTGGCTGGCGGAAATCGGCCGCACGCGCCAGGTGGTGCTCTCTGTGCCGCAATACAGTTCGTTGCCGGCACTGCTCGCCGGGACGGACCTGATCGCCAGCCTGCCGGACTACACCGCCGAGGCGATGGCGGCTTCCGGAATGCTGTTCAAGGAGCCCTTTCCATTCAAGACACCGACCCTGGATTTGTCCATGGTCTGGCTCAGTCATGTCGATACCGACCCTGCCGAGCGCTGGTTGCGTTCGCGCCTGGAGGCGTTCATGAGTGAGCGTGCCGTTTTGCCGCTGCCCGAATGAACAGGGCGTGTTATACGTACGACCTTTCCATCCCCCTTCCAGGAGCCAACTCATGCCTCACCTGCACATGGAATACACCGCCAACCTGTCCGACCTGAATGCCGATGTGGCGTTGATGCGGTTGAACAATACGCTGGTGGGTTCCGGTCAGTTTGCTGCCGAATTCGACATCAAGAGCCGCGCGGTCAGGGTCGAGACGTTCAAGGTCGGTACTGCTTTGTCTGAGCGGGCGTTCGTGCATGTGAAACTGGCACTGTTGAGTGGTCGTTCCGCACAGATCAAGAAACAACTTTCCGAAAGCCTGCTGGCGGTGGTTCAGGACCTGTGTGAGTGGCCGAGCGGCGTTGAAGTCCAGTTGTGCGTGGAAATTCTCGACATCGATCGCGATTCCTACAGCAAGACCGCCATCAGCCACTGAGTATCAGGCCGTTTCCTGCACGGCGCAGGCCTGGATCACTTGCGCTCGCAGCCAGGTATTGGCGCTGTCCTGATCGACACGCTGGCTCCACTGCATGTCGAGGGTGAAACCCGGTAAACCCTCGGGCGCTTCACAGTGATTGAAGGTGTCGGTACTGGCCAGCAGCCGCTGGATGCGCCGGGGCAGGGTCAGGGCATAGTCGGTGCCGGTAATCAGCTTCAGCGCCGCACTGTAACTGTTGGCGCGCGCGACGATCTGGCGCTGTTTGGCCTGATGCGCGAGCCAGCCGTCGACCATGTTGGTGGCGGACGTCCAGGGTGTCGGGAACACGTGTCGACGTTCGACATAGGTTTGCAGACTCAAACGCAGTTCCGCCGGGGTGGCGCGTTTGTCGAACACACAGACCAGATCATCTTCGAGCAGCGTCCGGGATTTGAAATCGACGTGGCTGCGATGAAAGTTCGGGCCGAAACACATCACCAGGTCGAGGCTGCCTTCGCGCAACGCTTCGGCAGGGATATCGGCTTCGAGTTTGAGCACATTGACCGTCACCGGAAGATCGGCGAGGGCGAAGGTTTTCAACAGGCGCGGCAGGATCAACTGCTCGAAATACTCCGGTGCGCAGAGGTTGAAAGTCACGGCTTGCAGGCCTGGGTCGAACGCGGGTGAGCCGGCGTGACACAAGTTGATGCTTTCCAGGATTTTCAGCGCGTGAGGGTACATCGCGCTGGCTTTGCCGGTGGGTTGCATGCCGCCGGTACGGGTATTGATGAACAGTTCGTCCTCGAAGCTGTTGCGCAGTTTTTTCAGGCAGTAACTCACTGTGGACTGGCTGACGCTAAGCATCTCGGATACGCCGGTGACGCTGTTCTGCTCGTACACGGCGACGAACACCAGGAGGTCCTGCATGTCGAGTTTTCTGAGCGAATTACTGTTGAGCATCCATTGCGTCTCGCTGCATCCCTTGCGCTGACCCTGTGCAGGGTGGGTGAATTATCCTAACGGAATGAGCGAACAGGGAAAATGCCTTGCAGGAAGTTTCCCCCTGGAGCCCTTCAACTCTGGACCATCGCCGACACGGCGCGGCGGCTGGAGATCAACAGCGCGAACATGCCGATGCTCACCAGCAGTGCGCCGGCCAACTCCAGCGGCAGCGGCATCTGGCGTCCCCAAAACCAGTGAAACAAGGTGATGAACAGCGTGCTCAGGTAGATGTAGGAAATCACCGAGGATGGCGCGATCACGCCGATGGCCCGATGCAGCAACCAGAACGTCGCCAGGGTGGCGAACACTGCCAGGTACATCAGCCAATAGAAATCCTTGAGCGTCAGAAATGATGCCGAGCGCCAACCACCACTGAATCCGCAGAACACCAGCAGGAACAGCGCGCCGAACAGCATGTTCCAGAACGTCATGGGCACCGGCCCGCGTCCCTTGAGGCTATTGGCTTTCAGGCGTTGGCTGAGCGGGGCGTAGAGTGCCATCGCCAGGCAACCGATGCCGTACACGGTCAGTGCATACGGCGATGGCAACTCGCCGGGGCCGGTGCCTTTCATGATCAGTAACACCGCCCCGGCAGCGGCGAGCAGCATCGGCACAATCCGTTGTTTCAGGCGGCTGTCAGGTATGAGTACGGCCTCGAAAGCCAGGGTCATCAGCGGCACCAGCGTAAACATCGTCCCGGTATTGACGGCCGAGGTGTAGCGCAATGCTTCGAACAGTGAGCCGAAGTACAACGCCAACAGCAGGCCGAGCACCGCATGACCGAGCAGCCCGCGGGCGGTCATGGCGGCGTTGCCTTCACGCAGCAACAGCGGCAGAAACACCACCGCGCAGAACAACAGGCGCAAACCGGTCAGCAGGATCGGGTCGATGGCCTGGCTGACTTGCGCCGCCGCGGAAAACGAGGCGGCGATCAGCAAGGCCCAAAGCAGCATGCTGACGTGAGCGGCGGCGAAACCGGTGGTTTTCATGGCAGGCTCCGGGTCAGTGGATGTGGCGGCTGTAGTGCCTTGGGTTGAAGCGCAAAACCATCAACATCATCAGCGCCATGACCGCCGTCAGTGACCACCAGGCCCATTCAAAGCTGCCGAGCCGGTCGCGGATGATCCCCGCCAGCAAAGGCGACAGGCTGGCGATCAGGTAGCCGATGCCTTGCACGAATGCGGTCAGGCCACCGGCGCGCAATGGATTGTCCAGGTGATCCAGCGATACGATCAGGCTCATCGGAAACAGCCCGCCAATGCCCAGCCCCAGCAGACATGGCCACATCAGGCTCAAGTGCCGCGGGCTCAGAATCAGTCCGCAGAAACCGGCGATGATCAGTGCCAGCAAGGCCATCAGCACGACTCGGCGGTCGCGGCTGCGATTGGCGATGAAGGGCGTCAGCAGGCCCGACAGCACTTCCATTGCGGTCAGAAACCCGAGCAGCAATCCGGCGTGCTGCTCGCTCCAGCCCTTTTCCACGTAGTACGGCGCCAGCCAGGCCAGAACGCAGGTGTAGGACGCAGTGCCCAGGCCAAAGAAGATCGCGAGTAACCACGCGCGGGAATTGGCGAAGAACGATCCTTTGCTGGATGCCCTCGAATTCGGTGTCGGCATCCCGGTGCTTTGGCTGCGCCAGAAGAGCAATGCCAGCACGGCGAGAACGGCCCAGATCGCCAGGCCCATACGCCAGCTGCCGCTAGACGCCATCACCAGCGGGGCAAAGGACGCACCCAGGGCGGCACCGCCCATGATCGACGTGACGTAGAGCCCCATGCACAAGGCAACGTGGTCGCTGAAGCGGGATTTGATCAGCGCAGGCATCAGGGCCTGGATCAGGGCGATGCCGATACCTGCCAGTACGGCGCTGAGGATCAATTCGGCGACTGAATCGAGAAACAGGCGCGACACCGTGGCCATGCCTATGATCAGCAACGAAAGGACGACCGTGCGCTGTTCACCGAGACGCTGGCTGACACGCAGTCCGAAAAACATCGCCAGTCCCATGGCCATGACCGGCAGCAGGGTCAGCAGTGATGCCAGGCTGAAACTCAGCGGGATCTCCTCGCGAATTGCCGAGAGCAAAGGTCCGACGGCGGCCATGGAGGGACGCAGGTTCTGGGCGACGAGAACAATGCTGAACATCAACCAGAGGGCAGGGCGGGTAGTCGCGCGGGTGTTTTCCATGATCGGACCTTGAACGGTAGAGGTGCGATTAGGCGCGCGAGGCCGCAAGGCCGCAAATCAGAAAGTCTGGTGATGTATTTGGAAATTAAATAGGCGTGCGGTCATACGGACACCGTTGAATGTTTAGCCAGACGACATCCAAGGTTCTTCAAATCCTGATTTAACGACCGAACCCATCGTGTGACGCTGCCGGTCATCTGTTTTCTGCGGTTCTCTCTATGGACGGTTGGCCAGTCGCAATCCACTTCAAGGCAACCATCGGCGCTCGTGCGTCGAGCCTTGGTCGTCGATTCACGCCTGCCACCGCGCCAAGCCTCTCTGCACTTCCTTCTGAGCTGGCCTTCTGGGCGCTGTGGCATTGCCGCCATGCGCGCCCGCCGGATTCCCGCTTTTTCCGCTGATTGCTCCTACATATTCCGGTAGATACCGGAATTAAAGTGCGGGTGCCTTTGCGCACCCGTCAAACACGGAAAAAGAGAGTTTCCATGAGTACTGCCACGACCTCGTTTGCCACCCGGCTTGAAGCCCTGACCTTTCTGGAACAGAACCCGGATATTGAAATGTTCGAGCTGTTCATCCTCGACAACAACGGTGTGCCGCGGGGCAAGCTGCTGCACCGTGACGAGTTGCTGGCGGTTTATGAAAGCGGACGGCCATTGCCGAGCACCATCCTCGGCCTGACCATCAACGGCGATGACGTGGAAAACTCCGGGCTGGTCTGGGATGTCGGCGATATCGACTGCCGGGCCTATCCGATCAGCGGCAGCCTCACGCGTATGCCGTGGCGTCTGATACCGACCGCGGCCGTGCAGGTCAGCATGCACCCGACTGAGGGGATGCCCGCTACAATTGCCGATCCCCGTCACTTACTGGCGAAAGTCATCGAAGGGTTGCAGGCTGACGGCTATTACCCGGTCATGGCGGCGGAACTGGAGTTCTACCTGCTGGATCAGCAACGCGACAGCAATGGCCGGCCGCAACCGGCACGGGATGTCGATGGCGGGCGTCCGCGCGGCACACAGGTCTATGGATTGCGCGAGCTTGAGCAGATCGAACCCTTCCTTGCCGATCTCTACAGCGCCTGCAAGCTCCAGGGGATTCCGGCGCGCACGGCCATTTCCGAATACGCGCCGGGGCAAGTGGAAATCACCCTCGAACACCGCACCGACGCGTTGCAGGCCATGGACGAAGCGGTGCGTTACAAGCGTCTGGTCAAAGGGGTGGCGCACAAGCACGGCATGACAGCGTGCTTCATGGCCAAGCCATTCGATGACCTGGCCGGCACCGGGATGCATATGCACGTGAGTCTGGCGGACAAGGACGGCAACAACCTCTTTGCCAGCGAAGCCCCGGATGGAACGCCCCTGCTCAAGCAGGCTGTTGCCGGCATGCTCAGTACCTTGCTCGACTCGCTGTTGCTGTTCTGCCCCAACGCCAACTCCTACCGTCGATTCCAGGCCAACAGCTATGCGCCGCTGGCAGCCACCTGGGGTGTGGACAATCGCACCGTGAGTTTGCGTGTCCCTGGCGGGCCGGCGTATTCGCGGCACATCGAACATCGAATTTGTGGCGCGGATGCCAACCCCTATCTGGCGGCTGCGGCGATTCTGGCCGGTATCCATCGCGGTATCCGCGAACAACTCGACCCGGGTGCGCCGGTAGAGGGCAATGGCTACGCCCAGGCCGCGAAACTGTTGCCGACGGACTGGCTGACCACATTGCGTTCGCTGGAAGGCTCCAGTTGGGCCAGGGAAGCCTTCGGCGGTGAATTCCTCGGTGTCTACCTGGCGGTGAAACGCGCCGAGTACCGCCAGTTCATGGGGGAGGTGGGCGAGCAGGACTGGCGCTGGTATCTGCATCAGGCTTGAGCCGAAACTGAACCAAAGCTGAACTCTTCTCAAATAGTCTGAAGTTTCAGGCAGGTGTTATAAGCCAACTAATTGTTGGCTTCTTTTTCACAAAAAATTGATGGTTGGCTTCCTAAAATTTGAACTGTCTCGATAAATGAAATTTTCACATTGACCGAAGACACTTCTTTTCAGGACTCGCCGAACCTCATGTTTAAGATTAAAGCCGTGCGCCCCGAATGGGTGACACTCATTGCCAGTGCGTTTTTGTTGGTTGGTTTCAACTTTGTACTCTGGCAACACCTGTTCGAAATCACCACGTCCGATGGTAAAGGCATCGTTATGCGCGTGGCCTTCGGGGTGATGATCTTCGCGGCCTTCAACATCGTGCTGACGCTGCTGGCCTTCCGCCCGGTGCTCAAGCCGGCCCTGACCCTGTTGTTCATGATCAGCGCGGGCGTGGCGTATTTCATGAGCCAGTATGGTGTTCTGATCGACGCCGGCATGTTGCGTAACTTCGCTGAAACCAATGCCACCGAAGTGCGTGACTTGCTGTCGATAAAGTTGTTCGCCTATCTACTGTTGCTCGGTGTTTTTCCAGTCTGGTTATTGTGGGCAACCCCGATTGGTTATCGTCGCTGGCATCGCGAGCTATTAAGTAAGGTATTGGTGATCTTTGCTTCTGTGGCGGTTATCGGTGGTATTGCGCTGATCAATTATCAAGGCCTGTCGTCGCTGTTTCGCAACCACCATGAGTTGCACCTGATGGTGGTGCCGACTAACTACATTGGTGCCTCGCTCGGTTACTTGCGTGAGCAGGTTGCGTCTGCGCATCAACCTTTTATGAAACTTGGTGAAGATGCCCGGCGCAATACGCTCTGGCAAACTCACGGGCGCAAATCCCTGACGGTGCTTGTCGTGGGGGAAAGTGCCCGGGCAGAGAACTTCGGTATCCTTGGCTATAGCCGCGACACCACGCCAAAACTGAGCAAGGAAGATGGCCTGATCGCTTTCACCGATGTGCACTCCTGCGGTACGGAAACCGCCGTATCGGTGCCTTGCATGTTCTCCAACATGGGGCGCAAGGACTACAACGCCAGCAAGGCCAAGAACGAAGAAGGCCTGCTGGATGTGCTCAAGCATGCGGGTATCGACGTGATCTGGCGTGACAACCAGTCAGGCTGCAAGGGTGCATGCGATCGCGTCACCCTCCAGGACGTCAGCAATCTGAAAGACCCGGTGCTGTGCGCCAACAGTGAATGCCGCGACGAAATCCTGCTGCAGGGACTTCAACATTTCATCGATACCCTGGACAAGGACACCGTGCTGGTATTGCACCAGATGGGTAGCCACGGTCCGGAGTACTTCAAGCGTTATCCGAAAGAGTTCGAGCACTTCACCCCGGTCTGCGAGAGTAATGCCCTGAACAATTGCAGTCGCGAAAGTATCGTCAATGGTTACGACAACACCTTGGTCTATACCGACCATGTGCTGTCGACCTTGATTGATCTGCTGCGCAGCAACCAGTCCAAAGTGGACACCGCGATGCTGTATCTGTCGGACCACGGTGAGTCCCTGGGCGAGTACAACTTGTTCCTCCACGGCACGCCTTACATGCTGGCACCGGAGCAGCAAAAACATGTAGCCATGTTTGCCTGGTTCTCCGACAGCTATAAACAGTCGTTTGCGGTAGATACCCGCTGCCTGCAACAGAGTCGTGAAAAGCCCCTGAGCCAGGACAACCTGTTCCATTCGATGCTTGGACTGCTGGAGGTCAACAGCAAGGTCTACAACCAGGATCTGGACATGTTTGCCGGATGTCGTGGCCCGGTGACCGACGGTGTGTTGGCCAAGGATTGAGTGCTCCGGTTTTGTTTCACGCGGCGGCTGCCGACCTGCGGCCAGTAGAACGTTTATCAAGAGCCATTGCACATGTCCGCTCAGCCCCCATCCGCCATCGAGCTTGAGATTGCCCGGCGCTACGACCAGGAACACGCACGCGTCTGCCTGCAGCCGCAAGCGCCGGGCCTGACCGGGTGTCTGCTGTTCTGGCGTGAGGCGCGTCTGGTGCGCAATGCACTCAAGGTCGCCGGCGAACCGGGGCTGATCCTCGACGTGGCCTGCGGGGTGGGGCGTTTCTGGTCGGTGCTGGCCGAACATGCCAATCGGGTGATCCTCGCGACGGACCCGTCCCAGGACATCCTCGATCATGCCCGCACACATCACCCGCAAAGCCTGTTGAAGCGGTTCAAGACCTTTCAAAGCTCCGCCTTCTCGATTGGTTTGTCGGAGAACGCGGTCGACTGCATTTTTTGCATGCAGCTGTTTCAGCACCTTTACAGCCAGGAGCATCGTCTGGCGATGCTGAGCGAGTTTTACCGGGTCAGTCGCGATACGGTGATTGTCGCGGTGCGCCTCGACGGACGTTTCAAGGGCGCGCATTCAAGCGTGGAGGGAGCGCTACCGAGCAAGGCCGGGGTCGAAAGCGAGTTCAGGCAGGCGGGATTCCGTTTGCTCAGCCATCAGGATTTTTTTCCCGGTTGTGCACAAATGCGGGTCTACGTGCTGGGTAAGACCCGCTAGGCCGACCTTGTCGGACTATTCTTCATGTCACGCAGTCATTTTCGCTAACGCTCTTGTTCAGTGGATGCGCGGAAATCGCCGGGGGCGATATATACTGCGCGCCATTCTTCAAGGGAGAGCCGTGTGGCCATCGATATTCACTGGATTCGCGACAACGATAGCCTCGGTCGGTTTTGTGCCGAGTGGCAGCAACTGCCATTCGTTGCCCTCGATACCGAATTCATGCGGGTCGACACCTTCTACCCGATCGCAGGCCTGCTGCAGGTCGGCGATGGCGAACGTGCCTACCTGATTGATCCGCTGACCATCGACAACTGGCAGCCTCTGGCCGCGTTGCTGGAAAATCCGGCCGTGCTCAAGGTTGTCCACGCGTGCAGCGAAGACCTCGAAGTCCTGCTGCGCCTGACCGGTAGCCTGCCGGCGCCACTGTTCGATACGCAATTGGCAGCCGCTTACCTGAACCTCGGTTTCTCCATGGGCTATTCGCGCCTGGTGCAGGAAGTGCTCGGCATCGACCTGCCCAAGGGTGAAACCCGTTCTGACTGGCTGCAACGTCCGCTCTCCGAAACCCAGATCAGCTATGCCGCCGAAGACGCCGTGCACCTGGCCGAAGTCTTCGTAAAGCTGCGTCCAAAGCTGTCTGACGAGAAATACGCCTGGGTTCTGGAAGACGGTGCCGAACTGGTGGCCAACCTGCGCCGCGAGATCGATCCGTACGAGGTCTATCGCGATGCCAAGCTGGCCTGGAAGCTGTCCCGCGCCCAACTCGCGGTATTGCGTGAGCTCTGCGCCTGGCGCGAAAAGGAAGCCCGTGCCCGCGACCTGCCGCGCAACCGGATCATCCGCGAGCATTCGTTGTGGCCGCTGGCGCGTACGCAACCGGATAATCTCGGCGCCCTGGCGAAAATCGAAGACATGCACCCGCGTACCGTGCGTCAGGATGGTGAGTTTCTGCTTGATCTGATCAAGCGCTCTGGCAGTGTGTCGCCAGATCAATGGCCGCCAGCCGTGCCGGAGCCGCTGCCGGTGGATGCTGCCGTGTTACTCAAGCAGCTCAAAGCCATCGGCCAGGCCGAGGCCGAGCGCCTGAACATTGCGCCGGAACTGATGCTGCGCAAGAAAACCCTGGAAGCGCTGCTCAAGAGCGGCTTCCCCAATGGTCCCTACCAATTGCCTGATTCGCTGCGTGGCTGGCGCCGCGAATTGATGGGCCAGGCGCTGCTAGGCAGCCTGGTCACCGCCGGAGAACAGCCTTGAAACGTATTTGCTCCATCTACCGCAGCTCGAAAAGAAACGAAATGTACCTGTATGTGCTCAAGAGCGATGCTCTGGAGCGCGTGCCGGAACCCCTGATGGCAGCCTTCGGCAAGGCCATCCACGCGTTCGACCTGGTGCTCAGCCCCGAGCGCAAGCTGTCGCGCGAGGACATCACCGTCGTGCTGGATAACCTCGAAAAACAGGGTTATCACCTGCAAATGCCGCCAGCCGAAGACGAGTACATCGAGCACTTGCCGGAAGAATTGTTGCGCCGCAACGATCCGGTGTGAATGGCAGACAGGCTCTGTTCAGAGTGGTTATGAAACACTGATTGATTTTAGCGATGGCAGCATCGACCGAGCAGCGCTCTGTCGGCTGCCGTCTGCATCGTTTTTGAAAGGTTTGAAGCATGCGCGTCCTGATTGCTGAACACGACCACCCCGTGTACGCCCAACTGTTGCGCGAGGCGGCACCGGATCTGGAGGTGCTGACCAGCGGTGACTCCGCCGAGCTGGCCGGCCAGGCCGCTGATTGTCCGGTGTGGCTCGGCCAGCCTGATCTGCTGGCGACCCTGTTACGCCAGGGCCATCAACCGCAATGGCTGCAATCGACGTGGGCCGGCATTACGCCGCTGCTGGCCGATGGCTTGCCACGGCACTATCGCCTGACCCGTGCAGTCGGCATCTTCGGGCAAGTCATGGCCGAGTACGTGCTCACCTATATGCTCGGTCACGAACGCGAAGTGCTGGCGCGACTGGTCAGCCAGGTCGAGCGCAAATGGGACAGCCGCCATGGCCAGAGCCTGGCGGGGCGCAAGGTGTTGATCGTCGGCACCGGTGATATCGGTCAGAGTGTCGCGCAGTTCCTCGTGCCGTTCGGTGTCGAGCTGTATGGCGTTGCCAGCAGCGCGCGGGAACAGGCACCGTTTATCGAAGTCGGTTCACTGGCGGATCTGCCGCGGCTGGTCGGTGAAGTCGATTACGTGGTCAATCTGCTGCCGAACACGCCGCAAACCCACGATATCTACGACGCGGCGCTGTTCAAGCAATTCAAGCCGACCGGGTTGTTCATCAATGCCGGGCGCGGTGTGGCGGTGGTCGATGCGGATCTGGTGGAAGCCTTGAAGGAAGGGCATCTGGCGGGCGCGGTGATCGACGTGTGCCGTCAGGAGCCATTGCCCCAGCGGCATCCATTCTGGACAGCCTGGGGCCTGCTGCTTACAGGCCACAGTTCGGCACCGACTTCGCCGTCGATGATGGTGAAGCTGTTTGTCGAAAACCTGCGGGCGTTTCAGGCGGGAGAGGCGTTGCGCGGGGAAGTGGATTTCGATCGCGGGTACTGAAATCACTCTCAAAAACTGTGGGAGCGAGCTTGCTCGCGATGAGGCCATTAGCTTCAATATCAATGTTGACTGACTGGCCGCCATCGCGAGCAAGCTCGCTCCCACAGGGATTTTCAGTATGGCTTAGAGACTGAAGTCGCCTTCAGCCGCCAGCTCGCTCAACGGACGACGCGGGCTTGGTACTTCACGGGCCTGCAGGTACTCCGCCAGGTTGGCCTTGTCCCCCAGCTTGCCCACCGCGACGGCGGCGTGCAGGGCGTAGCCTTCAGGAATGTTCAGCTCCTTGCGGGTCAGCTCCTGGTCGAAGCCGGCCATGCCGTGGGTGTGCCAGCCGCTGAGGCTTGCTTGCAGGGCCAGGTGGCCCCAGGCGGAACCGGTGTCGAAGGTGTGCCACAGGGCCGGGGTTTCTTCGGTGGCGCCAGGCGCGACGAAGGTGGTTTTCGAAATCACGATCACCAGGGCCGAAGCATGTTGCGCCCAGCTGCGGTTGAATTCGTTCAGCAGTCCCAGGTAGCGCTCCCAGTTCGGCGTATCGCGACGTGCGTAAAGGAAGCGCCAGGGTTGCGAGTTGTAGGCCGAAGGTGCCCAGCGCGCAGCTTCGAAGAAGCTCAGCAGGGTTTCTTCGGCAATGGCTTCGCCAGTGAAGGCGCGGGGCGACCAGCGATCGGTGAACTGAGGGTCAATGGTGTAATCGGCAACGCGTGGGTTGGCACTCATCAAGAGATTCCTTGCTACGTTTGAAAGTGGAAGCGACGAAAAACCCTACTTGGCAGCGCAGAAACTGACAAGCCCGTTCTACCGACAGTCGCCAATGCTTGGCCCACGGGGTTTCGGGCACTAGACTGGCGGCCTTTTCACCACCTGATGTCGATGCTCGAACCATGGCCGCCAAAGTAGAACCGTTCTGGATACGCAAGACCCTCGATCAACTCGATCAGGAGGAATGGGAGTCGCTGTGCGACGGCTGTGGATTGTGCTGTCTGCAAAAGCTTGAAGACGAAGACGACAACAGCGTCTATTACACGCGCATCGCCTGCAAACTGCTGGACCTGAAAACCTGCCAGTGCACGGATTATCCTAACCGTCGCGACACTGTGCCTGACTGCATCCAGCTCACGCCGGGCAAGGCCGACGAATTCAAATGGCTGCCGCCGACATGCGGCTATCGTCTGGTCAGCGAAGGCAAGGACCTGCCGTTGTGGCATCACCTGGTGTGCGGTGATCGCGATGCCGTGCACCATGAGCGGATCTCCCAGTCCGGGCGCATGCTCGCCGAAGGCAGCGTGCCGGAAGACGACTGGGAAGATCACCTGATTTTCCGCGCAGGCTGACTGCCAGAGGCTCAACCTTTCACGAAGGAGTGTGTATGGCTGTGGGATGGCGGCAGGCGTGGGGCGTTGGATTACTGGCCGTGAGCGCGCCCGTATGGGCAGCGAACAAGGTCGATCTGGATTATCACGTGCGCCTGTTGCCGAAGAACGATCAGGCCGAAGTGCGCCTGACGCTCGCCCAGGGCTCGGCGGTTCGCAGTCTGGATTTCGACCTGGGCGATGGCAGCCACTACAGCGATTTCAAGGCCGACGGCCAATGGCAACTGACCTCTGGCAAAGCGGTGCGGGGTGTCTGGCGTCCAGCGGCTGACAAGGCCAGCCTGACGTATCGGGTGAATATCAACCACGAACGCAAGAACGGCAGTTTTGAAGCTCGCATGACGCCAAACTGGGCATTGATGCGCGGCGACGATCTGGTGCCGCCTGCCAGACTCGATCAACAAGATGGCATCGAACTGGTTTCACGCCTTGAATTCGAGCTGCCCGGTGGCTGGAAAAGCGTCGAAACCGCGTGGCCACGGATCGGCCAGAACAAGTTCCGTATCGATAACCCTTCCAGGCTGTTCGACCGGCCCACGGGCTGGATGCTCGCCGGCCAGCTTGGCAGCCGCCGTACCCGTCTGGGCGAGACTGAAGTCACCGTCGCCTCGCCGCTGGGGCAGGGCATGCGGCGTATGGATGTGCTGACGATGCTGACCTTCGTCTGGCCGCAAGTGCAGGCGCTGTACCCGCGACACCCGGGCAAACTGCTGATCGTCGGGGCCAATGATCCGATGTGGCGTGGCAGCCGGTCGGCGCATGAGTCGATCTACCTCAACAGTCGCCTGCCATTGGTCAGCGAAAGCGGCTCCAGCGCTCTGGTTCGCGAGTTGGCCCAGGTGTTCGGACGGATCAACGGCACAAAGCGCAGTGACTGGATCAATGAAGGCTTTGCCGAGTATTACGCCATCGAACTGGTGCGGCGGGCCGGCGGCATGAGCGATGAACGCTACGAGAGCCTGCACGGCAAACTGGTCGGGACCAGCCAGAAAGTCACCACGCTGCGCAGTGATCGGGTCAACCCGGCGCAGGTGGCCAGGGCGGTGGTGTTGCTGCAGGAACTGGATCGCGAGATTCGTCTGAAAACCCACAACAAGCGTTCACTGGACGACGTGTTGCGCGGGGCGATGCAGCAGGGGGAAATCGATACCCAGGCGTTTGTTCAGCTCAGCGAGAGCGTGATAGGTGGGTCTTCAAAAGTACTCAGTACCGAGTTGATTCAGTAACACCGTCATTCGCGAGCAAGCCCGCTCCCGCATCAGATTTCTGATTTCTTCAAAAAATCAAATTGACACACAATCGTATGATGATTAGCGTGGTCCTCCATCGCATACGGCTTGGAGGTGCTCATGTCCAACAGCTTTCATGCTACGACGGTCGACTGGCTGGGATGCTGGCTGGCCACGGGGCAGGTCAGGCCGGGTGAGTCACTCAAGGTCGAAGCCGACCTCGGCGAACAACTTGGCGTGAGCCGTACGGTCATCCGCGAAGCGATCAAAACCCTGGTTGCCAAAGGCATGCTCGAAGTCGGCCCGAAAGTCGGCACGCGAGTGTTGCCGGTGCGGCGCTGGAACCTCTTCGATCCACAAGTCGTCGGCTGGCTGTCGCGCAGCGGCTTGCCGGAAAACTTCGTCGACGATCTGCTCGATCTGCGTCGCACCATCGAACCGATGGCCGTGCGCTGGGCTTGTGAGCGCGCAACCGGCGAACAGGTGGACGCGATCCTGTTGGCCTGCAACGCGCTGGAACGGGCGGTGGACAGCGGCATCGATTACAACCGTGCCGACCAGCTCTTCCACGAGTGCATCCTGGCCGCCAGCCACAATCAATTCATCGAA
Organism: Pseudomonas sp. QLc11A; assembly: GCF_052112305.1. Lineage (NCBI taxonomy): Bacteria > Pseudomonadati > Pseudomonadota > Gammaproteobacteria > Pseudomonadales > Pseudomonadaceae > Pseudomonas > Pseudomonas sp. QLc11A. Next base: position 156,458 of record NZ_JAVAJJ010000004.1, read on the forward strand.
CAAATGGTTCCCGCCCTCGGCGCGTTGCTGGCGGTGGCCTTTGAAGTGTCCGCCGCCGACCCGGATGAACTGCGTCGCACCTTGCCGATTCACCGGGACCTGGCCGAGGCTATTGCGGCCCGTGATACCGCTCGGGGCGTCTGGGCCTGCATGACCCTGATCGATAACGCCGCCCTGGCGATCAAGCGTTACTACCCGCAAGTCATGGCCGATAAAAAGGCCAGCTGAGCACTCGAACCCCTGTAGGAGCGAGCTTGCTGGCGATGGTTTATCAGCTACCACGAGACCGACTGACACACCATCGCCAGCAAGCTGGGTCCTACATCATAAAAACAAGAACCATGCAGGAGGTTTCATGACGTTGACGGCGGTTACCGGGCATCGGGCGAAACTGGGCGAAGGTCCGTTCTGGGATGCGCCGACCCAGGCCCTGTATTGGGTGGATATCGCGGGTAAACAGGCGTTGCGGTTGATCGGCGCTAACGTGCAGATCTGGCAGATGCCGGAACATGTGTCAGCTTTCATCCCCTGTGAAAGCGGCGACGCGCTGGTGACATTGAGCAGTGGCGTGTATCGGCTCGATCTCGATTCACCGGGCCTGACGCCGCGCCTGACATTGTTCTGCGTGGCCGATCCGCAACCGGGCAACCGCCCCAACGAAGCCCGCTGCGACGCCCAGGGTCGGCTCTGGCTCAGTACCATGCAAAACAATATCGGAGAACAGGGCGAAGACCTGCCCATCGTGCGCCGTTCGGGTGGACTGTTGCGCATCGATCGTGCCGGGCGGGTTGTGCCGTTACTGCGCAACCTGGGCATTCCCAACACGCTGTTGTGGAGCGATGACGCCACCAGCGTTTATTTCGGCGACAGCCTCGATGGCACCTTGTATCGACACTTCATCCGTAGCAACGGCGCCCTTGATGCGCCGCAGGTCTGGTTTGGCCCGCACGGGCGCGGCGGCCCGGACGGCTCGGCGATGGATGCCGAAGGTTTTATCTGGAATGCCCGTTGGGATGGCCACTGTCTGCTCAGGTTGAGCCCTGACGGCAAAGTCGACCGGACCATCGAACTGCCGATCAGTCGTCCCACCAGTTGCGTGTTCGGTGGTGCAGACCTGAAAACCCTGTACATCACCAGCGCGGCGAGTCCACTGGGCCATCCCCTGGATGGGGCGGTGCTGTCGATTCCAGTGGATGTGCCCGGGAAGCGTTGTACGCGTTTTGCGGGTTAATTCCCATAATATGGGATATGAATATATATATTGAGATTTGTCGCGGGCCAGGTTTATAGTCGGCCTCACCAGTTACATGCACTCACACTCAAAAAAACAAAACAGGTGAAGTGATGCAGCGAAATTCCCCCGTGCTCCCTTGCGCAGACAGTGCCGCAGAGCGTTTTCAAGCTGAAACGTTTTCGCTTTCACCTGTTTTCTTCCACAACGCCTTTTGACCGGCCATCGACTGATGTCCGGTTTTTGTCGTGTTTTCGAACAGGAGTCTTGAACCATGGCTGAACCGCTGTCATTGCCCCCGGTGCCAGAGCCGCCCAAGGGTGAGCGCCTCAAAGACAAAGTCGTGTTGCTGACCGGTGCCGCCCAGGGCATTGGCGAGGCCATTGTGGCGACCTTTGCGTCCCAGCAGGCCAGGCTGATCATCAGCGACATCCAGGCCGAGAAGGTCGAGAAGGTCGCGGCGCACTGGCGCGGACAGGGCGCCGACGTGGTGGCGATCAAGGCTGACGTTTCACAGCCGCAGGATCTGCAGGCGATGGCAAGGCTGGCGGTCGAGCGACACGGCCGGATCGATGTGCTGGTCAACTGCGCCGGGGTCAACGTGTTCCGTGATCCGCTGGAAATGACCGAGGAAGACTGGCGTCGCTGCTTTGCCATCGATCTGGATGGCGCCTGGTATGGCTGCAAGGCGGTGCTGCCGCAGATGATCGAGCAGGGCATCGGCAGCATCATCAATATTGCCTCGACCCATTCCTCCCACATCATTCCGGGCTGCTTTCCCTACCCGGTGGCCAAGCACGGCTTGCTCGGCCTGACCCGCGCGCTGGGCATCGAATATGCGTCCAGGGGCATCCGCGTCAACGCCATCGCACCGGGCTATATCGAAACCCAGATCAATATCGATTACTGGAACGGTTTTGCCGACCCTCACGCTGAGCGCCAGCGTGCGTTTGACCTGCATCCACCCAAACGCATCGGCCAGCCGATTGAAGTGGCGATGACTGCGGTGTTCCTGGCCAGTGATGAAGCGCCGTTCATCAATGCCTCGTGCATCACCATCGATGGTGGGCGCTCGGTGATGTACCACGACTGAGTGGTCGGGCTTTCAGGCGTCTTGGTACGCCTGAAAGTCAATCATCATACGATATGACTATTGGCAGTACGGTTTACCGCCCAGGCTTTACAGAACGCTTTCAAAGAACGCTCAAGAAAAATAACAAGGAGTCAGCTTATGAATCGTCGTCGTGCTATCCGTTCCCTATGCTGTGCCGCGTTGGCGGTCTCGGCGGTCAGCCTGAGCAGCACGCTGCTGGCGGCCGAGGAAGTGAAAATCGGGTTTCTGGTCAAGCAAGCGGAAGAGCCCTGGTTCCAGACTGAGTGGGCGTTTGCCGAAAAGGCCGGGAAAGAGAAGGGCTTCACCCTGATCAAGATCGCCGTGCCGGACGGTGAGAAAACCCTGTCGGCCATCGACAGCCTCGCGGCCAACGGCGCCAAGGGCTTCGTGATCTGCCCGCCGGACGTGTCCCTCGGCCCGGCAATCATGGCCAAGGCCAGGCTCAACGGGTTGAAGGTGATCGCCGTCGATGACCGTTTCGTCGATGCCAGCGGCAAATTCATGGAAGACGTGCCGTACCTCGGCATGGCCGCGTTCGAAGTCGGCCAGAAGCAAGGCCATGCCATGGCCACCGAGGCGAAGAAACGCGGCTGGGACTGGAAAGACACGTACGCGGTGATCAATACCTACAACGAACTCGACACCGGCAAGAAGCGCACTGACGGTTCGGTCAAAGCCCTGGAAGACGCCGGCATGCCAAAGGACCACATCCTGTTCTCGGCTCTGAAGACCCTCGACGTGCCGGGCAGCATGGACGCCACCAACTCGGCGTTGGTGAAACTGCCGAGTGCAGCGAAGAACCTGATCATCGGCGGCATGAACGACAACACCGTGCTCGGCGGTGTGCGCGCCACCGAGAGCGCCGGGTTCGCTGCGGCCAACGTGATCGGCATCGGCATCAACGGTACCGACGCCATCGGCGAGCTGAAGAAGCCCGACAGCGGCTTTTATGGTTCGATGCTGCCGAGCCCGCACATCGAGGGCTACAACACCGCAAGCATGATGTACGAGTGGGTCACCACCGGCAAAGAACCGGCGAAGTACACCGCCATGGATGACGTGACGCTGATCACCCGCGACAACTTCAAGCAGGAACTGGAAAAGATCGGCCTGTGGAACTGACGGCCATTGGTTTCAGCGGCGGTCTCGGCGACGAGGCTGCCTGTCCGGTTTGAAGAGGTGGGTTATGCACGCGCAAACACATACACAACAACACAGCGGCAGCTTGCGTTTCAACGGGATCGGCAAGACCTTTCCCGGGGTGAAGGCGCTGGACAACATCAGCTTCGTCGCCTATCCGGGGCAGGTTCATGCCTTGATGGGCGAGAACGGCGCCGGCAAATCGACGCTGCTGAAAATCCTCGGCGGGGCCTACATACCCAGCAGCGGAGCCTTGCAGATCGGCGAGCGGACGATGGACTTCAAGTCCACCGCCGACAGCATCGGCAGTGGCGTCGCGGTGATCCACCAGGAGCTGCATCTGGTGCCGGAAATGACCGTGGCTGAGAACCTGTTTCTCGGGCATCTGCCAGCCAGTTTCGGCCTGATCAATCGCAGCGCCCTGCGCCAGCAGGCACTGGCCTGTCTCAAAGGCCTGGCCGATGAGATCGACCCGCAGGAGAAAGTCGGGCGCCTGTCTCTCGGCCAGCGGCAACTGGTGGAAATCGCCAAGGCGCTGTCCCGTGGCGCCCATGTGATCGCCTTCGACGAGCCCACCAGCAGCCTTTCGGCGCGGGAGATCGACCGCCTGATGGCGATCATCGGCCGGCTGCGGGACGAGGGCAAAGTGGTGCTCTACGTCTCCCACCGCATGGAAGAAGTGTTCCGCATCTGCAATGCGGTGACGGTGTTCAAGGACGGGCGATACGTGCGCACGTTCGATGACATGAGCGAGCTGACCCATGATCAACTGGTCACCTGCATGGTCGGGCGCGACATCCAGGACATCTACGATTACCGCCCGCGCCAGCGCGGTGCGGTGGCGCTCAAGGTCGACGGTCTGCTCGGGCCGGGGTTACGCGAGCCCGTGAGTTTCGAGGTGCACAAAGGCGAGATTCTCGGGTTGTTCGGGCTGGTGGGCGCCGGTCGCACCGAGCTGCTGCGCCTGCTCAGCGGCCTGGCGCGAAACCGCGCCGGACAGCTGAAACTGCGTGGCCATGAACTGAAGCTGCGTTCACCCCGGGATGCGATTGCCGCCGGGATCCTGTTGTGCCCCGAGGACCGCAAGAAGGAAGGCATCCTGCCGCTGGCCAGCGTCGCCGAGAACATCAACATCAGCGCCCGCGGCGCCCATTCCGCCTTCGGCTGCCTGTTGCGTGGCCAGTGGGAGAAAGGCAATGCCGACCAGCAGATCAAGGCGCTCAAGGTGAAAACACCACACGCCGGGCAGCCGATCAAGTTTCTATCCGGTGGCAATCAACAGAAGGCCATTCTCGGCCGCTGGCTGTCGATGCCGATGAAAGTGTTGCTGCTCGACGAACCCACCCGTGGCATCGACATCGGTGCCAAGGCCGAGATCTACCAGATCATCCATAACCTGGCGGCCGAGGGGATCGCGGTGATTGTGGTGTCCAGCGACTTGATGGAAGTCATGGGCATTTCCGACCGCATCCTGGTGCTGTGCGAAGGCGCGCTGCGTGGCGAACTGAGCCGCGACCAGGCCAACGAATCCAACCTGCTGCAACTGGCTTTGCCGCGCCAACGCGCTGACGGCGTGGCGAACTGAGAGGTGACTATGATGACAACCCAAAACAACACCCTGCCGACCACGCGCAAACCGCTGGACCTGCGGCGCTTCCTCGATGACTGGGTGATGCTGCTGGCCGCCGTCGGAATCTTCGTGCTCTGTACCCTGATGATCGACAACTTCCTATCGCCACTGAACATGCGTGGCCTGGGCCTGGCGATTTCCACCACCGGGATCGCTGCGTGCACCATGTTGTATTGCCTGGCGTCCGGGCATTTCGACTTGTCGGTGGGTTCGGTGATTGCCTGTGCCGGGGTGGTTGCGGCGGTGGTGATGCGCGACACCGACAGCGTGTTTCTCGGTGTCTGTGCGGCGCTGGTGATGGGCCTGATTGTCGGGCTGATCAACGGCATCGTCATCGCCAAGCTGCGGGTCAACGCGCTGATCACCACGCTGGCGACCATGCAGATCGTGCGCGGCCTTGCCTACATCTTCGCCAACGGCAAGGCGGTGGGGGTGTCCCAGGAGTCGTTCTTCGTGTTCGGCAACGGCCAGATGTTCGGCGTGCCGGTACCGATCCTGATCACCATCGTCTGCTTCCTGTTCTTCGGCTGGCTGCTGAACTACACGACCTACGGGCGCAACACCATGGCCATCGGCGGCAATCAGGAGGCGGCGTTGCTGGCCGGGGTCAATGTCGACCGGACCAAAATCATCATCTTTGCCGTGCATGGCGTGATCGGCGCGCTGGCCGGGGTGATCCTGGCGTCGCGCATGACCTCCGGGCAACCGATGATCGGCCAGGGTTTCGAGCTGACCGTGATCTCGGCCTGTGTACTGGGCGGGGTATCGTTGAGTGGCGGGATCGGCATGATCCGGCACGTGATTGCCGGGGTGTTGATTCTGGCGATCATCGAGAATGCGATGAACCTGAAGAATATCGATACGTTTTATCAGTATGTGATTCGCGGTTCGATCTTGCTGCTGGCGGTGGTCATTGACCGACTTAAGCAGCGCTGACATTCATTTCCTCCGTAGGCGCGGGCTTGCCCGCGAAGGTCTGTCTGAAATGTAAATGTTGGATATGACGACGCCTTCGCGGGCAAGCCCGCTCCCACAGGGTTCTGCCTTCACACATTGAGTGTTGGTGTGGCATAGATCCTGTGGGAGCGGGCTTGCTCGCGAAGGGGCCGTCAGCTTCAGTACATTTATCCTGGCTTCACTATTGGCTGATGTTGCTGTCCTCGTCCTCGGTGGTGCTCGAGCCGAGACCACCGCTGCCGGGCGTTTTTCTGTTCGGCAAGTCCGCCCCTCCCTGACGCCCCATGTCATTGCCCTGGATGCGCGGGTCGGTGCCGGTGGACGGAGGCAGGTTGTGATCGATCGTGGTGCCGTCGGTGTTCATGCCGGGGGCACTCTGGATGGCCGGCGCCCTGGGCTTTTCCACCGGGTTGGTCGGGCCGGTACTCGAGCCGAGGGTCCCGGCGAACGAGGCACAAGACAGCAGGGCGCAGAGGGCGAGGGCGGTCAACCTGGACAGGATCATGGTGTTGTCTCCAACGGGTAGAGTCCTTACCTGATTAGTCCGTCCTCGACCGGGATAGGTGCGTTGTTAGCGACGGACGGCTCAGGCCTGTGTCAATGCCCTGACCGCTGTTGCCCTTCGCCAGATCAATCGGCCTGCGGTGATCAACCAGTTGAGCGCAGCAACCGCCAGCACGGTGAGCAGCAGTGTGGCCATGCCTTGCTCGACGATGATTTTCCCGGCCAGCAAGGGGAAGCCGAACACACCGATGAAGTACGACAGGCTGAACAGCAGCAAGGATTGTGCGGTGGTGCCAGTCGGCGCCTCATTGGCGGCCAGGCCGTTGATCACCGAGTAGGTCAGGCCGTAACCGGTCCCGAGCATCACCGCCGCGAGCACGTAGCTGAAGCTGCTGTCGACGACAAAACCGAACATGACGATTGATGCCAGCATCAGCCCCGACAGCAGGCACGAGGCACGCAATGGATCGCGCTTGACCACGAACCCGGCAACCAGCATTCGGCCACTGATCGCCGCGCTCATGAAGCCGAGGAAGAACAGCGAGTAGTCGAGCGAGTGCGCTGCGGCATAACTGGTTTGAAAGCTCGACAGGCCGCCGAACACGCAGCCGCCAAGACCGACCATGATGATCGCAAAGACAGCCCTGGACGACAGCACCTGACCCGCTGCACGCCACGAAATCCGCGACACGCTGCCCGATGGCAGAGGGGCCTGATTCAATTTTTGCTGCAGTCGCCAGAACAGCACCACACCGACCAGGCTGGCCAGTGCCGCCAGATAAAACGCAGCGGTTACCGGATACCCGAGGGCACTCGCCGCGCGGCCGAGCAGCGGGCCACTGCCGATCCCGGTCATCATGCTGCCCGACAGCAGGGCGAAGTATCTGGCGCGCTGTGCGGGTGTCACCAGGCTTGCCACGATGATCGGCCCGAGGGTGTAGAACACGCCCCAACCCAGGCCCAGCAGCAGGCCGAAAAACAACAACAGAGGGCCGAAGCCCGGGGTCAGGGCGAAGCCCAGGCTGGCCGCTACCAGCAACACACCGAACAGCGCCACCGACCGGGCGGCACCGAGCAGGTCGGACAAATGACCGGAAACGATCACCGCCGCAAAGGTGCTGAGCATCGCCGCCGAAATCACACTGCCGGCATCGTGTTCGTTGCCGCCACGCGCGTTGATCAGCAGCGACAGCAGGAAGGTCGAGCCATAGGACAATGACAGCAGGTAACTGGCAAGGCAAAACAGGCCGAACAATTTGCTTGAGACTGGGGGTGTTGCGGTAGACATGACGCGGTTCCTTGACCGGATAAGTGAGCAGCGCCTCTATCTAACCACGCAGTGCCTGATTGTCAGGTCCAAGGTTATCGATGCCAGGGTTAGTGGCGGCCGGAGTGAAGCCTCTGCGTTGTTGTGGTGAGGGAGCTTTTGTGGCGAGGGAGCTTGCTTGTGGTGAGGGGGCTTGCCCCCGTTGGGTTGCGCAGCAACCCCAATAAGAAAACTGCAATCTTTCTGGTGTAATGCGATCGCTGAGAAAGGGCCTGCTTCGCAGGCCAACGGGGGCAAGCCCCCTCGCCACAAATATCGTGTCGCCTTAGTATGGCGTTTTCAACTTTTGACAAGGCACGTCCATGACGATCGAAATCCGCCCGGCGACCCCCAGTGATGCACCGCAAATCCTCGCGTTCATCACTGAACTGGCCGACTACGAACGTGCCCGCCATGAAGTCATCGCCAGCGTTGCCGATATCGAACGCAGCCTGTTCAGCGAAGGCGCCACGGCCCATGGCCTGATCTGCCTGCGCGACGGCGCAGCCATCGGTTTCGCGGTGTTCTTCTTCAGCTATTCCACCTGGTTGGGCAGCAATTGCCTGTACCTCGAAGACCTTTACATCACTCCGGAGCAGCGCGGCGGTGGCGCAGGCAAGACCCTGTTGCGGCATCTGGCGAAAATCGCCTGCGCCAACGACTGCGGCCGTTTCGAATGGAGCGTGCTGGAGTGGAATACGCCGGCCATCGACTTCTACAAATCCCTGGGTGCGCAGCCGCAGGAGGAGTGGGTCCGGTATCGGATGGATGGGAAAGTATTGCGCGAGTTCGCCGAGGGCAGTTGAGCCGTATCCCCTGTAGGAGCGAGCCTGCTCGCGAAGAAATCGAAAGCACCACGGGGTGTCAGGTTTTCCGCTTAATCGTTGACGACCATCGCTAGCAAGCTAGCTCCTACACGGGAATGCATTCCAGGGAGCTACCGTAGGCGGTGGTTTTTTTTGTCTATGTCTCAATATATGGGATTAGTATTTATATATTGAGATTTTGCAGCGCATGGGTTTATAGTCCCGCTCACTCACTGCCAAAAACCAAAACAGGTGAAGCGATGCAGGCGCAATTGATCGCGCTCGACTGGGGGACAACCTCATTACGTGCTTACAAACTGGCCGAAGGCGGGCAGGTGCTCGAACAGCGTTCGCTGGCGTCGGGGATCATGCAGTTGCCCAAGGCGCCTCGAATCATCGGCGGCCGGGAGTGCACCGACGGTTTTGAACTGGCCTTCGAAGAGGCATGCGGTGACTGGCTCGATGCCCAGCCGCAATTGCCGGTGATTGCCTGTGGCATGGTCGGCAGCGCCCAGGGCTGGTGCGAAGCGGCGTACCGCGACACGCCGGCGAACGTCGCCACGCTCGGCACTTCCTTGCAAACCGTTCGCAGCCTGCGTGGCGTCGATGTGCACATCGTGCCCGGCGTCATCGAGCGTTCACGTCTGCCGAACGTGATGCGCGGCGAAGAAACCCAGGTGCTCGGTGTGCTGCAAAACCTGCCGGGCGAGGCGAGTGCGGATCTGCTGATCGGCCTGCCGGGCAGTCATTCGAAATGGGTGGAAGTGGCCGACGGCTGCATCGTGCATTTCGATACCTTCATGACTGGCGAAGTCTTCGCCGTGCTCAGCGAGCACAGCATTCTCGGGCGCACCCAGCAGCGTGGCGGGTCTTTCGAGGGGGATGCGTTTGATCGTGGCGTGCAGGTCGCGTTGTCGGCGGACGGTGAAACCGGTCCGCTGTCGACGCTGTTCAGCGCCCGTAGCCTGGGCCTGACCGGCGAATTGAGCGCCTGCGCCCAGGCCGATTATCTGTCCGGCCTGCTGATCGGCCACGAGTTGTCGGCCCTGGCCAATGTCCAGCGGCGTCGGCGCAACAGCGTGCACCTGCCGTCGATCATCCTTATCGGCAATACCCAACTCTGTGCCCGCTACCGCCGTGCGCTCGACGCCTGCGGCTTTACCCGGGTGACCCTGGCCGAACAGGCCACCGAACGCGGATTGTGGCAACTGGCGCTCGCCGCCGGTCTGGTCTCGTCCACCGCATCCCGTTAAACCTGCCTGGAGGTCTGACATGCTCAAACAAGCGCTGGCGCAAAACGGCTTGATCGCGATCCTGCGCGGCTTGCGTCCACAGGAAGCTGCCGCTATCGGCGAAGTCCTGTACGCCGCCGGATTTCGCGTCATCGAAGTGCCGCTCAATTCCCCTGAACCGTACGACAGTATCCGCATCCTGCGCAGTACCTTGCCTGCCGATTGCCTGATTGGTGCCGGCACGGTGCTGACGCCGGAACAGGTCGAACGGGTGAAAGCGGCGGGGGGCCAGGTGATCGTCATGCCCCATAGCGATCCGAAGGTCCTGCGTGCGGCGAAAGCGGCGGGGCTGTCTCTGTCGCCCGGTGTCGCCACACCGACCGAAGCCTTCGCGGCGCTGGCCGAAGGCGCGGACATCCTCAAGTTGTTCCCGGCCGAGCAAATGGGACCGGCAGTCGTCAAGGCCTGGCTGGCGGTACTGCCGGCCGGGACGATTCTGGCACCGGTCGGTGGCATTACCCCGGACAACATGCAGGTGTTTATCGACGCGGGCGTCAAAGGTTTCGGCCTCGGCTCCGGTCTGTTCAAACCGGGCATGACGTCTGCGCAGGTGGCGGTCAATGCCAAGGCCTATGTCGCTGCCTGGAAAGCCCTTCGCTAAGACTTTTTGGCGCTGCGAGCGCTGCATCCATAAGAGAGACAACAGATGAAAATCACCAAATTGACCACCTTCATCGTTCCGCCACGCTGGTGCTTCCTCAAGGTCGAAACCGACGAGGGCGTCACCGGTTGGGGCGAGCCCGTGGTCGAAGGCCGCGCCCACACCGTTGCCGCTGCCGTTGAAGAATTGTCCGATTACCTGATCGGTAAGGACCCGCGCAACATCGAAGACATCTGGACCGTGCTCTATCGCGGCGGATTCTACCGTGGCGGTGCGATCCACATGAGCGCCCTGGCCGGTATTGACCAGGCCTTGTGGGACATCAAGGGCAAGGCGCTGGGCGTGTCGGTCAGCGACCTGCTGGGTGGTCAGGTGCGGGACAAGATTCGCGTCTATTCGTGGATCGGCGGCGACCGTCCGGCGGACACGGCGCGTGCTGCCAAAGAAGCTGTCGAACGCGGTTTCACTGCGGTGAAAATGAATGGCACCGAAGAGCTGCAATTCCTCGACACCTTCGACAAGGTCGACCAGGCCCTGGCCAATGTCGCCGCCGTGCGCGATGCGGTCGGCCCGAACGTCGGCATCGGCGTGGACTTCCATGGCCGGGTGCACAAGCCCATGGCCAAGGTGCTGATGAAGGAACTCGACCCGTACAAACTGATGTTCATCGAAGAGCCGGTGCTCAGCGAAAACTACGAAGCGCTGAAAGAACTGGCACCACTGACCAGTACACCGATTGCCCTCGGGGAGCGCCTGTTCTCGCGCTGGGATTTCAAGCGCGTGCTCAGCGAAGGCTACGTCGACATCATCCAGCCGGATGCGTCCCACGCCGGTGGTATCACCGAAACCCGCAAGATCGCCAACATGGCCGAAGCCTACGACGTGGCGCTGGCGTTGCATTGCCCGCTGGGGCCGATTGCCCTGGCGGCCTGCCTGCAACTGGACGCGGCTTGCTACAACGCATTCATCCAGGAGCAGAGCCTGGGCATCCATTACAACGAGAGCAACGACCTGCTCGACTACGTGAAAGACCCACGGGTGTTCGACTACGACCAGGGCTTCGTGAAGATCCCGAACGGCCCGGGCCTGGGCATCGAGATCAACGAGGAATACGTGATCGAACGCGCCGCCATCGGCCACCGCTGGCGCAACCCGATCTGGCGCCATGCCGATGGCAGTTTTGCCGAGTGGTGAGTGATCTCTGACCCACCACATATCCCTGTGGGAGCGGGCTTGCTCGCGAAGAGGGCGGCACATTCAACATAGATGTTGACTGACACTCCGCTTTCGCGAGCAAGCCCGCTCCCACACTCGATCTCCATCGGCAGTGGATCCGAGTACACACAAGACTTCAATCGACCTCAATAACCATAAGAAGAGGCACCCCCCATGCAACCGCAAACCCTCACCGGGCAGGCGTCCTTGGTGACGCCCAGCCGCAAGCGTTTTTTCATCATGGTGCTGTTGTTCATCACGGTGGTGATCAACTACCTGGACCGCAGCAACCTGTCGATTGCCGCCCCGGCATTGACCAGTGACCTGGGCATCGACCCGATTCATGTCGGCCTGATCTTCTCTGCCTTCGGCTGGACCTACGCCGCCATGCAGATCCCCGGCGGCTGGCTGGTAGACCGGGTACCGCCACGCATCCTTTACACGGCAGCGCTGTTGCTGTGGTCGATTGCCACCGTGATGCTCGGTTTCGCCGGCAGCTTCATCGCGCTGTTCGTGCTGCGCATGGCGGTCGGGGCCCTCGAGGCGCCGGCCTATCCGATCAACAGCCGCGTGGTCACCACCTGGTTCCCCGAGCGCGAGCGCGCCACGGCCATCGGTTTCTACACCTCCGGGCAATTCGTCGGCCTGGCTTTCCTGACACCGGTGCTGGCCTGGCTGCAGCACGAATTCGGCTGGCACATGGTGTTCGTCACCACCGGCGCGGTAGGCATTCTGTGGGCCGTGATCTGGTACGCGGTGTATCGCGAGCCGCGGGACTTCAAAGGCGCCAATCAGGCGGAGATCGACTTGATCCGCGAGGGCGGCGGGCTGGTGGATATCCAGGCCGAACAGGCCAAGGTCAAAGCCAAATTCAGCTGGACTGACCTTGGCATTGTCCTGACCAAACGTAAACTCTGGGGCATCTACCTCGGCCAGTTCTGCCTCAACTCGACCCTGTGGTTTTTCCTGACGTGGTTCCCGACCTACCTGGTGAAATATCGCGGTATGGATTTCATCAAGTCCGGCCTGTTGGCGTCGCTGCCGTTTCTCGCGGCCTTTGTCGGCGTACTGTGCTCCGGTTTCTTCTCGGACTTTTTGATCCGTCGCGGTTACACGGTGGGTTTCGCCCGCAAGTTGCCGATCATCAGCGGCTTGCTGATTTCCACCTCGATCATCGGCGCCAACTTCGTTGAGTCGACGCCGCTGGTGATTGCCTTCCTCGCGCTGGCATTCTTCGGCAACGGCCTGGCTTCGATCACCTGGTCACTAGTGTCGACGCTCGCCCCGGCGCGTTTGCTCGGGCTGACCGGCGGGGTGTTCAACTTCATCGGCAACCTGGCGGCCATTGCCACGCCGATCGTGATCGGCTTCCTCGCCACGGGTGATTCCTTTGCCCCGGCGATCACCTACATCTCGGTGTTGGCATTGATTGGCGCACTGTCCTACATCTTGCTGGTGGGCAAGGTCGAGCGTATCAAGTTGTAGTCGTGGCACGCGGGCGACCATAATGCCGCCCGTTCACTCGCTCAACGGTAAAGGCTGGATATGCAGGAAGACGCCCCAAAAATCGCCAAGGACGCCGCACCGACCGGCACCCAGACCCTGCTTCGCGGTTTGGGTGTGGTTCATGCCGTGGCCAGCGGCGCCCGCGATCTCAAGGAAATCGCCCGGCTGATCGGCACCACGCGCAGCACCACCCATCGCCTGGCCAGTTGCCTGGTGGACGAGCGTTACCTGCGGGTGGTGCCGCAAGTCGGCTATCTGCTGGGGCCGAAACTGATCGAGTTGGGGTTTCAGGCCCGTGAAGAGTTGCCGTTGGTGACCCTGGCCGGGCCGTATCTGGATGAGTTGTCGGCGTTGACCGGCGACACCATTCATCTGGCGATCCGTGAAGGCGACGAAGTGCTGTACCTGCACAAGAACCCGGGGCGCAATGGCCCGGAAATGCGTTCGCGGGTCGGCCATCGCATGCCGCTGGCGCGCACCGGGATCGGCAAGGCGCTGATGCTCGATGATTCGCCGCAAGAGTGGCAGCGCCTGTACGAAGTCAGCCTGCCGGTGGGTGGAAAAAACCAGTTCTGGCCGCAGCACCCGGAGCAATCCTGGGAGCAGTTCGAGCAGCGCATGGTCGAGTACGTGGCCGGCGGCTATGCCTTCGATCTGGAAGATAACGAGCCGTCGATCCGTTGCGTGGCAGCGCCGGTGCGCGATGCCAGCAAACGCATCGTCGCCGGCATCAGCATTGCCAGTACCGTGCCGTATATGCCGCTGGAGAAAATGGCTGAGCTGATTCCGTTGATCAAAGGGGTCACGGCACGGCTGTCGGCGGAGCTGGGCCTCAAGGTCTGATTCGACCCCTTTGTGGGAGCGGGCTTGCTCGCGAAAGCGGTCATTCATTCAACATGGATGTCGATTGATACACCGCTTTCGCGAGCAAGCCCGCTCCCACATGGGGTTTGTGTTGTTGCATAAATGCCAGGCAACAAAAAGGCCCCCATTCGGGAGCCTTGATGTTCAGCGGTAGGCTTACATGTTCGGGTAAGTCGGGCCGCCAGCGCCTTCCGGCGTCACCCAGGTGATGTTCTGTGCAGGATCCTTGATGTCGCAGGTCTTGCAGTGAACGCAGTTCTGGGCGTTGATCTGGAAGCGCTTCTCGCCGTCTTCCTTGGTGATCACTTCATACACGCCGGCCGGGCAGTAACGCTGTGCCGGTTCATCGTACAACGGCAGGTTCTTGCTGATCGGGATGCTCGCATCGGCCAGCTTCAGGTGGCACGGCTGCTCTTCTTCGTGGTTGGTACCGGAGATGAATACCGAGCTGAGTTTATCGAAGCTGATCTTGCCGTCCGGTTTCGGGTAGTCGATCTTCTTGCAGTCGGCCGCCAGTTTCAGGCAAGCGTAATCCGGCTTGGTGTCGTGCAGGGTGAACGGCAGTTTGCCGCCGAAGATGTTCTGGTCCAGCCAGTTGAAGCCGCCACCGACGATGGCGCCGAACTTGTGGATCGCCGGGCCGAAGTTGCGGCTGGCGAACAGTTCATCATAGAGCCAGCTCTTCTTGAACGCGTCGACGTAGGTGGTCAGCTCTTCGCTGCCGTCCTTCTCTGCGAACAGTGCTTCGGCCACGGATTCAGCGGCGAGCATGCCGGACTTCATCGCGGTGTGGCTGCCCTTGATCTTGGCGAAGTTCAGGGTGCCGAGGTCGCAACCGATCAGCGCACCGCCCTTGAAGACCATCTTCGGCAGCGAGTTCAGGCCGCCTTTGCAGATGGCGCGAGCGCCGTAGCTGATGCGCTTGCCGCCTTCCAGGTACTGCTTGAGCACCGGGTGATGCTTGAGACGCTGGAACTCGTCGAACGGCGACAGGTAGGTGTTGCTGTAGGACAGGTCGACGATCAGGCCGACGACGACCTGGTTGTTTTCCAGGTGATAGAGGAACGAGCCACCGGTGTTCTCGGTGCCCATGATGTCCATCGGCCAACCGGCGGTGTGCACCACCAGGCCGGGTTGATGCTTGGCCGGGTCGACTTCCCAGATTTCCTTCAGGCCGATGCCGTAGTGCTGGGCGTCGGCATCGCTGTCGAGGTTGAAGCGCTTGATCAGTTGCTTGCCGATATGGCCACGGCAACCTTCGGCGAACAGCGTGTATTTGCCACGCAGTTCCATGCCCGGGGTGTACAGGCCTTCTTTCGGATGGCCTTCGCGGTCGACACCCAGGTCACCGGTGATGATCCCGCGCACCACGCCGTTCTCGTCGATCAGCGCTTCCTGAGCGGCGAAGCCCGGGTAGATTTCCACGCCCAGGTTCTCGGCCTGCTGGGCCAGCCAGCGGCACAGGTTGCCCAGGGAGATGATGTAGTTGCCTTCGTTGTGCATGGTCTTGGGCACAAAGAAGTCCGGAACTTTCTGCGCGCTTTCAGCGTTCTTCAGCACGAAGATGTCGTCACGGGTGACGGGGGTGTTCAGCGGCGCGCCGAGTTCTTTCCAGTCCGGGAACAGTTCGTTCAGGGCGCGTGGTTCGAACACGGCACCGGACAGAATGTGAGCACCGACTTCGGAGCCTTTTTCGACCACGCAGACGCTGATTTCCTTACCGGCTTCGGCGGCCTTCTGCTTCAAGCGGCAGGCGGCGGAAAGACCAGCGGGGCCGGCACCGACGATGACGACGTCGAATTCCATGTATTCGCGTTCCACAGGTTATCTCCTACTCAAGGCTCAACAGTTTTTTTTCTAATTTGGAGGTTGGGTGTCGCATCCATGAATTCCGGCACAACGCCGAAAGCGGACAATCGATTGACCACCTTTCTCTTTGGGTGGCGCATTATATCTACACCACTCTCAGCGTCCAATACAAACGTTTGTTTGAATTGGCTCAAAGCCAGAGAAATCAAAGTCACGCGCCTTATGAACGGCCATTTTGGCGTATTGACCGGAATAGGCGTTCCGGTCAAGATACGGGCGGTTTTGCGCTCGCCGTAGGCTGGCAGTTGGTTTCAAGAGCACCTCTAAAGACAGGGCGATGGCAGTAGAGAGTGATGCGCCGTGTGGGTTTGGCGCGAAGTTTACACGCCGTGACGTTGAATGACTCGTCAGTCACCACTGACGAATGGTCATGCAGATCATGAGTGATGGTCACTTGACACGTTAGCCGGCGTTTTTAGAGGTGCCCTTGCGCCCGATGAGCATCAACCGCCAGGTTCGCCTAGGCGACTTTCTTTTCACCGGAGAGTAACGAGGAATCCATGAAGGTTCTTGTAGCTGTCAAACGCGTTGTGGATTACAACGTCAAGGTTCGCGTCAAGGCGGACAATTCCGGCGTCGATCTTGCCAACGTCAAGATGTCGATGAACCCGTTCTGCGAGATCGCCGTGGAAGAAGCCGTACGCCTGAAAGAGAAAGGTGTTGCGACTGAAATCGTCGTCGTCTCCGTCGGCCCGTCCACCGCTCAAGAGCAACTGCGCACCGCGCTGGCTCTGGGTGCCGACCGCGCCATCCTCGTCGAGTCCGCCGAAGACCTGACTTCCCTGGCCGTTGCCAAGCTGCTCAAGGCTGTTGTCGACAAGGAACAGCCTCAGCTGGTGATCCTTGGCAAACAGGCCATCGACAGCGACAACAACCAGACTGGCCAGATGCTCGCTGCACTGAGCGGCTACGGTCAGGGCACGTTCGCTTCGAAAGTCGAAATCAGCGGCGACAGCGTTGCCGTGACTCGCGAAATCGACGGCGGCGCGCAGACAGTTTCCCTGAAACTGCCGGCCATCGTCACCACCGACCTGCGTTTGAACGAGCCGCGCTACGCGTCTCTGCCAAACATCATGAAAGCCAAGAAGAAGCCTCTCGAAGTGCTGACTCCGGACGCTTTGGGCGTTTCCACCGCCTCCACCAACAAGACCCTGAAAGTCGAAGCGCCGGCTGCACGCAGCGCGGGTATCAAGGTCAAGTCGGTGGCTGAACTGGTCGAGAAACTGAAAAACGAAGCGAAGGTAATCTAAATGACTATCTTGGTTATTGCTGAACACGACAACAAAGTGCTGGCCCCGGCCACGCTGAACACCGTTGCTGCCGCCGCCAAAATCGGTGGTGACATCCACGTTCTGGTTGCAGGCCAGGGCGCTGGCGCCGTGGCTGAAGCCGCTGCGAAAGTCGCTGGCGTGGCTAAAGTGCTGGTGGCCGACAACGCTGCCTACGCTCACCAGCTGCCGGAAAACGTTGCTCCACTGGTCGCCGAACTGGGCAAGGGCTACAGCCACATCCTGGCTGCCGCCACTTCCAACGGCAAAAACATTCTGCCGCGCGTTGCCGCTGCACTGGACGTTGACCAGATCTCCGAGATCATCTCGGTAGAAAGCGCTGACACCTTCAAGCGCCCGATCTACGCCGGTAACGCCATCGCTACCGTTCAATCGAACGCTGCAGTGAAAGTGATCACCGTGCGTGCCACCGGTTTCGACCCGGTTGCCGCTGAAGGTGGTTCGGCTGCTGTTGAAGCGGTTGCTGCTGCCCACGACGCTGGTATCTCCAGCTTCGTCGGCGAAGAACTGGCCAAGTCCGATCGTCCGGAACTGACCGCTGCCAAGATCGTCGTTTCGGGCGGGCGCGGCATGCAGAACGGCGACAACTTCAAGCACCTGTACGCCCTGGCCGACAAGCTGGGCGCTGCCGTGGGGGCTTCGCGCGCCGCGGTCGACGCAGGTTTTGTTCCGAACGACATGCAGGTCGGTCAGACCGGCAAGATCGTTGCTCCACAGCTGTACATCGCCGTCGGTATCTCCGGCGCGATCCAGCACCTGGCCGGCATGAAAGACTCCAAAGTGATCGTTGCGATCAACAAGGACGAAGAAGCGCCGATCTTCCAGGTGGCCGATTACGGCCTGGTGGCGGACCTGTTCGAAGCCATCCCCGAGTTCGAGAAGCTGGTCTAAACCGGCGGCTTGACTTATAAAGAGCCCGGCCTTTTGGCCGGGCTTTTTTTTGCTCTCTGTAGGAGCGAGCTTGCTCGCGATGGGCGTTAACGATGATGCGTTCATTCTGAAAAAACGCGGCGCATTGACGTCCATCGCGAGCAAGCTCGCTCCTACAGGAGGCATAACCGGGTATGAGTGGAGTGTGAAGCCATGGATTTGCGCCTTGTGTGGAGCTTGCTGGGATTAACGCTGTTGCCGGCGCTGTCTTTCGCCGCAGGCAAATGCGAACGCCTGGTGGTCACCGGCAGCCCCGATGCGCCGCCGTACCTGTGGCAAGACCCGCAGAATCCCAAGCACCTGATCGGTGCCAATGCCGATTTGTTGCAGCAAGTGGCGGGGGAGTTGGGGCTCAAGGTCGAACTGCTGTATGCCGGCAAACGCGCCCAGGCCCTGGACGAAGTGCGCAGCGGACGCATGGACATGCTGGCGGACGCGACGTTGACCGTCAGCGAGCTGGAAACCCTGGATTACATCCATCCACCCTTGCTGGAAAACGACTACCTGGTCTGGACGCGCAAGGATTCGGCACTGGTCTACAACGAAGCCACAGATCTGCACGGCCATCCGGGTGCCGTGTCGGAAAAGGCTCGATTGACCCCGCAATTCAGCACCTTTGCCGCACAGCAATTAACCCTCGCGCGCACGTCCAGCCTGACCCTTGCCTTTCAGAAACTGTTGTTGGGCGAAGTCGAATTTGTCCTGGCCGGACGTTACTCGGGCATGGCGACTGCACAGACGCTGGGCATGGCCGGTGATCTGATCGCACGTTCGCAACCGGTCGACAAGCCTGGCCTGTTCCTGGCGATTTCCCACAACTCGGCCTGCAACGATCCGTGGTTGCGCGGACAGTTGGCCAAAAAGATGACAGAATTGCCCGCGTCCGGACTGACGGAGGCCGTTCTGCTGCGCAATATCGAGCGCTGGAAGGCACAACGCTCACAACCGCAGCAACCCTCGCAACAACCCGTCAGTACCCCAAAACAGTAGGGATATTTAGTGAGTATTCGACCTCTTTTCGCTGCCGTGGCCATTGTCGCCCTGGCCGGTTGTGCAACCGATCCGGCGCCGAACGAACAAATGCGCCTGACCGAACAGGCACTCGAACAGGCCAAGGCCGTGGGTGCGACCGCCGACGATGTGCCGGAAATGAAGCTGGCCGAGGACAAGTACAACCGCGCCAAGGGCAACATGACTGATCAATCGTTCAAGAATGCGCGCATGCGCGCCGAACAGGCCGAACTGGATGCGCGCTTGGCTGAGGCCAAGGTGCTGACGGCCAAGAGCGAGGAACAGTTGAACGTGCTTAACACCCGCATCGCCCGTCTGCAAAAGCAACTGGGAGATGCTCAATGAGCCTCAAGCGCAAAACCCTTGGCGGTTTGATTCTGGCCGCCAGCCTGACCGGTTGCGTCAGCCAGCACAGCGAGACCTCGCTGCAGCAGGCCGGAACCGACTTTCAGAAGGTCAAGGAAGACTCCAATGTCCTGCGAATCGCCCCCAAGGACGTGATCCGCGCCGGTGAGTCCCTGGCCCGTGCCGATCGCCTGTCCAGCTATTGGGGCAGTGGTTCGGACGTGGTGCATTACGCCTACCTGAGCCAGCGCTATAGCGCCATTGCCCGGGAACACACCAATCAGGCGCTCAACGAAGAAAAAGCGGCAAAACTCGAACTGGAACGGCAGCGCCTGCAACTGGCATTGCGTGAGTCCAAACTGTTCAGTGTGCAGCAGCAAGGCAAATGGCTCGAAGAGCAGATCCTGGCATTGACCACCTCCCAGACCGACCGCGGTCTGGTGATGACGTTGGGCGACATGCTGTTCGACACCGGCGAAGCGGAATTGAAACCTTCGGCCAACCGCGTGGTGTTGAAGATCGTGCAGTTCCTGCAACTCAACCCCAAGCGTGTGGTGCGGATCGAAGGTTACACGGACAGTACCGGGGGCAAGCAGGAAAACCTCAAGCTGTCTCGCGACCGTGCACAGTCGGTGGCTGACGTGCTGATGGACCTGGGCATCGACGACAAGCGCATCCAGGTCGAAGGTTATGGCGACGAGTATCCCGTGGACGCGAATGCGTCGGAGCGGGGCCGTGCGCAGAACCGTCGGGTGGAAATTGTGTTTTCCGACGAAAACGGCCAGCTCGGCGCCGCCCGGTAGGGTGTGCGTCGATGGAAAACCCGGCCTGCCATGCAGCGCCGGGTTTTTTTACGCCTGCCGATTACCGCACAAAACAGTACAGATTTTGCTGACACTGCACTGTACGGTCGACTATTGTGGTAACTGTCCCCGTACACTTCTAAACTGTTCCGGTATTGTTTTACACAAGAATAAAATGCCCGTGAAATCGAGTGCTGCGTCATGACCAATCTTTTGCTCTATCAACGTATTGCTCAACAACTGGCCGAAGACATCCGCCGAGGGGTCTATCAGCCGGGAGAGCGCGTGCCTTCGGTGCGCAAGATGAGCTCGCAGCTCAATGTCAGTCATGCGACGGTGTTGCAGGCGTATGCCAATCTCGAAGATCAGGGGCTGATCCGCGCCCGGCCGCAGTCGGGTTACTACGTGCACCAGACGCCGGCACTCACGGCGCCGACGCCGGACATCGCCCGGGTCGAGCGCCCCGGCCTGGTCACCCGTAGCAGCATCATTCAACAAGTGCTGGTCGAATCCCGCCGTGAAGGTGTCTTCCCGCTGGGCGCTGCAGTGCCGAGTGTCGACTATTTACCAGTGCGTGCGCTGCATCAGCAATTGGCCAAAGTCACTCGTTTCCATAGCCCGCGGGCCTTCAGTTACATGTTCAGCCCCGGTTTCGAGCCGTTGCGCCGACAGGTGGCGATCCGCATGCGCGATGCCGGCGTGGTGGTCGATCCGTCGGAAGTGGTGATCACCCACGGCTGCGTCGATGCGCTGCAGATGTCCTTGCGCGTGCTGACCCGTCCGGGCGATCTGATTGCTGCCGAGTCGCCGACCTATTACGGGTTACTGCAACTGGCCGATCTGTTGGGCCTCAAGGTCATCGAGATCCCCAGCGATCCGGCAACGGGCATGAGCCTGGAAGCCCTGCAACTGGCAGCCAACCAGTGGTCGATCAAGGCGTTGGTGCTGACCACCCGGCTGAGTAACCCGTTGGGCGGCACCATGCCTGAAGAGCGGCAGAAACAACTGCTGCGCCTGGCGTCGGACTTCGATATCCAGATTGTCGAAGACGATATCTACGGTGAGCTGATGTTCGAGCAGGGACGCACCAAATCCCTCAAGGCCTATGACCGGCTGGACCGGGTGATCTATTGCTCAAGCTTCTCGAAAACCCTGTCACCCGGGGTGCGGATCGGCTGGATGATTGCCGGCAAGTATCAGCAGGAAATCCAGCGCTTGCAGACCTTCAGCACGCATTCAGCGTGTAGCGTGACCCAGATGGGAATTGCCGCTTACCTGGAGAATGGCGGGTATGACCGGCATTTGCGCTTTATCCGTCAGGAGTACCGCAAGAACCTCAGTGCCTTCCAGTTGGCCGTACAGCAGTATTTCCCCGAGGGCACGCAGATGACCCGGCCTACCGGTGGCTTCATTCTGTGGGTCAGTCTGCCGGGGCGGGTCAACACCCAGGAGTTGCACGTGCGGGCATTGCAGCAGGGCATCAGTATTGCGCCCGGGCTGATCTTCAGTAATACCGAGCAATTCAATCACTGCATTCGCCTCAATTGCGGCACGCCCTGGAATCGTGAAGCCGAGCGCGCGTTGATGACCCTGGGCATGCTGGCCACCCAACTCTGCCAGGAGATGGCTGGCAGTTTGTAATAGTCTGCTACTGCGCTTGTCTTGTGGGCTGCAACAGGCGAGCATAGACACCTCTGCCGTTTGCACCCACCGTTGGATACATGAAACCGACTTTTCCTGCCGCCTGGCTTTTGCTCTGCCTGATTGCGAGTATTCAGCCGGTATCCGTCGTTGCCGCCACTGAGCAGGATCAGCAGGCCACCGGCAGTTTCCACGTCGCACCGATAGAAACCGCACCAGCAAAAAAAGCCTCGCCGGCCAAAAAACCGGCGACGCCCGCGAAAAAACGCCCACCCATTGCTTCCAAATCGAAACCGGCCAGCGAAGTGGTAAAGACCGAGCTTCCATCCGCCAAGCTGGACCTGAGCTTGCCCAAGGATATGGTTCAGGAACTCAAGCCGGTCGGAACAGTGCCGTTGTCCAAGCGCGAACCGCTGCTGCCCCAGATGTTCGGTGACAAAAGCGGCAGCAGCCCGTTCCAGCTCAACGGCCGCCTGCTCAGTAATGAAATGCAGCTGCAACTGCGCAATGAAGAGCGCCGTGAGGTTGAAGGCGCGGCACTGGATTTCGAGTTCAAGCAGTAACGCCAGCAAGTTCCGCGAGCCGCAGAACAGATGCTTTGTCAGAGACTGGTCGGTCATGCCCGTTAACATGGAAAAACCCGCTCGCAGGTAATTTAAAACAACTGTTTTAGCGGGTACTCTGTGCCCCGTCCTTTTACACATTGCTCGTCGCGAGGAGCTTGTCGTCATGAAATGCCGTGAGGGCTGTGGCGCTTGTTGCATTGCCCCGTCCATCAGTTCACCGATCCCCGGTATGCCCAACGGCAAGGCCGCGGGGCAGCGTTGCCTGCAACTTTCCGCCGATAACCTGTGCAATATTTTCGGCCAGCCGGAACGGCCGGCGGTGTGTTCTGCCTTCGAGGCCGACCCCGAGGTGTGCGGAAGCAGCAGCGAAGAAGCCATCCGGCTGATTGGCTGGTGGGAGCAAATGACGGCGGCGTGATGAGTGGGCTCGCACCTGTGATCACCTCCAAAAGACCTGACGGAGATCGAAGGTGCAAACCCAACGAACGGAACTTCAACAATAAGGAATAAGACTATGGGTTCGCTGCATCGTATGGCTGTACTGTGTGGTTTGACGGTTGTGCTGGCTACCACGACGGCCCAGGCCGAAGACTGGAAAACCGCGAAAAACGAAGACGGCATCAAGGTCTCCCTGAGTGAAGTGGCCGGGTCCGATTACAAGGCCTACCAGGGCGTTACGCTAATGAAAACCACCATGGCCAAGCTGCGCGCGTTGCAGGATGACGTGTCCGGAGCCTGCGCCTGGATTCACGAATGCAAAACCCAGAAGTTGCTCAAGCACGAAGGTGACCAGAGCTGGACCTACACTCAGTTCAACACCCCATGGCCGGTGACTGCGCGTGACTCGGTGCTGCACATCACCACCACCGAAGGTGCCGATGGCAGCCTGACCCGCAAGCTCGAAGGCGTACCGAAATACCTTCCTGAAGAAAAAGGCTTCGTCCGGGTCGCCAAGGTCGACGGTTTCTGGAAGTTCGTACCCAAGGGCGACCAGATCGAAGTGACCTATCAGGTGCACACCGAACCGGGTGGCAGCGTGCCGTCGATGGTGGCCAACAAGTTCGTGGTGGATGCCCCGTTCAATACCTTGAAAGCCCTCAAGGAACGCGCCGAGAAGTAACGGCGTGCTGCTATAAAGGTGACTTCGCAGCGCCCCGACCGGTTCGGGGCGTTTGCGTTTTTGGCCGGGCAGGGCGCTTTAATTTGTTTCCGGATATGCGTTGCACGAAATTTTCACCAGGTCTCCAAGACAATTCACCGGCTCTCCCGCCACACGCAGCGTATTCCTGAATGCAGGATGAAACAGTCGGGATGAGGGTAGTAATCAATGGCAATACAGCCGTTGATCGTGCAACATTTGCGCACCGCGCAAACCCCCGGGCCTTGTACGGGCCGAAAAGAGGGCCAGGCGCAGCTGTATTTTTTGAAACTTCAACTTCCAATGGGTCCTAAAACGACATGGCAATCCCGGACGCCCTGAATCAGCAGCGAGCCTTTAGTCGCCTGCTGCAACCGACCGTCAAATCGCATTTGGCCTACACGCTGTTGTGTGCACTGGTCATGATGGTCATGTTCAGCCTGCTGCGCGTCGCGCTGCTGGTTTACAACCGCTCGATGATCCTCGATACACCGGCTTCGACCTTCCTTGAGGCATTCGCCAACGGTCTGCGTTTCGACCTGCGTCTGGTGGTCTATCTCAGTATTCCGTTGCTGCTGTCATTGTTCAGTGTCCGGGCCATGGCCGCACGCGGGCTGTTCCGTCTCTGGCTGACAGTCGTCTCCAGCATTGCGCTGTTCCTGGGCCTGATGGAGATGGACTTCTATCGTGAGTTCCACCAGCGCCTCAACGGCCTGGTCTTCCAGTACGTCAAGGAAGATCCGAAAACCGTGATGAGCATGCTCTGGTACGGTTTCCCCGTGGTCCGCTACCTGCTGGCATGGGCCGTGGGCACCTGGATCCTGAGCCTGGCGTTCAAGGGCGCAGACCGTGCGACCCGCCCTCGTGGCCCGTTCAGTGGCGGCAGCATCGGCACTCGCCAGGTTGCGCCGTGGTATGCACGCATTGGCGTGTTCGTGGTTTGCCTGCTGATCTGCGTCGTCGCGGCCCGTGGCACCTTGCGTCAAGGCCCACCGATGCGCTGGGGTGATGTCTACACCACAGATTCCAACTTCGCCAACCAGTTGGGTCTCAACGGTACGCTTTCTCTGGTCGCCGCCGCCAAGAGCCGGATGTCCGAGGATCGCGACAATATCTGGAAGGCGACCCTGCCTCAGCCACAAGCCCAGCAAGTGGTGCGTGACATGTTGTTGGTACCGGCCGATAAACTGGTGGATACCGACACCGCAGCGGTACGTCGCGATTACACCCCGCCGGCCGACAAGACCCTGCCGATCAAGAACGTCGTTGTGATCCTGATGGAAAGCATGGCCGGTCACTCGGTGGGCGTGCTGGGCGGGCCGGGCAATATCACGCCGTACCTCGACAAACTGTCAAAGGAAGGCTTGCTGTTCGACCGCTTCTTCTCCAACGGCACCCATACCCACCAGGGCATGTTCGCCACCATGGCCTGCTTCCCGAACCTGCCGGGCTTCGAATACCTGATGCAGACCCCGGAAGGCAGCCACAAGCTGTCGGGTCTGCCGCAGTTGCTCAGTGCCCGTGACTTCGACGACGTGTATGTCTACAACGGCGATTTCGCCTGGGACAACCAGTCGGGTTTCTTCAGCAACCAGGGCATGACCAACTTCATCGGTCGTAACGATTTTGTGAACCCGGTGTTCTCTGATCCGACCTGGGGCGTGTCCGATCAGGACATGTTCGACCGTGGCCTGGTCGAGCTCAAGGCGCGGGAAAACGGCAAGCCTTTCTATGCCTTGCTGCAAACCCTGTCCAACCACACGCCTTACGCCTTGCCGACGCCATTGCCGGTCGAGCGCGTAACCGATCGTGGCAACCTGAACGAACACCTGACCGCCATGCGTTACTCGGACTGGGCACTGGGCCAGTTCTTTGAAAAGGCCCGCAAGGAGCCGTACTTCAAGGAAACCCTGTTTGTCATCGTCGGTGACCACGGTTTTGGTAACGAACAGCAGATCACCGAGATGGACCTGGGCCGCTTCAACGTGCCAATGCTGATGATCGCGCCGGGCATCCAGGAAAAATTCGGCCAGCGTGACCACACCGTGGGCACCCAGATCGACATCGTGCCGACCATCATGGGCCGCATCGGTGGCGAAGTGCGCCATCAGTGCTGGGGACGCGATCTGCTCGACCTGCCGCAAGGCGATGCCGGTATTGGTGTGATCAAGCCGTCGGGCAGCGAGCAGACCACGGCCATCCTCACCGCCGACCAGGTTCTGGTCCTGCCGAAGGACAAGGACATGGCGCCGAAGTTGTATCAGTATGAATTGGGTGACAAGCCTGGCGCCAAAGTCATTGCCGATGTGCCGCGTACCGCCGAATTGAAACTCAAGCTCGAAGCGTTCCTGCAAACAGCGACCAAGAGCCTGCTGGACAACACCGCGGGTGTCGTTGACGGCACTCCGGACTAAGTATTCAGTCAGGTCTTGCTGCCTGACCTCAGGCAACAAAAATCAGAATCCGATGCCTGCACAGGCATCGGATTTTTTTATGTTTGCCGGGTGGCGAAGAGCCGCACCCAAGGGCAATACCTGTCAACTCTGACAGTAGACACCCTTGGGGTTTGGGGATTTCATACAGGTGCTTCGTACCTGATCCAACGTTTGTAACAGCGACGTTGAGAGCGGGCAGTGTCGCAAGGATGAGTGTCTGTCTGTTCCTGTCTCTTTGGCTTTCGTGCCATGTCTTGGTGATGCTGTGGAACCGCACTGGAAGACATTCCAATAGAAACGCCGGGGGTGGCTTTGGCGCTTTTCTGGCCTGCCGCTTCGGTTCAGGTGGTTCGCCGCAGGACATTGAATCAACAGATTTGTCCAGTGGGTTGAAGCACTTGTCTAACGAGTGAGGCTCGCTTCATGAACAAGTCTGTCGGTGTGCTTCGTTTGCTGTGGCTCGTGTGTCTGGTGGCGCTCGCCGCTGTCATCGCTTGGGTGGCGTTCACCAGAACATCAGAGTCCACGCCCTCACCTCAGTCCTGTACCGCACCCGCTTATGCGCAGGGCACGCTCTATGAACAAGGGCAACAGGTACAGCACAAGGGCCAACAGTTTGAATGCTGGAAAGACGACGAGGCACCGAAAGGCATCGGCAGTTGGCAATGGTGCAGGCAATCGGCCTATGAGCCACTCTTTCCAACCAACCACTGGAAAGACGCATGGAAGGAGCTCGGTGAATGCGGTGGCTTCGAGGGCAATCGCCTGAAGCTGAACTTTGCCACCCTTGCCGGCAAAGCCCCCCTGAAACCGGCGGTGCCCGGTGTCGCTCGCGCTGATCAGATCGTCACCGGAACCTTGCGCTGCAAGGCCGAAGAAATTTCGATCAGGGCGAAGGCCAGCGAAACGATCCACCTCGATAATCTGAAAGCCTGCGACTACCAATTGGTGATGAACAGCGCCGATGGATACATCCCGCTGAACACGCCACGCATTGTCACGTTCAAGGAGGCGCAAGGGGCAGAGCAAGCCGTGACGGTGACGTATCGCCCACCGGTGGATGTGAGCAAGCTCAGTGGTTTGCCGGGGGTGAAAATCGAGCTGTTTGCCCAGGGGCTTGTTCAACCCAGGCAGATGGCCATGGGCAAGAACGTATTGTATGTCGGCTCCAGTGCAATCCCTTCGTACGTCTATGGCGGAAAAATCGGCGACATGATCTACGCGTTGCCACTGGATGGGGCGGGTAAACCGACGGGTATTCATGTCATTGCCAGCGGTCTGGAAGAGCCTCACGGCGTGGCGTATCGCGACGGTGATCTCTATTACTCGACCACGGGTGGTCTGTATCGCTTGCGTAACGCGGACGATCATTACAAAGACCCGAAACCCGAACGGGTCTTCAGCTTTCCGGCAGACGACAACCTGTTTCCCTTGCCCCCTCTGTCGTCCGGTTCCAACACTCGCATCTGGCACATGAAGCACCCCTTGCGCTTCAATCCACTCGATCCATCAGACAAGTGGCTTTATACAGCGGTCGGCATTCCGTGCAACTTGTGCATGATTCCTGCCGACAAGCGCTATGGGACGGTCTTGCGCTACTCCCCGGAAACGGGGGCGTCCGAGATTCTGGCCTCGGGGGTGCGTAACTCTGTCGGCTTCGACTGGAACCCCAAGGACGGCAAAATATGGTTCAGCGACAACAATCGCCAAGGCTTCCCCAACCCTGACGAGGTCAACTTTATCCGCAGCCCCGGGTTGCATTTCGGCGTGCCTTATCGGTTTGGCAAGGACACGCCCGGATTCACTCAGGAGGAGTACCTGAACCCGGGTGTGATCCAGCCGCCGCTGGTGCCCGGTGCCATTGTGTCCGACAAGTCGCTCGAGCAGATCAACCCCGCTGATTATGTGCCGGCAGCTTTTGAGTCGGGCACCAACACGGCGCCGCTCGGGGTCAAGTTCTGGTCAGGTTACCCGGCCACCGAGAGGACCCAGCGTTTGCTGGTTGCCGTGCATGGTGCGGGCTCCACTGCCCGTCCAGGCATGGACATACAAATGCTGACCATCCAGGACGGTACGCGCGTGGTCAACCAGATCCCGCTGATCAATGGATTTGTGCAGGACCCGGAACGATTTGATGTCTATTGCCTGGACAGCTCGTGCATTGGGCGCCCCGTCGAGTTTCTTGAACTGGCGGATGGCAGCCTGCTGATCAGCGATGACGTCGCCGGGGTCATCTATCGCGTGCGCTATGACGCGACCGGGTTGCCGCAGACGCAGTTGGCGTTACGTCCAATGCTGTCACCTCCCGGCCTGGAAAACGAAATGATCAGTGGTTATCTGATTGCCCCCGACGGCAATAGTCGACTGGTGCAAATTTCATGGAATGCGTTAAACAATGAGTCCGCGCTGGTTCTAAATGGGTTGGCGTATGGTGAGTATCAGTTGCGCCTCAATGATGTGAAAAACTGGATTCCCGAAGTGCGCAACACAGCGTTAACGCTATCGGAAACCAGCAAGACTCATACGATCAACCTGCGTTATCGCGAGCGGCCGATCAAGCTTGAGGTCAAGGTGACGATCAAGGCACCGACCAGGCCTGTTTCCGTCACCGATGCCCAATGGCACGTCAGCCTGATTAACGAGGACCAGAGTAATGCTGAGCCACAGGTCATAAACATTCCATGGGGCGGGACTACGACGCAGCTCCTCGACTATGGCAAGTACAAGGTTATCTACCCGTTTTATCCGAAGGAAAAACCGCAGCCGGAACTGGAGACGGTGGTGATTGATGAGTCCAGCCAGGACCGGCAGCTGCCACTCGTCACTTACCAGCATGTCGAGAACCTGGGCGAAACGGTCCTGACGGGGGCCTGTACCAAGTGCCATGCGGTCGAGTACTTCAATAACGCGAGTAAGGCCTTGCTCTGGAGCGTGGCGGGTCGGGACGCGTTGGTCACACAAATCAAGACCATGCCGGTTTCAGGGCATTGCGACACCACCTGTGCGACTGAAATCAGTAATCACTTGTTCGACGTCGTCTGGAAACCTTACCTGGATCAGGGCGAATCCTATGGCGCGCGGCAGTTGCGATTGCTGACGCCAGATGAGTATGCCGCCACCGTCCTGGACATTCTGGGGGTTGAAGTCAATCCCGAGAAGCTGCCGGCCGACAAGTCCGAAAAAGACTTCAAGTACCCTGGGGAAGCGAACATGGGCGTTCTGCAGGCAGAGGACGTCAAACTGTTTTACGACATGGCATTGTCGGTGGCAGAAAAGGTTTCGCCATCGCGGTTGAGCGCGCTGGCAACCTCCCGGGCAGGCACCGATCTGGTCACCTCCCTGGGCTATCAGTTGTTCCGACGGCCTGTCACTGACGCCGAGCGGTTGCGTTACCAGAAAATCCTCGACGAGCAAGGGGCGCCGGCTGCAATCACCGCTCTGATGATGTCGCCGAACTTTCTCTATCGCTCGGAGTTGGGAGTGGAGTCAGCATCGGCAAGCAAGGTGTATCAGCTCACACCGTTCGAGGTAGCCACTGCGCTCTCTTACGGGTTCCTGGGCACGACGCCGGATGTTGAGCTGCTGGCCAAGGCGCAGCGCAACGAACTGCAGACCTCGCAACAGATCGCTGCAGAAATTCAGCGAATGATGCAAACGGATCGCGGCATCGAGCAGTTCAACCGCTTCGTCAGCTATTACGTCAAAACGGTTCGAGGCGTCCAGGAAAAACCGGGACTGACCAGGCACATGATTGAGCTCATGACGCAGGAGCAGTATCTGCTGAGCAAAAACATGCTGCTGGGTTCCGGCACCCTGAACGAGTTGTTCAACCCCGGCTACACCTATTTGAATCAGGACCTGGCCGCGCATTATGGCATCAGCGGTGTCACGGGCAGCACGATGCAAAAGGTCATGGTGGACGAAAAACGGGGAGGGTTGTTGCATCTGGGGCTGACTCAAGCTGCCACGTCAGACTTGGTGAGCACCTCATTGGTCAAGCGTGGAATCATGATTCGTGAGCAGATGTTCTGCCGTGAGTTCGGTGCCCCGGTGGAGGCCGATCCGACTGAACCGGTTTATCCGCCTCGCGCCATTACCACCCGTGAGCATTGGGACCTGGTCAACGGCGAGCAAGCTTCAGGTGGACGCTGCTGGCAGTGCCATCAATACATGAATGACACAGG
Organism: Pseudomonas sp. QLc11A; assembly: GCF_052112305.1. NCBI lineage: Bacteria > Pseudomonadati > Pseudomonadota > Gammaproteobacteria > Pseudomonadales > Pseudomonadaceae > Pseudomonas > Pseudomonas sp. QLc11A. Next base: position 186,835 of record NZ_JAVAJJ010000004.1, read on the forward strand.
GTCGTCGATGGAGCATTACGACGCGGCTGGTCGTTATCGCACTCAGGAAAAGGCCCACAACTATAACCAGTATCCGCAGATGTTGCCGATCAAGGCCTCCGGTCCGTTCATCAGTTTGGCCGGCACCGAGCAGGTCGATGATGTCCGGGATGTCGCAAGAATTGTCTCGCGTAACCCGGCATCACAGTTCTGCATGGCCGACAGTTACTTCCGGTTTGTGTTCGGCAACAAATCGGATGAATCGACCTCCGGGACAGTGAAGGCGATTGCCGATGGCTTGAAAACTTCAGGCTCCCTGACAGAGATGTTGCGAACCCTGGGGACTTCCAAGGCGTTCATCTACAAAACCGAGAGGAATTGATCATGGGCATTTTGAAAAGTCGTCGGCGTTTTCTCGCGGGCATGGCTGCGGCAGGTGTCTTCGGTCCTCTGACTCAATTCGGTTTGGCGCGCATGGCTTTGGCCGGGCAAACACAGCAAGCCAGGTTGAAGGTCGTGTTTGTGGTGGTCCCCGACGGACTGGCGGTGGACTCCTACAATGGCGGTGCTTTTGGTGATGGGCGCGGATTGTGGCACCCCACTGCACAGGGGACGGATACCACGGCCTTTACGCTCAATGAAGTCAGTTCAGAGCTGGCCGCCTATCGCAACCAGTCGTTGTACCTGCGCGGGATTATTCTGGGGCCGGGGAACGTGGGTCATAATGGCTGGAACTGGGTATTGCGTGACAGTCAAAAGAGTCAATCGTCTATTGATGTGTTGCTGGGGCAAGCGCTGCCGGGCACTGAGCCGTCCCACCGGAGTCTGTTTGCCGGCCCCCACGCCGGAGTCGATGGAACGCCCTGGTTTGTGTCGTTTCAGGGACGTTCGATTCGTACCCCCTACCGTGACCCAATGCTGATGGCTGAATCATTGTTCAAGTCGCCCGCCCGGACTCGGCGCGCACTACAGCCTGGTGCCGGTGCGCTGCTGGAGGCATCCCTGGTGGATATCCGGGAACTCAGAGCCAGGCTTTCTACCGCAGAGCGGCAAAAGCTTGATACCCATCTCGACTCGGTGGAGCAGGTCATCAAGGACCTGGAGGAAACACGGCCGCCCGTGGGGGCATGTGAGCCGGTGACACTCGAGCCTCTGGATTACAGATCGGCAGCGCACCGTACCCGCATTCAGGCGGATCACCACAAAGTGGTGGCCACCGCCTTGGGTTGCGGGATAACCCGGGTCGCCACCCTTCAGATCGGGCGCTCGGCGGAGTCGCTCAATATCGTTGATGTCAGTCCCGAGAGAAATCCCCACGATTGTGCTCACCGTCGCTCCGGGCAAGAACTCTGGAAGGGAACGCGGCAATGGTACGTTCGGCAGGTCAAACTGTTTATGGATGAACTGGCCCGGTACCAGGACCCGCACGTGCCCAGCGACAATCTGCTCCAACATACACTCGTCGTACTCACCAGCGAGATGGCCGATGGATCCCCTGAACACATGATCGATATGCCGATGTTGTTAATGGGGGGGGCGAGCGGATTGTTGAAAAGCGGGGACGGTTCGGGACGGTACTTCAACATTACGTCGCAAGCCGATCAAAAGCACCACGCGGGGAACCCGGTGATCGGCCAGCATTTCGTCGACATGCAGCGTATCTGGGCAACCGTAGCCAAGGCAGCCGGAACCAGTGTGCCTTACGGCGGCAATATCAATCCCCTCAGCGGGATATTCACTAACGTGTGAATCCGAAAAAGACGATGCCAGTCAGATTGACTGGCATCGTCTTTTTCGCTGGTTTCTATCTGCTTGTCAGACTTTCATATCTTGCCGAGCAAGAGCAGGATCAACAGCACCACCAATACGACGCCGATGATTCCGGACGGGCCATAACCCCAACTTCTGGAGTGCGGGAAGACCGGTAAACCCCCGATCAGTAACAGGATCAGAATGATGATCAGTATTGTGCCCATGTCTTTTTCCTTGTCGAAAATGCAGTGAAATGACCGTGCCAATCAGGTCAGCGGGAATGAAGTAAATTCGAGCTGCTTAAAAATTCCGACTCATGCTACTGCAGGAAAATTCCAAGTTTTTTTGAAGTATTTCGGACAGGTTCTTATTTCTTTTGTGATTGCCTTAGTTGCATGTGGCGCGCCCGCGGTTTGCTCGGGCCATTCAGCAATCTGATGGAGCGTGGGTCGGGCAACTTCCTTCGCTACACTCGATGCATCTTCCGAGAACAACAAGGCTGTTTGCTATGCAAAATCGCATGATGATCACTGGTGCAGGCTCTGGCCTGGGTCGCGAAATCGCGCTGCGCTGGGCGCGTGAAGGCTGGCAACTGGCCTTGTCGGACGTCAGCGAGCCCGGTTTGCAGGAAACCCTGAAGTTGGTCCGTGAAGCCGGTGGCGATGGTTTTATCCAGCGCTGCGACGTGCGCGACTACAGCCAACTGACGGCGTTCGCCCAGGCCTGTGAGGTCAAGCTCGGCGGCATCGATGTCATCGTCAATAACGCGGGTGTGGCCTCTGGCGGCTTCTTCAGTGAATTGTCCCTGGAGGACTGGGACTGGCAGATCGCAATCAACCTGATGGGCGTGGTCAAGGGCTGCAAGGCTTTCCTGCCGCTGCTGGAGCAAAGCAAAGGCAAGATCATCAACATCGCGTCCATGGCCGCGCTGATGCAAGGCCCGGCGATGAGCAACTACAACGTGGCCAAGGCGGGCGTGGTGGCGTTGTCCGAAAGCCTGCTGATCGAGCTGGCGCATCAGGAAGTCGGCGTACATGTGGTGTGCCCGTCGTTCTTCCAGACCAACCTGCTGGACTCCTTCCGCGGCCCGACCCCGGCCATGAAGGCCCAGGTCGGCAAGCTGCTGGAAAGCTCGCCGATCAGCGCCGCCGACATCGCCGACTACATCTACCAGCAGGTCGCTGCCGGCGAGTTCATGATCCTGCCCCACGAACAGGGCCGCATGGCCTGGGCGATCAAGCAGAAGAACCCGCAATTGCTCTACAACGAAATGACCGTCATGGCCGACAAAATGCGCGCCAAGGCCAGGCAATCCGCAAGCTGATCTTGCCCGCAGGCAGCACGGTCGTTAGGGTGGCCGCCATCGGCCATCCTTGCGAGACGCTTGCATGCTCAATTACCTGTGGTTTTTCCTCGCCGCGCTGTTCGAAATTGCCGGTTGCTTCGCCTTCTGGATGTGGCTGCGCCAGGGTAAAAGCATGTGGTGGGTGGTGCCGGCGCTCCTCAGCCTGACCCTGTTCGCCCTGCTGCTGACCCGTATCGAGGCCACCTACGCCGGCCGCGCCTACGCTGCCTACGGTGGCATCTACATCATTGCCTCGATTGGCTGGCTGGCCGTGGTCGAGCGGATTCGTCCGCTGGGTTCGGACTGGCTCGGCGTGGCGCTGTGTGTGATTGGCGCGAGTATCATCCTGTTCGGGCCGCGATTCTCCGCGTCCTGACAGCTCGTCCCTACAATCCACCCGGCTTGTCGGACTTTTCCGTCAGCGGGGTGGTTCAGGGGCTGTCAGTCCGGTCCGGTTTGCTGTCGGAGCATTGTAGGCGTACGACGGGCCGGGCATCTTCAGGGGCCAGTAATCCCTGAAGGACACTCCTTATGCTCGTACTCAGTCGCGTTGTGGGCGAAACCATTTCCATCGGTGACAACATTTGCGTGCGCGTTCTCGCGATCAACGGAAACCACGTTCGCTTTGGTGTCGAAGCGCCTCAGGACGTCAATGTGCACCGCGCCGAAATCTATGAACGCATCCAGAACAAACTGGCGAAAACCAAGGAACGCTGAATCTTCAGTCAAACAGGTGCTTGGGCACGTCATGCTTGAGCATCAGTTGGCATTGCTCGCTTTCCGGGTCGAAGACAATCAGTGCCTGGCCCTTGGTCAGCGCCTGGCGCACGCGCAGTACGCGGGTTTCCAGCGGCGTGTCGTCACCATTGTCGGTGCCGTCGCGGGTCACGAAATCCTCGATCAGGCGGGTGAGGGTGTCGACTTCAAGTTGGTCGTGGGGGATCAGCATAGGCACCTCGGTTGGATCAATGGCGCGATGCTACGGCGTATGGCCGGTATCGGCTAGCCTGGGATTTGATGTTGTCTGCACTGACGCCATCGCGAGCAAGCTCGCTCCCACAGGGTTCAGCGGCGAACCGAAGATTTGTGTTCACCACCGATCAACTGTGGGAGCGAGCTTGCTCGCGATAGCGGTTTACCCGGCGATGAAGATCCTGGATCAGCTCTCCGACCGCTGCCCCACCAGGCTGTCCACCGAAGGCACCCGCGTATCGCTTTCCATCTGCGTGTCATGTTCGAGCTGATGACTGAACCGGTCCAGTGAGCCCTTGGCCGGTTGCGCATCGCTGGCAAACACCGGCGGGCTGAGGATGTAGGCACCGAGCAGGCGGCTCAGGGCGGCGAGGCTGTCGATGTGGGTGCGTTCGTAACCGTGGGTGGCGTCGCAGCCGAAGGCCAGCAGGGCCGTGCGAATGTCGTGGCCGGCGGTGACCGCCGAATGCGCGTCGCTGAAGTAGTAGCGGAACAGGTCGCGGCGTGCCGGCAGGTCGTTGTCGCTGGCCAGGCGCAGGAGGTGACGCGATAGGTGATAGTCATACGGCCCGCCGGAGTCCTGCATCGCGATGCTTACCGCATGCTCGCTGGAGTGCTGGCCTGGCGCGACCGGAGCGATGTCGATGCCGACGAATTCACTGACGTCCCAGGGCAGCGCCGCCGCGGCGCCGCTGCCGGTTTCCTCGGTGATGGTGAACAGCGGATGGCAGTCGATCATCAGTTCTTCGCCACTGTCGACGATGGCTTTGAGGGCCGCCAGCAGCGCGGCCACTCCGGCCTTGTCATCGAGGTGGCGGGCGCTGATATGGCCGCTTTCGGTGAACTCCGGCAACGGGTCGAAGGCGACGAAATCACCGATGCTGATGCCCAGCGACTCGCAGTCGGCGCGGGTGGCGCAGTAGGCGTCCAGGCGTAACTCGATGTGATCCCAACTGATCGGCATTTCATCCACGGCGGTATTGAACGCGTGCCCGGACGCCATCAACGGCAAGACGCTGCCACGGATCACGCCGTTGTCGGTAAACAGGCTGACCCGGCTGCCTTCGGCAAAGCGGCTGGACCAGCAACCGACCGGCGCGAGGGCCAGGCGGCCGTTGTCCTTCACCGCACGCACTGCCGCGCCGATAGTGTCCAGGTGGGCGGAAACGGCGCGGTCGGGGCTGTTCTTCTTGCCCTTGAGCGTGGCGCGGATGGTGCCGCGACGGGTCAGCTCGAAGGGAATGCCGAGTTCTTCAAGACGCTCGGCGACGTAGCGCACGATGGTGTCGGTGAACCCGGTTGGGCTGGGAATGGCGAGCATTTCCAGCAGGACTTTTTGCAGGTAGCCGAGGTCCGGTTCGGGGATTTTTCTGGTCATGGAAACTCCTGATGAGTTGAGCGCATCGATGGTTTCGATGAGGGATTTGTGTTGTTTGTCAGTCCGTCTTCGCGAGCAAGCCCGCTCCCACATTTAATTGCATTCCCCTGTGGGAGCGGGCTTGCTCGCGAAGGGGCCGGTCCAGACAACACATCACTAAGAAACCACCGGCTGGCTGTGCGGAAACAACAAATCCACAAATCGCTCCGCCGTGGGCTGTGGTTCGTGGTTGGCCAGCCCGGCCCGTTCGTTGGCTTCGATAAACACGTAGTCCGGCTGGTCAGCGGCGGACACCATCAGGTCGAGGCCGACCACGGGAATGTCCAGCGCCCGGGCGGCCCGTACAGCCGCATCCAGCAGCGTCGGATGCAGGATCGCCGTGACGTCCTCGAGAATGCCGCCGGTATGAAGATTCGCCGTACGCCGTACGAACAGGTGCTCGCCGGCCGGCAGAATGCTGCCGTAGTCGTATCCGGCCGCCTGCAAGGTGCGAAGGGTTTCCGCGTCCAGCGGGATCTTGCTTTCGCCACCCGTGGCCGCTTGTCGGCGCCGGCTCTGGGCTTCGATCAACTGGCCGATGGAGTGCTGGCCATCGCCGATCACTTCGGCCGGCCGGCGAATCGCGGCCGCGACCACTTCAAAACCGATCACCAGGATTCGCAGGTCGAGGCCTTGGTGGAAGCTTTCCAGCAGCACGCGGCTATCAAACTGGCGGGCCGCCTCGATGGCGTGCTGTACCTCTTCGATGGTCTGCAAGTCGACCGCCACGCCTTGGCCCTGTTCGCCGTCCAGCGGTTTGACCACCACGCGTCGATGCTCATCAAGGAACGCCAGATTGTCATCGGCGTTTCCCGCCAGTTGCTGCACGGGCAGGTTCAACCCGGCAGCCTTGAGCACCTTGTGGGTCAGGCTCTTGTCCTGGCACAGGGTCATGCTGATGGCGCTGGTCAGGTCACTCAGGGATTCGCGGCAGCGTACCCGGCGCCCGCCATGGCTGAGGGTGAACATTCCGGCATCGGCGTCATCGACTTGCACATCGATGCCGCGACGGTGTGCTTCTTCGACGATGATCCGGGCGTACGGATTAAAGGCGGCTTCGGGGCCCGGCCCGAGAAACAGCGACTGGTTGATGCCGTTCTTGCGCTTGATGGCGAAGGTCGACAGGTTGCGAAAGCCGAGCTTGGCGTACAGGCTTTTCGCCTGGCGGTTGTCGTGCAGCACGGACAGGTCGAGGTAAGCGAGACCGCGACTCATGAAGTGTTCGATCAGATGCCGCACCAGCACTTCGCCGACGCCCGGCCGCGCACAATGCGGGTCGACCGCCAGGCACCAGAGACTGCAGCCGTGTTCCGGATCGTTGAAGGCCTTTGCGTGATTGAGGCCCATGACGCTGCCGATGACCGCGCCGCTGTCATCGTCTTCCGCCAGCCAGTACACCGGGCCGCCCAGGTGGCGCGCAGTGAGCAGGGTGGCATCGATCGGCAGCATGCCGCGCGCCTGATACAGCTGGTTGATGGCCTGCCAGTCGGCGTCGCTCTGTGCGCGTCGAATGCGAAATCCACGAAACACCCGGGTCGCCTGGCGGTAGTCGCTGAACCACAGGCGCAAGGTATCGGACGGGTCGAGGAACAGCTGCGCCGGCTCCAGCCCCAGCACCTGCTGGGGCGCGGCGACGTACAGCGCGATGTCCCGTTCGCCGGGCTGCTCGTTGAGCAACTCCGCGGCCAGGCTCGCCGCATCGGCAAAGGTGTGGCCGATCAACAAGCGCCCCCAGCCGCAATGCACGGCAATCGGCGCGGCGCCGAGTTCACTGCCATCCTCGGCCAGACGTGCCTGTAAACGTTCGTAGGAAGGCGACTGGCCGCGCAACAGGCGTTGGCTGAAAGCCGTGGCGTGAGGTTTCATCGGTCAGATTCCTTGTTCGCTGAGCCACAGGTTGAGGGCCGCCAGTTGCCACAGCTTGGAGCCGCGCAACGGCGTCAACTGTCCCTGGGGATCGGTCAGCAGACGGTCGAGCATTGCCGGGTTGAACAGGCCGCGATCCTGGCTCGGATCGAGCAGCAACTCACGCACCCACTCCAGTGTATCGCCCTGCAAATGCTTGAGGCCCGGCACCGGGAAGTAACCTTTCTTGCGGTCGATCACTTCACTGGGAATCACTTGGCGCGCGGCTTCTTTCAAGACTTGCTTGCCGCCGTCCGGCAGTTTGAAACGCCCCGGAATCCGGGCCGACAGCTCCACCAGGCGGTAGTCGAGAAACGGCGTGCGCGCTTCCAGGCCCCAGGCCATGGTCATGTTGTCGACGCGTTTGACCGGGTCGTCCACCAGCATCACCGTACTGTCCAGACGCAAGGCCTTGTCCACTGCTGCATCGGCACCGGGCTGGGCGAAATGGGCTTTGACGAAGTCACCGGCGGCGTCATTGGCGGTCAGCCATTTTGGCTGCACGGTCGCCGCGTATTCGTCGTAGCTGCGGTCGAAAAATGCGTCGCGGTACGCGGCAAAGGGATCGCTTGCACCGTCCACTTGCGGATACCAGTGGTAGCCGGCGAACAGTTCGTCGGCACCCTGGCCGCTCTGGACGACCTTGCAGTGTTTGGCCACTTCGCGGGACAACAGGTAGAACGCGATGCAGTCGTGGCTGACCATCGGTTCGCTCATGGCGCGGAATGCGGCGGGCAGTTGATCGATGATCTCTTTTTCATCGATGCGCAATTGGTGATGCTGCGTGCCGTAGTGCCGGGCGATCAGGTCGGAGTACTGGAACTCGTCACCGCGCTCGCCACCCGCATCCTGGAAACCGATTGAGAAGGTCGACAGATTGTCCACGCCGACTTCCCGCAACAGGCCCACCAGCAGACTCGAGTCGACACCGCCGGACAGCAGCACGCCAACATCGACCGCCGCACGCTGACGAATCGCGACAGCTTCGCGGGTGCTGTCGAGCACCCGGTCGCGCCAGTCTTCGAGGGTCAGGTTTTTCTCGTCGTCGTGGGGGCCATAGGCCAGGGTCCACCAGGTTTTCTGCTCGGTGCGACCATCGGCTTCGATGCGCATCCAGGTCGCTGGCGGCAGTTTTTCGATGCCCGCCAGCAACGTGCGCGGTGCGGGGACCACGGCGTGGAAATTCAGGTAGTGATTGAGCGCCACCGGATCGAGGAGCGGATTGATGTCGCCGCCCTTGAGCAATGCCGGCAGTGCTGAGGCAAAGCGCAAGCGCTGGCCGGTGCGCGACAGGTACAAGGGTTTTACGCCAAGACGGTCGCGGGCGATGAACAGGCGTTGGGCATCGCGCTCCCAGACGGCAAAGGCAAACATGCCGTTGAGTTTCGGCAGCAAGGCTTCGCCCCAGGCGTGATAGCCCTTGAGCAAGACTTCAGTGTCGCCACCGGAATAGAAGGAGTAACCCAGGCTTTCAAGCTCGGCGCGCAGTTCCGGAAAGTTGTAGATAGCGCCGTTGAAGGCCAGGGACAGGCCCAATTGGGGGTCGATCATCGGCTGCGCCGAGCCGTCCGACAGGTCCATGATTTTCAGGCGCCGATGGCCCAGGGCAACCGGCCCCTGGCTATGAAATCCCCAGGCGTCGGGGCCGCGAGGGGCCAGGTGATGGGTGATTCGTTCAACGGCTGCAAGGTCTGCAGGTTGATGATCAAAACGTAACTCGCCAGCTAATCCGCACATAAATTCCTTACCGGTTTTTCCGTTGGGGAGGGTCAATCGATACCGCGCCAAAATGGCGGGTACTCAGAAACTGACCCGCCTCGGCAAGGGGAGTTTTATATCGATGAGTTATAAGAGGGCGAAACCCGGGCCGAGAGCCGCTGTGCGGGCGCTCTCGACGGCGGTATCGACTATTTGCCCCGGATCAGGCGCCGTAACGCAAACCGGTTGGGATGACAGGCTTCGGCCACGCTTCTGGGCAAGGGCAGGGGCTCGTTGTCCAGCCAGGCGGCCAGCAGTTCTCCTGACAGTGGCGCGGTGATCAGGCCGCGCGAGCCGTGGCCGCTGTTGACGTACAAGCCGCCGAGCCACGGGCATTCGACGTCCGGCACCTGCCGGGCGTCCTTGCCCAGCGCGGCATAGGCCTGAGCGAAGGCCTGGGTGTCGGCCAAGGGGCCGACGATTGGCAGGTAGTCGGGGCTGGTACAGCGAAATGCGGCGCGCCCCTGGAGGCTCTCGGGGTCGAGGCGGTCAATCTCCAGGCGCTCGACCAGATCGTGGGAAATCTCTTCGAGCATGGCCAGGTTGCCCAGGTGTTCAGCCGTGGTCGGCGTCAGGTCATCGCTGTTGAAATCGAAACTGGCCCCCAGGGTGTGTTCGCCCAAGCGTGCGGGAGCGACATAACCTTCGGCGCACACCACAGTGCTCAGGGCCTGGCTTTGCGGCGTTTGCGCCAGGCGGGTGATTTGCCCGCGAATGCGTTTGAGCGGCAACCCGGCACTCTCGGGGAAACGCTGGATGTCCGCAGCACCGGCGAGGACCACCACGGGTGCGCTGGCAAGCAATTGCTCGCCGTTCCAGGCTTGCCACTGATCCTCGACCTTGCGCAGTTCCAGCGCATCGCGATGGGTGAGCAGTTGAACCCGCGGATGCCCGGCCTGCCACTGGCACAGCGCCGGTGGGTGGACCCACCCGCCTTGCGGATAGAACAGTCCCCCTTGTGCCAGCCCGATCCCGGCCACGGCCTGGGCCCCGGATTGATCCAGCAGGTGCAACAGGTCCGGTGCAAACGCCGCCGCCAATTGCGCCTGGCGTTCGGCTTCCTTGGCATTGAAGGCCAGTTGCAGCACGCCGCAATCGTCCCAGTCGCGGCCCCGTTGCAAGTGTTCGAGCAGTCGTCGGGTGTAGCCGAATCCGCTGACGATCATTTGCGATAGCACCGTGCCATGCGCCGATAACTTCAGGTAGAGCACGCCCTGCGGATTGCCCGAAGCTTCGCGGGCGATGTCGTCGTGACGCTCCAGCAACGTCACTTGCCAGCCCCGTGCAGCCAGGCTGGCGGCGCTGGCACAACCGGCCAGCCCGGCGCCGATCACCAGTGCCCGGCGTTCGCCGCTCGGCGGTGCAGGTCGGGCAAACCAGGGTTTGTCGGGCGCCGGGGCGGGTACGTCGTCGGGCCAGCCGAGGAACTCGCCGCGCAGGATTTCCCATTTGTGGCCGATGCCCGGGGTGCGTTTCATCTTGAAACCGGCGGCGTTGAGCAGGCGCCGCACCCAACCGGTGCTGGTGAAGGTGCTGATGGATGCACCGGGAGCGGCCAGGCGCGCCAGTTCGGCAAACAGTTCGGCGGTCCACATGTCAGGGTTTTTCGCCGGAGCGAAACCGTCGAGGAACCAGGCGTCGACCCGGGCGTCGAGTTGGGGCAGTTGCTCCAGCGCGTCGCCGATCAGCAGGGTCAGGGTGATGCGGCCGTGGTCCAGCGTCAGGCGCTGAAAGCCCTGATGGATGGCTACGTATTGCTCAAGCAGTTGATCGGCAAACACCTTGAGTTCCGGCCACAGTGCCAGGGCACGTTGCAAGTCGGCCGGGCTCAACGGGTACTTTTCGACGCTGACAAAATGCAGTCGCGCACCGGCCACGGCGTGTTGCTCGAACACCTGCCAGGCGCACAGGAAATTCAGCCCGGTGCCGAACCCCGTTTCACCGATGACCAGCCGCCCGCCCTTGGGCAAGGCCGCAAAGCGTTCCGCCAAACGGTTCTGTTCGATGAACACGTAGCGGGTTTCGTCCAGCCCCGATTTGTCGGAGAAATACACATCATCGAACACTCGCGAATACGGGCGACCTTGGTCGTCCCAGTCGAGCTGGGCGTGGGGCAATACAGGTTTCATGGCAGGCTCGGCAACGGCAAGGTCGCCATTCTAGCCGATCGATGGTGCGTTGCTTGATCCGTGGCAAGGCATGCATTGGCTGAGTAGGAGAAAATCTTCGACTTGCCCGAACCTTTTGCGGCGAGAGGGCTGTTGTGGCGAGGGGGCTTGTCGGATCGCCGCACCGCCCCGTTCGGCTGCGAAGTAGTCGTAAAACCAGCCAATCGGATTTACCTGACAGACCCGGTTGGCTGATTTCAGGGTCGCTTCGCAACCCAACGGGGGCAAGCCCCCTCGCCACAGGTGTTGGTGGCGTTAGGGAAAATCTCTGCTGGCCTTCAGTTCAATCCGCTAGTCTTGCTCACATCTGGAAGGGAGCCATCCATGTTCGAATCCGCCGAAATCGATCACGCCATCGACAAAGAAACCTACGACGCCGAAGAACCGGCCCTGCGCGAGGCGTTGCTCGAAGCGCAGTTCGAATTGCAGCAGCAACGCCGCTTTCCGGTGATCATTTTGATCAATGGCATCGAAGGTGCCGGCAAGGGCGAGACGATCAAGTTACTTAACGAGTGGATGGACCCGCGCCTGATCGAGGTCCGTACCTTCGATCAGCAAACCGACGAAGAACTGGCGCGGCCACCGGCCTGGCGCTACTGGCGGATGCTCCCGGCCAAGGGACGCATGGGGATTTTCTTCGGCAACTGGTACAGCCAGATGCTGCAGGGGCGGGTCCATGGCGAGTTCAAGGATCCGCGGCTGGACCAGGCGATCAATGGCGCCGAGCGCCTGGAAAAGATGCTCTGCGATGAAGGTGCGCTGATCTTCAAGTTCTGGTTTCACCTTTCCAAGAAGCAGATGAAGGCACGCCTCAAGGCATTGGCCGACGACCCGCTGCACAGCTGGCGCATCAGCCCGCTGGACTGGCAGCAATCGGAAACCTATGACAGGTTCGTGAAGTATGGCGAGCGGGTGCTGCGCCGTACCAGCCGCGACTATGCACCCTGGCATGTGATCGCCGGGGCGGATGCCCATTATCGCAGTCTGGCCGTGGGGCGGATTCTGCTGGCGGGCCTGCAGGGCGCATTGCAACGGCCAACGATCCATCCGGAAAAGGTCAGCGCGGCGCCAGTGTTCCCCAGTGTCGATCAAGTGAACCTGCTCGACAGCCTGGACCTGAGCCTGCATCTGGACAAGGAGGATTACGAAGAACAGCTGATCACCGAGCAGGCGCGTTTTTCCGGGTTGATGCGTGACAAACGCATGCGTCGCCATGCGCTGGTGACGGTGTTCGAGGGCAACGACGCGGCAGGCAAGGGCGGGGCGATTCGCCGGGTGGCGGCGGCGCTTGATCCGCGCCAATACAGCATCGTGCCGATTGCCGCTCCCACTGAAGAGGAGCGGGCGCAACCCTATCTTTGGCGCTTCTGGCGGCACCTCCCGGCCCGGGGCAAGTTCACCGTGTTCGACCGCTCCTGGTATGGCCGGGTGTTGGTGGAGCGCATCGAAGGGTTTTGCAGCCCGGCAGACTGGCTGCGTGCCTACGGTGAAATCAACGACTTCGAGGAGCAACTCACCGACGCCGGTGTGATCGTGGTCAAGTTCTGGCTGTCCATCGACAAACAGACGCAACTGGAGCGCTTCGAGGAACGCGAAAAGATTTCCTTCAAACGCTTCAAGATCACTGAAGATGACTGGCGCAACCGTGAAAAATGGGATGACTATCGCGCAGCGGTCGGCGACATGGTTGACCGTACCAGCACCGAGATTGCGCCATGGACCCTGGTGGAAGCCAACGACAAGCGCTGGGCGCGAGTCAAAGTCTTGCGCACCATCAATCGGGCAATGGAGGAGGCTTTCGAAAAAGCCGACCGGCATGAGCGCAAGAAGCAGAAGGACAAGGATTGAGGCGATGGTTACGCATACGCGAGGTGAATGATTGTCGCGGTCGGTGAAGGGCTGGACTTATGCTCGGTCCACTCTCAACCGACAACAACAATGAGGTATGCCATGCGTGAAGTGGTGATCGTCGACAGCGTGCGGACCGGCTTGGCCAAATCCTTTCGCGGCAAATTCAACATGACCCGCCCGGACGACATGGCGGCACACTGTGTCGACGCCCTGTTGGCGCGCACCGGTATCGATCCGGCAAGCGTCGAGGACTGCATCGTTGGCGCCGGCTCCAATGAAGGCGCCCAGGGTTTCAATATCGGGCGCAATGTCGCGGTGCTGTCGCGCCTGGGCATCGGCACGGCCGGCATGACCCTCAACCGCTTCTGTTCCTCGGGCTTGCAGGCGATCGCCATCGCCGCCAACCAGATCGCTTCGGGTTGCAGCGACATCATCGTCGCCGGTGGCGTCGAGTCCATCAGCCTGACCATGAAAAGCGTCAACACCGACAACCTGATCAACCCGCTGCTCAAGGAGCAGGTGCCGGGCATCTACTTCCCGATGGGCCAGACGGCTGAAATCGTCGCGCGTCGGTACAACGTCAGCCGCGAAGAGCAGGACCTGTACGCGCTGCAAAGCCAGCAGCGCACCGCCGAGGCTCAGGCCGCCGGGCTGTTCACTGATGAAATCGTGCCGATGGCGGTGAAGTACCGCGTCGAAGACAAGGCGACCGGCCAGGCGCAGATCCTCGACGGCATCGTCGACCGCGATGACTGCAACCGCCCCGACACCACCCTGGAAAGCCTGGCCGGCTTGAAACCGGTGTTCGCCGAAGATGGCTCGGTCACGGCCGGCAACTCGTCGCAACTGTCGGACGGGGCGTCCATGACTCTGGTGATGAGCCTGGAAAAGGCACTGGAACTGGGACTCAAGCCGAAAGCCTTCTTCCGCGGTTTTACCGTGGCCGGTTGCGCGCCGGACGAGATGGGCATCGGCCCGGTGTTTTCGGTGCCGAAACTGCTCAAGGCCAAAGGCTTGCAAGTTGCCGATATCGATCTGTGGGAACTCAACGAGGCGTTCGCTTCGCAATGCCTCTTTAGCCGTAATCGCCTGGAAATCGACAACGCCCGGTACAACGTCAACGGCGGCTCGATTTCCATCGGCCACCCGTTCGGCATGACCGGCTCGCGTCAGGTTGGGCACCTTGTGCGTGAACTGCAGCGGCGCAATCTGCGTTACGGCATCGTCACCATGTGTGTGGGTGGGGGGATGGGGGCGACCGGGCTGTTTGAGGCGGTGCGCTAGGCCTCGATATTTCTCGTTGTCAGTTAGATAGCCATCGCGAGCAAGCTCGCTCCCACAGGTTTTGTGGTGACCAAAGAACCTGTGGGAGCGAGCTTGCTCGCGATGGGCGCGCCACGGTCAAAAAACATCCCCCGAAGATTGCGACCTGCACAGTTTCATTCACGGCCAGACCGAAACTGTCCCTGTGTGCGTCACCGCTCTGCGCCTAGAATGACGGCTCCTGTCAGTTGGCTTCGGGGTTCACATGCACATTTCATCGGGTCGCTGGGTTTACGGTCTGTTCCTGGCCTTGCTGACCGCGTTGTTGTGGGGAATCCTGCCGATCAAGCTCAAGCAAGTGTTGCTGGTGATGGACCCGGTGACGGTGACCTGGTTTCGCCTGCTGGTGTCTGGCGGTTGTCTGTTCCTTTACCTGGCGGCCACCAGGCGCCTGCCCAGCCACAAAGTGCTCGGTCCTCGCGGTGGCTGGCTGGTGCTGATGGCCGTGCTTGGCCTGGTGGGCAACTATGTCTTGTATTTGATGGGTCTGAACCTGCTCAGCCCCGGCACCGCGCAACTGGTAGTGCAGATGGGGCCGATCATGCTGCTGATCGCCAGTCTGTTTGTGTTCAAGGAGCGCTTCAGCCTGGGGCAGGGGATTGGCCTGCTGGTGCTGCTGATCGGCTTTGCACTGTTCTTCAACCAGCGCTTGAGTGAATTGCTCACGTCGCTGACCGACTACACCGCCGGCGTTCTGCTGGTGCTGTTGGCGTCCACGGTCTGGACCTTCTATGCCCTGGGGCAGAAGCAATTGCTGACGGTGTGGAATTCGCTGCAGGTGATGATGGTGATCTACCTGTTTTGCGCGGCGCTGCTGACGCCCTGGGTGCATCCGCTTGAAGCGCTGCAATTGAACCCCTTGCAGGGGTGGTTGTTGCTGGCGTGCTGTCTCAACACCCTGATTGCCTATGGCGCCTTTGCCGAGGCCCTGGCCCACTGGGAAGCTTCCCGGGTCAGCGCGACGCTGGCCATCACGCCGTTGGTGACATTTGCGGCGGTTGCCATGGCGGCATGGCTGTGGCCCGAGTATGTGCATGCCGAGACGATCAATGGGTTGGGTTATGGCGGTGCGGTGCTGGTGGTGCTGGGGTCGGCGCTGGTGGCGTTGGGGCCGTCGTTGATTGCAGGGTTGAAAGCGCGGAAAGTGCGGATGGCAGCCAGTTAGACTGCGTCATCGTTCATCGCGGGCAAGCCACGCTCCCACAGGTTTTGCGTCGTCCACAATGTTCATGGACGACTCGAAACCTGTGGGAGCGGGCTTGCCCGCGAAGACGGACTATCAGGCGCTACAGATTCAGCCCTTGGCCCCAGCCTCTAGCATGTTCTCCGGCCTCACCCACGTATCGAACTCTTCATCGGTCAGGTACCCGAGTTGCAACGCCGCCTCACGCAAGGTCAGCCCTTCGCTGTAGGCCTTCTTGGCGATCTCCGCCGATTTGTCATAGCCAATGTGCGGGTTGAGCGCCGTCACCAGCATCAAGCCACGTTCCAGGTGTTCAGCCATTTTTTCCGCATCCGGCTCCAGGCCGGCCACGCAATGTTGCTGGAAGTTGCTGCAGCCATCACCGAGCAATCGGATCGATTGCAGCAGGTTATGGATGATCACCGGTTTGAACACGTTCAACTGCAAGTGGCCCTGACTGGCCGCAAAGCCGATAGCGACGTCGTTGCCCAGCACCTGGCAGGCCAGCATCGATAACGCTTCGCACTGGGTCGGGTTGACCTTGCCCGGCATGATCGAACTGCCCGGTTCATTGGCCGGCAGCCTGACTTCGGCGAAGCCGGCGCGCGGACCGGAGCCCAGCAGGCGCAGGTCGTTGGCGATTTTCATCAGGGTCACGGCGAGGGTTTTCAGCGCGCCGGACAGCGTGGTCAGGGGCTCATGACCGGCCAGTGCAGCGAACTTGTTCGGCGCGGTGATGAACGGCAAACCGGAGAGGGCGGCCAGTTCGGCGGCGATGGCTTCACCGAATCCGTGGGGCGAATTCAGCCCGGTGCCGACCGCTGTGCCGCCCTGGGCCAGCTCGCAGACCGCGGGCAGTGCGCTGCGGATCGCCCGCTCGGCGTAATCGAGTTGCGCGATGAAGGCCGAGATTTCCTGGCCGAAGCTGATCGGTGTCGCATCCATCATGTGGGTGCGGCCGGTCTTGACCAGCTTCATATGGCGAGCAGCCAGCTCGGCCAGGCCGCCGGACAATTCGCTGATCGCCGGCAGCAAGTGCTGCTGCACCGCCTGCACGGCCGCGATGTGCATGGCGGTGGGGAAACAGTCGTTGGAGCTCTGGGAGCGATTGACGTGATCGTTGGGGTGCACCGGGGACTTGCCGCCACGGGGGTTGCCTGCCAGTTCGTTAGCGCGACCGGCGATGACTTCGTTGACGTTCATGTTGCTCTGGGTGCCACTGCCGGTTTGCCAGACCACCAGCGGAAACTGTTCGTCATGGTCGCCGGCGAGCACCTCGTCGGCGGCCTGCTCGATCAGACGGGCGATATCGGCGGGCAGGTCGCCGTTGCGATCATTGACCCGCGCCGCGGCTTTCTTGATCAGCGCCAGGGCATGTAACACCGCCAGCGGCATGCGTTCGTTGCCGATGGCGAAGTTGATCAGCGAGCGTTGCGTCTGAGCACCCCAATAGGCTTCATCCGGGACTTCAACCTGGCCGAGGCTGTCGGTTTCGATACGGCTCATCTTGCTCACTCCTGTAGGTCCGATTGCGCAGTTTAGGCCGTGATCGACGGCCGTGGTTCCATCAGTCTGAATTTGTCCATTCAACCCCTCTAAATCAGGTGCGACAAGGCTTGGGGTTGAGCGACACACTTTTTTAGGCGCAGAATGGACGCCCTTGGGGTCTTACCTCGCCAGCTAGAAAAGGAAACTCGATGACTCGTCTTCGTGCCATCTGTACCGCCGTTGCTTTGGTCTGCGCCAGCGGCCAGGTTCTCGCCGACACCGCCAGCCATAACGCCAGTGCCGAGGCTTTCCTGACCATGGCGCACGCCGACAAACTGGGCACTCCGGTGTACATGCAAGTACAGCAGATGTTTGCCCAGCGTTTCGAACAGTCCAAAGCCCCTGAATCGAAAAAAGCCGTACTGGAAACCTACCAGGCCAAGGCTAACGCCGCTCTGGACCAGGCCATTGGCTGGAACAAGCTGAAGCCGGACATGGTCAAGCTGTACACCAGCAACTTCAGCGAATCCGAGCTCAAGGACCTGGTTGCGTTCTACCAGTCGCCACTGGGCAAGAAAGTCATGGAAAAAATGCCCCAGCTGACCCAGCAATCGGCCCAGATGACCCAGTCCAAGCTGGAAAGCGCTGTGCCGGTGGTCAACAAGCTGCTGGCTGACATGACGGCCGAGCTGGCCCCGAAAGACGCGGCTGCACCCGCCAAGAAAAAGCCTTAAGCGGAGTTCGGTATGACTATGCAACAACGCATCGAATCGACGCTGGCCCTGCTTCAGCCCGAGCATCTGCAAGTGCTGGATGAGAGCCACATGCACAGCCGTGGGCTGCAAACCCATTTCAAGGCCGTGGTGGTCAGCGCGCAGTTCGATGGCCTGAACCGGGTCAAGCGTCACCAGAAAGTCTACGGCACGCTCGGCGAGCTGATGGGCGAGTTCCATGCGTTGGCGCTGCATACCTACACGCCAGAGGAATGGGCACAGATCGACGCGGCTCCGGCCTCGCCGACCTGTGCGGGCGGCAGCAAGCATTAAGATCAAAAGATCGCAGCCTGCGGCAGCTCCTACAGGAAATTGTATTCCCATGTAGGAGCTGCCGCAGGCTGCGATCTTTTTTGTTAGAATGCCCAACGCGCCCCTCACCCGGCGCGTTTTTTTTCGCATCCGGTTCACCCCTTACGAGGGTAGCCACCTGGAGATTTACCCATGACACAACAGATTGTCGTGGCGGCACTGTATAAGTTCGTCACCCTTGAAGATTACGTCGCCCTGCGCGAGCCCCTGCTGCAAGCGATGGTCGACAACGGCATCAAAGGCACCCTGCTGATTGCCGAAGAAGGCATCAACGGCACCGTGTCCGGCAGCCGCGAAGGCATCGACGGGCTGATGGCCTGGCTCAAGAACGACCCACGCATGGACGACATCGACCATAAAGAGTCGTACTGCGATGAGCAGCCGTTCTACCGCACCAAAGTCAAACTCAAGAAAGAAATCGTCACCCTCGGTGTGGAAGGCGTGGACCCGAACAAAAAGGTCGGCACCTACGTCGATCCGCAAGACTGGAACGCGCTGATCAGCGACCCGGAAGTGCTGTTGATCGACACCCGCAACGATTACGAAGTCTCGATTGGCACCTTCGAAGGCGCCATCGACCCGAAAACCACCAGTTTTCGCGAATTTCCCGACTACATCAAAGCCAACTTCGATCCGGCCGTGCACAAGAAGGTCGCGATGTTCTGCACCGGCGGCATCCGCTGCGAGAAGGCGTCGAGCTACATGCTCAGCGAGGGCTTCGGTGAGGTCTACCACCTCAAGGGCGGCATCCTGAAGTACCTCGAAGAGGTGCCGCAGGAAGAAACCAAGTGGCAGGGCGACTGCTTCGTGTTCGACAACCGCGTGACCGTGCGTCACGACCTGAGCGAAGGTGACTACGATCAATGTCATGCCTGCCGCACTCCGGTCAGCATTGAAGACCGCGCGTCCGAGCATTACGTGGCCGGCATCAGTTGCCCGCATTGCTGGGATAAGCTGAGTGATAAGACCCGTCGCAGCGCCATCGACCGGCAGAAGCAGATCGAGCTGGCCAAGGCTCGTAACCAGCCTCACCCGATCGGCTACAACTACAAGCAAGCATCCACCGAGGCCTGAACCATGTCTGCGCGCCTGCTCTATGTGATGGACCCGATGTGTTCCTGGTGCTGGGGGTTTGCCCCGGTGGCCAAGGCACTGGTCGAGCAGGCCCAAGCCGCGGGTGTGGATGTGCATCTGATCGTGGGTGGCTTGCGAACCGGTAGCGGTGCGGCGCTGGAACCGACCACCCGACGCTATATTTTTGAGCATTGGCAGGCGGTCACCGAGGCCACCGGCCAGCCGTTCAAGTTCGATGGCGCGCTGCCCGAAGGTTTTGTCTACGATACCGAGCCTGCCTGCCGGGCCTTGGTGACGGCGCGCAGCCTGGCGCCGGATTGCGCGTTGAAACTGCTCGGGCTGATTCAGCACGCATTTTATGCCGAAGGCCGTGATGTCACCCAGGCCCGCGTGTTGGTCGAGTTGGCGGAACAGGCCGGTCTGCCGCGCATCGAGTTCGCCGGTGCTTTCGATCGGTCTGATATGCACGCAGCCACCGCCGCCGATTTCACCTGGGTCCAGGACCTGGGTATCGCCGGTTTTCCTACATTGCTCGCTGAACGCAATGGTCAATTGGCGTTGCTGACCAACGGCTATCAGCCTCTGAGTGTGCTGTCCCCGCTGCTCGGCCGCTGGCTGGAGCGCGCTGCCTGTGCATGACCTGCCCGATGACGTCGCCACCGCTAAACGTGTCGACCGTCTGAGTTGGGCGGAAATCCGTCGCCTGGCCCTGCATCACAAGAAGTCTCTGTGGATCGCCAACGGCGTGGCCGTGCTGGCGACCTTGTGCAGCGTGCCGATTCCCTTGCTCCTGCCGTTGCTGGTGGACGAGGTGTTGCTGGGGCACGGTGACGCCGCGCTGAAGATCATGAACCACGCGCTGCCCGAAGGCTGGCAAAAAGCGGCGGGCTACATCGGCCTGATGCTGCTGGTGACCTTGACCCTGAGGTGTACGGCGTTGCTGTTCAACGTGGTGCAGGCGAAATTGTTCGCCGGGTTGGCCAAGGACATCGTCTACCGCATTCGCATACGTCTGATCGAACGGCTCAAGCGTATCTCGCTGGGTGAATACGAAAGCCTGGGTAGTGGCACGGTGACCACGCATCTGGTCACCGACCTGGACACGCTGGACAAATTCGTCGGTGAAACCCTCAGTCGTTTCCTCGTGGCCATGCTGACCCTGGTCGGTACGGCGGGCATTCTGATGTGGATGCACTGGAAACTGGCATTGCTGATCCTGCTGTTCAACCCGCTGGTGATCTACGCCACGGTGCAACTGGGCAAACGGGTCAAGCACCTGAAAAAACTCGAGAACGACAGCACTTCGCGCTTTACCCAGGCGCTGACCGAAACCCTGGATGCCATCCAGGAAGTTCGCGCCGGCAACCGGCAGGGGTTTTTCCTCGGTCGCTTGGGGCAACGCGCCCGTGACGTGCGCGACTATGCGGTGAATTCGCAATGGAAAACCGATGCGTCGAACCGGGCCAGCGGTTTGTTGTTCCAGTTCGGCATCGATATTTTCCGCGCCGCGGCCATGCTCACGGTGTTGTTCTCCGATTTGTCCATCGGCCAGATGCTCGCGGTGTTCAGCTACCTGTGGTTCATGATCGGTCCGGTCGAACAGCTGCTGAACCTGCAATATGCCTACTACGCTGCCGGCGGTGCGCTGTCGCGGATCAATGAGCTGCTGTCGCGTGATGATGAGCCTGAATACCCGGGCGGCGTCGACCCGTTCATCGGGCGCGAGACCGTCGGGCTGGAAGTACAAGGGTTGAGCTTCGGTTATGGCGATGAACTGGTCCTGAACCAGATGAACCTGTCCATCGCCCCCGGCGAAAAGGTCGCGATCGTCGGCGCCAGTGGTGGGGGCAAGAGCACGCTGGTGCAACTGCTGCTGGGTTTGTACACGCCGTTGGCCGGAACCATTCGATTTGGCGGTTCGACCCAGCAGGAGATCGGCCTGGAAACCGTGCGGGAAAATGTTGCCGTGGTCCTGCAACATCCGGCGCTGTTCAACGACACCATCCGGGCCAACCTGACCATGGGCCGTGAGCGCAGTGACGAGGCTTGCTGGCATGCACTGGAAATCGCCCAGTTGCACGGCACGGTGCGGGATTTGCCCAATGGCCTGGACAGCATCGTCGGACGCTCCGGCGTGCGTTTGTCCGGCGGACAGCGCCAACGCCTGGCCATCGCCCGGATGGTGCTCGCCGAGCCCAAGGTGGTGATCCTCGACGAAGCCACCTCCGCGCTGGATGCCGCCACCGAATACAACCTGCACCAGGCCCTGGCGCGGTTTCTGAGCAACCGCACCACGTTGATCATTGCCCACCGCCTTTCGGCGGTGAAACAGGCTGATCGAGTGCTGGTATTCGACGGCGGGCAAGTGGCCGAGGACGGCGACCACCAGCAGCTGATTGCCGATGGTGGTCTGTATGCCAAGCTGTATGGGCATTTGCAGCGGTTGTAGGTTTAACTCCACAGCACCTGGAGCGCGTTTTCCCCACCGTCGTAGCCGAACTCTTTCATCACGATCGAGCACGACTCGCAAGGGGGCATCGTTGTGGCGATGTTGACGGACTTGATTGCCTTGGGGTCGGGGTATTTTTCCCGGATCACGCGGATCAACTTGCTTTCGCTGTCCAGTGATGTCGGTTTTTTCGACTGCGCTGGCTTGTAAGTGCCGATGTCCTTGATGGTCGTCGGCACGGCCAGCAACTTGCCCTCAGCGGTCATATCGAGAGAGGTGTAGGGAAAGCGCTGATTCATGTCGATGTTGAAGTAGGTCGATTCACCAACCTGAACTGAATCCGCTCCAAGATGCTGTTTGAACAGCGGCAAGTGATCGGTTGCTTGCTGGGCGCCGGAAACGCTGACGTAGATTTCCCGTTGTCCACTGCTGGTCATGACGTCGGCGTAGGCAATGTTTCTTGGATTGAAGGAGCGTTGGCGTCTGGGTATCAACTGGTGCAGCTTCTGCATGGTCTGGTTGATCCTCAGCGCGCTGTTGGCATTACTGGCGTCGATCGTCGGCTCCATGAACAAGGCATCGAAAATATTGGCGGTGCTTTGACGCAAGTCCTCCGGAGCATCCTTGCTCCTGCTCCAGGTCGTGGCGCCTTCAGGCATTCGAGTGACGATCATTCGGGTTGCATGATCGAACATCAGCGCTTCTCCAGGACTGGTGTCGACCTTCAGGAATTTCATGTTGCCCGGTGGGTTAGGGGCCGCTCCGATGGGAATGGCGATTTCGTCCATGGTTTTCATCGCGAGCTCAAGGGCTTCCTCGCCGTGGATGCGCGCGATGTTATTGGCGCTCAATGACCCGGTGTACACCGTTAGCAGTTCCGCACCCAGGGTATCTTCAGCCATGTCAGCCTTGAACAGGCGTTTCAACGTCAGTGGCTCGCTCAGGTTTTGTCCCTTGGGCACTGTCGCGACGTAATATTTGTCGGTGTTGATTCGGCTGAAAACATAAGTGCTCGATTCATCGATGGATGGCACCAGAATGGCCCCGATCTGGTGCGGGTCCTCGGCGCCCTCGTAAACCCCCTTGACTTCGATACGGCCATAAATGCCTTTGCGGAACATCAGGTTGGCCGGCATCTCGCGGCGGGGCACCAGCCACTTCCTGGCAAAGCCAAGTTCGGTGATGTCACCAGGGTAAAGGGTCGGTTTGTTGTCGATGACCTGATAAAGATTTCCCTCATGGGTGACAAACTGACCGTTATGACCTGGCCGGATAACCGCTTCGGACATCCTGTCGCCAAACCAGGGTGCGTAACCTTTGGTTTCGTCGAATGAGCCGACTTCCGGCGTCGGGGCGGGCGTTCCTGTCACGAAACTGCTGCGGCATTCGCTGCGGTTGTCTGGCGCGCGGCGTGGCCGGCAGGGGACTGACTTCAATGCGCTGCTGTCATCGATCATCTCGACGCGGCGCAGGTCGTCGCCATCCAGGCGGTAGGGGACGTCGTCGATGAAGACTGTCGTGCGCCCATCGATATCGAACTGAAAGCGAACGTGCGTCTGATCCGGGAGTTCAAAGAGAATCAGGTCGTCGGTTTTATTCACTCGGTTGTAACTGGAGCGCCCGAGTGACAACTCATGATCCAGGGCAGTGAGCCGCGGGCCGTAGGGGCGAGTAGACAGCGGGTCAATCAAGTAATGGTGGCTGTCGATCTTTCGCACCGGAACATCTTCGATGCCTTTGACGACACCCAGTTGGTCGGCATCCATCAGCGGTTTCCAGCGTCCCGGTTCGGTTGCCTGGGGCAGGCTGCTGACAAAGTCATAGCTATCGGCTTTACCGGCGAGTTTTTTCAATTGGAACATCGCCCGCCTCTCGAGATGGACCGCTGCGCGTCCTGCGCCTTTCACTCCCCGTCCGATGAGCCGTAACAAGTCGCTCGCACCGTCCAGAGGGTTGAGGTTTTTCAAGCTCGAAGTCACCAGGATTCTGGACAGATCTGCCATTCGCGGCAAAGTCGCACGAATTCCCACCCTGCCGGCTCGGGCGGCCAAGCGGATGCTCCCGGCAGCGAACTTACCCAAGGGCATCACAAACGACACGATATCGAGCGCCAGGCCGATTACGCCGAGCACGCGATCACCGAACTGGTCCGATTGAAGGTCTTCGAGGCTGCCCCAGAAGGGTACGAATCCCTTGAGGTTGTTGATCCAGTGTTTTTCGTCGAGGTCGCGTTCGTATTGTGTGGTACCCCGGGCTTCGCGGCGCAGTTCCTGTTCATCAAGAAAAAACAGTCGGGTTGCAATAAAGGACGCGATTTGCTGCGTACGGGGAGACGTCAGCGTGAAATTGGGCGAATAGTCATGATGTGCCGGCGGAGTTGGAGTAGGGGGGAGGGCGTTGCCTAGCGGATCAAGAATCGCGCGACAGGTGGTTCCTGCTCTCGGGGGCGTGCCGGATGTATGGGCATCGCGATCGAATGGCAGGCGATGTGGGCGTATGGCGATATAGAAGTCATAGTCCTCTTCAGCCCAGCGGTTGACGAAAAAAAACTTGTCACGAACGCCTCCGACATGGGCGGTTGTCACATCAGTGCGCGGCCTTATGACACCAGCACGGGGCAGGCACTCATAGAAGAGCACGTCTTTCCCGTAAGCGGCTTGCAGCACAAATCCCATGCGCGCCCTGAGCGGCAGGGTGTGTGCTGCGGTTTCTTCATCGGCTTTGCGCCCGGTTTCATCCCGAAGGCTGAGAATCCTGATTTCGCCATGCTCCAGCGCCTTGCGATCGGCCCACGGCAGTGTGACCAACAGGCTTTTGATCAGGACTTCGTAGGCTTTTTTTGTCTCGTCGAGGTAGCTTTTGAATTGCTTGTCGAACAGTTCATCGATATCAGGCAGTGTGCGGTTGTGTTGTAGCAACAAGATCCGGGAAGCAGGGGTGTCAGGATTTGCCAAACCCGATTCAAACTTGCGATCAGCGGACAATCTGATCCAAAAGCTCGCGGTCTTGCCGTCCCTGCTGATGTACCACTTGCTGCCGGGCTTCAAGCCACCTGAGGCATACACCTCGAGCAGCGGCCAGGTTGCCTGCGGCACAACCGGGGTATCCAGGATACCGCGTTCAACGCGTCTGCCTGACCGATAAAGGTCGCGCATAAGGCGGATGCTCAGGGGGTCGATCGAAATATCGTTGGTCAATGCCACCTTCAGCTGCTGTTCCGCCAGCTTCAGTCGTTGTGGGGGGGCGGTATCGAGTTGGACGATCGCATCATTCAATTGCCGTGTGTGGTCTTCCAGCGCTTTCAGGGCTTCCATTTTGCTTTTCCGGGAGTCGCTGGTTTGCGCGCTATGTGCCAACACCCCGGTTGCCTGCGTCCAGGTCAACGCGGCTGGAATTCGCGTTAGCGCGATCAACTGGAGCAGAGCGTCTGTGGCGTTCTCGCTTTTTTTCAAGGGTAGATCGGTCAGTTGCTGGAAGGTCAGTCGTTGCAGCAGGGTCGGGTCCAGTGCATGAGCGAGATGGGCGCCGTGAACGAAGTTGACCCAGACGATAGACGTGGCATAGGGCAAGTCGTGGGGAATATCGCGCACCTGGAATTCAACTGGAAACCCGGCTTGACCGAGCCTTCCCAGCAACGCTCTTTCGGTTGGCGTTGTCGCGTAATGTGAGTCCTTCAGGTGTTTCCGGAAGCTTTCGAGGATATCCGCGTAGCTTTTGCCGTGGTTGCCGCGTTGTTGCAATGAGTAGCCGGCAATGCTGTGTGGCGCATCGGTATGCGTCAGGTCGTACCACAGTCGCAACGCTTCCAGCAGCAGTTTTGCGCCAATGTCTGGAACCGTTTCTTCGTCGGGTTCGCCGCCGTACCAGTCGAGTGTTTCGAGCAGGCGCCTGGCCACGTTTTGTGCCTTCGGGGTGTCGAGCAGACGCTCAAGGCAGGCCGTAGGCTGGGTGTTCAGTTGCTGTGGCGTCATCGGCGGCGTGACGTCATTGGCCAGGGTGTCGATGACGGAGCTGGCTTCAGTTGTGACGATTTCGCTGATGACGTTGAGAATCAGGGAGGGATGGTGCGGTTCTATCAGTTCACTGATTTGCAGCCCCTGTTCCAGGTTCAATCGGTGAATGGCGCGTTTTTCCTGCACCTCTTCAATCAGTCGGGTCAGGGACTCTGTGTTGTTTGCGGCTGGCAATGTCAGGCCGTAAAACTTCAGGCACTGCGGCAAGGGCAGCAACCTGTCGGTGCGTATGTACCCCCCTATACTCACCAGCGCCCGTTGAAAGGCTCGAATCGCGCTGGCGGAATCTGTTACGTCATTGATCCTGTGCAGGGCGACGGAGCCATCTTTGCGGGTCGTTGAGAAAACACACTGATCGGCGACGCCGTTCACTTCGGTCAGCAGTCCTTTAAGGGGGCGAAGATGCTCAGACAACACCTTGTCACCGGCATCTTCGAAAAGCGCCAGCAGCAGGGCTTGCGCGTGATTGTGCTCAATGCCCAGGGGGGAGTCCGCCTGGGGAGGCATGTAATAACCACTGATTTCGGAAGATGCCGTTTGCACGGCTGACAAGGCGGTCAATAACGCCTCGTATTCGGCCTGTTGGCTGGCATGTCGTTGCAACGGGGTGGGCGTTGAAGTTGGCGATTGCATGAGATAGCGGCTCTGGAAATGGATGAGAGCCGGCAGTGTCGGAGTTTCGTTCTTCGCGCATGCGGTACATATGTCTTGCACGATGTACAGTGTCCGGGTTGCCGGAAGCGCAATCGCGCCCTAGTCTGGCTAAAGCGATTACGTCCGGAAGACGAGCAAGCAGTGCTAATGCAAGGGACCTCATGAATCAAACGCGGACTCTCGGAACGCCACGGTTGTTGGGCATTGTCTGGCCATTTATCGCCGTTGTGTTGTTTCAAGCCTTGCTGGGCGGCGTTAGCCTTTATGTGCTGTCGGCTGTTCGTGGCTATGTTGCCGGCGAAAGCCTTTGGTCCAAGGGCCAGAAAGATGCCATCTATTACCTGAACCTCTACGCCGACAGCGGCGACGAAGGGATATTTGATAAGTACCAGAGCGCCATTTCCGTGCCTCAAGGCGGGCATGAATTGCGTGTGGCGCTGGATCAGCAACCGCCGAACATCGAAGCGGCGAGGCTGGCGATCCTCAAGGGGGGCAACCACCCGGACGACGTTGCCAGCCTGATCTGGCTATACCTCAACTTTCGTCACTTCAGTTACCTCGAAAAAGCCATCGACCTGTGGACCGTGGGGGATGCCTATCTGGCCAAGCTCGATGACGTTGCCAGGGACATGCATCAGCACATCAATACCCGCCCTGCCTCTGATGCGGATATCCAGCGCTGGAAGGAGCAGATCTTCGCGATCAATGATGAAGTGACTCCGGCGGCGAAAGCCTTCAGTGATGCACTGGGGGAAGGGTCGCGGGTCATTCTTCGTCTGCTGCTGCTGACTAACCTCGCCACTGCGCTTGGATTGATTGCGCTGGCGCTGATGCGCACCCGCAAGCTGCTCAAGCAGCGCCATGCCTTCGCCGATGCACTGCAGCTGGAGAAAGAACGGGCGCAGATCACCCTGCAATCGATTGGCGACGGCGTGATCACCACAGATGTTTCCGGTGCGATTGCCTATATGAACCCGGCGGCCGAGGCATTGACCCACTGGAAGGCCGAGCAGGCGACAGGCTTGCCGCTGGCAGCGCTGTTCAACCTGCTGGATGAAGAGGCCCAGACCGATGGCTTCACCCTTATCGAGCATATTCTCAGCGGCCAGCTCAGTGGCGGCAGCGAGCACTCCAAGCTGATTCAACGCCTGGACGGCAGCACGGTGTCGGTCACACTGGTGGGCGCGCCCATCCGCAATGCCGGCAAAGTCAGCGGTACGGTGCTGGTGCTGCATGACATGACCCAGGAGCGGCAATACATCGCCAATCTGTCATGGCAGGCGACCCACGATGCCTTGACCGGACTCGCCAACCGCCGTGAATTCGAATATCGCCTGGAACAGGCGCTGCACAACCTGACCCGCTACTCGGGGCGCCATGCCCTGATGTTCCTCGATCTGGATCAGTTCAAGCTGGTCAACGATACCTGCGGCCATGCGGCGGGCGACGAACTGTTGCGGCATATCTGCGCCTTGCTGCAGTCGGGGCTGCGCGAAGGCGATACCCTGGCGCGCCTGGGCGGCGACGAGTTTGGCATCCTGCTGGAAAACTGCGCGCCGGAAGCGGCGGAGAAAATTGCCGAGAGCCTGCGCCAGACTGTGCAGAATCTGCATTTTGTCTGGAAGGGCCGACCTTTCGTCACCACTGTCAGTATCGGGCTGGTTCATGTCGCGCAGAATCCGACGACGCTCGAAGTCTCGCTACGTGCTGCTGACATGGCGTGCTACATGGCCAAGGAAAAGGGCCGCAACCGGGTCCAGGTCTATCATCCGGATGACTCGGAACTGTCCCTGCGTTTCGGCGAAATGGCCTGGGTGCAACGTTTGCACATGGCGCTGGAGGAAAACCGCTTCTGCCTGTATGCCCAGGAAATCGTCCCCTTGGGTCATGTCGAGCAGCACGGCGGGCATATTGAAATTCTGCTGCGATTGCATGATGAAGCCGGGCGGATGATCTTGCCCGACAGCTTCATTCCGGCTGCCGAGCGTTATGGCCTGATGAGCTCGCTTGATCGTTGGGTGGTGCAGAACGTGTTCAAGATCATTGCCCAATGTCGGGCCGAGCGAAGCCAAGGCCCGCTGGCCATGTGTGCGATTAATCTGTCAGGCACGACGATCGGGGATGAGGCGTTCCTGGACTTCCTGCGTGAACAGTTTGTGACCTATTCGATTCCGCCTGAAATGATTTGTTTTGAAATTACTGAAACCAGTGCTATTTCAAATCTTGGCAGCGCCATTAGATTCATTAATGAACTCAAAGGCTTAGGATGCCATTTTTCACTGGACGACTTTTGTGCCGGAATGTCCTCATTCGCGTACCTGAAACATTTGCCTGTAGACTTCCTGAAGATCGACGGGAGTTTTGTAAAGGATATGCTGGACGACCCGATTAACCGCGCCATGGTCGAGGTGATCAATCACATCGGCCATGTCATGGGTAAGCGCACGATTGCCGAGTTTGTCGAAACGCCCCAGATCGAGCAGGCACTGCTGGAGATCGGGGTTGATTACGCTCAAGGGTATGTGATTGAACGCCCGCATCTGTTTACCAGCGATAGCTTGTTGAGTCGTCCTGCCAGGCCCCAGCCGATGTTGTTCAAGGCCCCTGGCACGTTCCGTTGAAATTCCTGCCGGTCTGACAATCACAATCAAAAGGAGCTCGACAGTGATCGACACATTCAACCGAACCGGACCGCTCATGGAAGCTGCAAGTTACCCTGCCTGGGCCCAGCGCCTGATCCAGGATTGCAGCGAGAGCAAGCGCCGGGTTGTCGAACACGAACTGTACCAACGCATGCGAGACAACAAGCTCAGTGCGAAGACCATGCGCCAATACCTGATCGGTGGTTGGCCGGTGGTCGAACAGTTCGCGTTGTATATGGCACAAAACCTGACCAAGACCCGCTTCGCCCGTCATCCCGGCGAAGACATGGCCCGTCGCTGGCTGATGCGCAACATCCGCGTCGAATTGAACCACGCCGATTATTGGGTGCACTGGAGTCGCTCGCACGGTGTCAGCCTGGAGGACCTGCAGGCACAGCAGGTTGCACCGGAGCTTCACGCGTTGAGCCATTGGTGCTGGCACACCAGTTCGGCCGACTCGCTGATCGTTGCGATTGCCGCCACCAATTACGCCATCGAAGGAGCGACCGGGGAATGGTCGGCACTCGTTTGTTCCAACGGTATCTACGCCGCCTCGTTCCCCGAGGAGGATCGCAAGCGGGCGATGAAGTGGCTGAAGATGCATGCCCAGTACGACGATGCCCACCCGTGGGAAGCCCTGGAAATCATCTGCACGTTGGCGGGCACCAACCCGAGCAAAGCCCTGCAGGTGGAGTTGCGCCAGGCCGTTTGCAAGAGTTACGACTACATGTACCTGTTTCTCGAGCGTTGCATGCAATTGGAGCACGCAGAGCGGGCGCCGGTCGTGCGTGAGCGGATGGCATTGGCCGAAGGCTGATTCAGCCAACACGCAATAAAAACTGTGGGAGCGGGCTTGCTCGCGAAGGCGGTGTATCAGGCGGCATGGATGTCGCTGATATTCCGCATTCGCGAGCAGGCTCGCTCCCACATTGGTTTATGTGGTGGCTGAAAAAATCAGCCCGCCATCTCCAGCCGGTTACGACCTTCGCGCTTGGCCACATACAGTGCACTGTCTGCCCGCCGCAACAGGCTGTCGGCGGACTCGCCGGGCAACAGGGTCGAACAGCCGAGGCTGACTGTCAGCACGATCGTATGACCGTCGGCCAGGTACTCCTCAGCCTGCACTGCAAACCGCAGCCGTTCCCCCACCATGGCCGCGGCTTCGCGGCTGGTATTGGACAGCAATATCAGAAACTCTTCACCGCCATAGCGGAACACCATGTCGACGTTGCGCAGCTGGTTCTTGATCGAGGCGGCGACCGCCTTGAGCACGTGATCACCCGTGCTGTGGCCATGGGTGTCATTGACCAGCTTGAAATGATCGATGTCCAGCATCAACACCGATAACGGTTGCAGATGGCGCCGGGACAGCTCGATTTCCCTTTGCAGCGTCTGGTCCATGGCGATGCGGTTACCGGTGCGGGTCAGCGGGTCGCGCAGCGCGCTTTGGGTGGCGGTACGGTAAAGCAGCGCGTTACGCATCGGAAACAGCAGCGTAGCCAGCAGTGATTCGAGATTGCCCTGTTCCTGTTCGCTGAAACGCTGATTGCGGCGGAAAATCAGTTCACCCAGGTGTTCGCCATCGTGGCTGAGGCTGTAACTGATGGAATGGTGACCACGCTGGCCGAACTCCAGGCGCAGATCACTGCTCTTGTGCAGGTAACACAAGGCGTCCAGCGGCACCAATCGCTGAATCTCGCGATAGAAAGTCCCAAGAATGCGCTGCGGTTCCAGACTGGTTTGCAGTTGCAGGCCCAGTTGCTGGCGCATTTGCGCAAGGCTGACGGGCCGTTCCAGAAGAGGCTGTTGCTGACCAAAGCCCAGGCGCTGCAATTTGGCGCTATCGAAGTCAATTGCGTTGGTCTGGGAAGGTGGTTTCATTAGGCGTGCGCCCCTGAGCAGTAAGGCTGTCTTACAAGCTGGGTGAGAGCGGCTTAGGGCTGCGCGTCGTACTGGTCCGTCAGTCCCGTAGGACATTTCGTACAAGTTTAATCTGCTTTGTGGAAGATGAGTAACTTCTGCACCCATGCTTCACCCCGTCTGCTTTCACGTTGCGTGTCTGAGCAAACTTAGAGCGAAAGTCGTGCCATTCGGTTCATCAGAATAAAATTCGTATTAAATCAAATGGTTGTGCATCATCTACAACCTGTATGGCGCAGCGTGTGACGTTTGTTTGACAGGTGCATGGGGTGTCTTCGAGTGCCGCGTCGGGAAGCCGGCGCGGCATCGAAAAAGCGACGTACGGTCGTTATTGGGCGTTGAACGCCTGACCATTGATACCGGTGCTGTCCGGGCCCATCAGGTACAGGTAGACCGGCATGATCTCCTCGGGCGTCGGGTTGTTCAGCGGGTTTTCACCCGGGTAAGCCTGGGCGCGCATGCTGGTGCGGGTAGCGCCCGGGTTGACGCTGTTGGAGCGTACCGGGGCCACGGTGTCGACTTCGTCAGCCAGGGTTTGCATCAGGCCTTCGGTGGCGAATTTGGAGACGCCGTAAGCCCCCCAGTATGCACGCCCCTTGCGGCCGACGCTGCTGGATGTGAACACCACCGAGGCGTCCTGTGACAGCTTGAGCAGCGGCAGCAATGTGCTGGTGAGCATGAACATGGCATTGACGTTGACTTGCATGACCCGCATGAAGTTTTCGCCGGAAAGCTGTTCGATCGGCGTGCGCGGGCCGATGATCGAGGCATTGTGCAGCAGGCCGTCGAGATGCCCGAATTCGTTCTCGATCATCGCCGCCAGCTCATCGTATTGATGGGGCAGGGCGGTTTCGAGGTTGAACGGGATCACCGCCGGTTGTGGATGGCCGGCGGCTTCGATTTCGTCGTAGACCTGGGTCAGGTTGGCTTCGGTCTTGCCCAGCAGCAACACGGTTGCGCCGTGGGCGGCGTAGGTCTTTGCCGCTGCGGCGCCGATGCCGCGTCCTGCGCCGGTGACCAGAATGACCCGATCCTTGAGCAGTTCGGGGCGGGCGGAATAATCAAACATAAAAAACCTCAACAAATCAGAACGAGCGAACCTTGTAGGAGCGAGCTTGCTCGCGATGGTCGTCAACGATTACGCGGGCTGTCTGGATGCCCGCGGCGCTCTCAGGTTTTTCGCGAGCAAGCTCGCTCCTACAGGGGCGAACTCAGTAAAGAGATTCAGCAGCCGCAGAGCGCGCTATCGAGCACTTTGCGCAACTCCAGCGGATGATCGACCACCACGTCCGCACCCCAGTGACGCGGGTTATCGTCAGGGTGGATATAGCCGAAGGTCACTGCAGCCGTCCTGGTGCCGGCATCACGGCCCGACTCGATGTCGCGCAGGTCGTCGCCGACGAACAGCACGCTGGCCGGGTCCAGGTCGAGCATCTTGCACGCCAGGATCAGCGGCTCCGGATCCGGCTTGCTGTTCTTCACGTGATCCGGGCAGATCAGCAGCGCCGAACGTTCGGACAGCCCCAGTTGTTGCATGATCGGTTCGGCGAAGCGCAGTGGCTTATTGGTGACCACGCCCCAGATCAGGTTGGCTTTCTCGATATCGGCGAGCAACTCGGCCATGCCGTCGAACAGCTTGCTGTGCACCGCGCAACCGACGAGGTAGCGCTCCAGGAACTCCTGGCGCAACTCTTCGAACCCCGGCGATTCCGGATCCATGGCGAAGGTCACGGCGACCATCGCCTTGGCACCGCCGGAAATCTCGTCGCGGATGTGCTTGTCGTTCATTGGTGGCAAGCCGCGGTCGGCACGCATCGCCTGACAGATCGCAATGAAGTCTGGCGCGGTGTCGAGCAGGGTGCCGTCCATGTCGAAAAGAACTGCTCTGATTGGCATCGGCTTATTCCTCGCGCAGGGTCTGGATCATGTAGTTGACGTCCACGTCGGCGGCCAGCTTGTAGTGCTTGGTCAGCGGGTTGTAGGTCAGGCCGATGATGTCCTTGACGGTCAGGCCGGCCATGCGGCTCCAGGCACCGAGTTCGGAAGGGCGGATGAATTTCTTGAAGTCGTGGGTGCCGCGCGGCAGCAGCTTCATGATGTATTCGGCGCCGACGATGGCGAACAGGTACGCCTTCGGGTTGCGGTTGATGGTCGAGAAGAACACCTGGCCACCGGGCTTGACCATGCGGAAGCAGGCGCGGATGACCGACGACGGGTCCGGCACGTGCTCAAGCATTTCCAGGCAGGTGACCACGTCGAACTGCTCCGGCATTTCCTCGGCCAGGGCTTCAGCGGTGATCTGCCGGTATTCGACGTTGACGCCCGATTCCAGTTGATGCAACTGGGCAACCGCCAGCGGCGCTTCGCCCATGTCGATACCCGTCACGGTCGCGCCGCGCTGGGCCATGGCTTCACTGAGGATGCCACCGCCGCAACCCACGTCGAGAACTTTCTTGCCGGCCAGATTGACCCGCTCGTCAATCCAGTTGACCCGCAGCGGGTTGATGTCGTGCAGCGGTTTGAATTCGCTTTCGCGGTCCCACCAGCGATGGGCCAGGGCCTCGAATTTGGCGATTTCGGCGTAGTCGACGTTGCTCATGGTCTAAGTCCTCTAAAACTTGAAAAATCCTGTTGCCCCGGATGGCGTTCCGGGGGGCTTACGATTCGGTACGGCCGCTGATGCGCTGGCCCCAGGCCTTCGCGACAGCGCAAAGCTGTTGTTCATCAAGGCGAGTCAGGCGACGGTCGTCGAGCAGTTGCTTGCCGGCCACCCAAAGGTGTTTCACGCAGTCCCGGCCGGTGGCGTATATAAGCTGCGAAACCGGGTCGTAGACCGGTTGCTGGGCCAGGCCGGAGAGATCGAACGCCACCATGTCCGCCGCCTTGCCGATTTCCAGCGAGCCGGTTTCGGCTTCGATGCCCAGCGCACGGGCACCGTTGAGGGTGGCCATGCGCAAGGCGCGATGGGCATCCAGCGCGGTGGCCGAGCCGGCGACAGCCTTGGCCAGCAGGGCTGCGGTGCGGGTTTCGCCGAGCAGGTCCAGGTCATTGTTGCTCGCCGCGCCATCGGTGCCGACCGCGACATTGACCCCCGCCTGCCACAAACGCTCGACCGGGCAGAAGCCGCTGGCCAGCTTCAGGTTCGACTCCGGGCAATGAATCACATTGCTGTTGCTTTCTACCAGCAGTGCCAGGTCTTCATCGCTGATCTGGGTCATGTGAACCGCCTGGAAACGCGGCCCCAGCAAGCCCAGGCGCGCCAGGCGGGCCAGCGGGCGTTCACCGCGCTGCTCGACCGATTGCTGCACTTCGAAGGCGGTTTCATGCACGTGCATGTGGATCGAGGCGTCCAGTTCCTCGGCGATTACCCGGATTTTTTCCAGGTTTTCGTCGCCCACGGTGTAGGGTGCGTGGGGGCCGAAGGTGATTTTGATGCGTTCGTGGTGCTTGAGATCGCCAAACAGTTCAACGCCCTGACGAATGGCTTCATCCGCGGAGCCGGCGCCCGGAATGGGGAAGTCGAGGATCGGAATCGCGATCTGCGCGCGAATGCCGCTGTTGTGCACGCGCTCGCTGGCAACCTTCGGGAAGAAGTACATGTCAGAGAAACAGGTGATGCCGCCTTTGATTTGCTCGGCGATGGCAAGGTCGGTGCCGTCGCGCACGAAGTCTTCGTCGACCCACTTGGCTTCGGCGGGCCAGATGTGGTTTTCCAGCCAGGTCATCAATGGCAGGTCATCGGCCAGGCCGCGGAACAGCGTCATCGCCGCGTGCCCGTGGGCATTGATCAGGCCGGGGCTGAGCAGCATGTCGGGCAATTCGCGGATTTCGGTTGCGTTAAGCTTCAGTGCAGCGGAACGTGGGCCGATAAACACGATGCGTCCACCACGGATGCCCACGCCATGCTCCTTGAGGACGACACCAGCGGGTTCGACGGGTACCAGCCAGGTCGGCAGCAATAACAGGTCGAGCGCAGCGGCAGTGTTCGGCATCGAGGGTCGGTTCCAGTGCTTTTGTAAAGGATGGCGAAGTATACCCGAGCGTCTTCGCGGGGGGATCGCTATAATCGGCGGCTTTTGTTCATGAGTGCGGGGTGAGGGATGCGCGATCGACTGTTGGCTGCGGAAAAGGTAAAGGCCATCGATTGGCGTGATGGCGCTCTCCATCTGCTGGATCAGCGCATTTTGCCGTTCGAGGAAACCTGGATCGCCTACACCAGTGCAGCCGGTGTGGCCGAGGCCATTCGCTCGATGGTGGTGCGCGGCGCGCCGGCCATCGGCATTAGCGCCGCTTATGGCATTGTGCTCGCGGCCCGTGCCCGGATTGCCGAAGGTGGCGACTGGTATGCGGCGCTGGAAGAGGATTTCATGCTGCTGGCCGATTCCCGTCCTACAGCGGTCAACCTGTTCTGGGCGCTGGGTCGCATGCACGACCGGCTTGATCGCCTGAAAGACAACGCCGATCCGCTGGAGGCGCTGGAGGCCGAGGCCATTGCCATTCACGAAAGTGATCGCGAAGCCAACCTGACCATGGCGCAACTGGGTGTCGACCTGATCCGCAAGCATCAGGGCAACGCCCAGGCGATCCTGACCCACTGCAACACTGGTGCACTGGCCACGGGCGGCTTTGGCACGGCGCTGGGCGTGATTCGCGCTGCATTCATCGAGGGGATGGTCGAGCAGGTCTATGTCGACGAAACCCGCCCATGGCTGCAGGGCTCGCGGCTGACCGCATGGGAACTGGCCAATGAAGGCATTCCCGTGACCCTCAATGTCGACTCCGCCGCTGCGCATATCATGAAGACCAAAGGCCCTACCTGGGTCATCGTCGGCGCTGACCGGATCACCGCCAATGGCGATGTGGCCAACAAGATCGGCACCTATCAGCTGGCCGTCAACGCCATGCACCACGGCGTGCGCTTCATGGTGGTGGCGCCGAGTTCGACCATCGACATGAACCTGGCCAGTGGCGACGACATTCCGATTGAAGAGCGTGATGGTCGCGAGTTGCTGGAAGTGGGTGGCAAGCGCGTCGGGGCCGATGTCGATGCCTTCAACCCGGTGTTCGACGTGACGCCGGCGGATCTGATCGATGCGATCGTCACCGAAAAAGGCATTGTCGAACGCCCGGACACGGCGAAGATGGCGCAGTTGATGTGCCGCAAGCGACTGCATTAATTATCGTTGGCGCCTGCCAAATCGCCTTCGCGGGCAAGCCCGCTCCCACAGTTGATCGAGGTGTGACCGCAATCGTCGGCACAATAAAGAACCACTGTGGGAGCGGGCTTGCCCGCGAAGAGGCCTGCACAGGCACCGAACAACCCAAAATCCAGCCCCATTTCTCCATTCAACACGGCTCTAAGCCTCCCTGTTCCCTTTTCAGCCTGTCACCGGTCAACTAACTACTCTCCATGCGCATCTGGGGGATAGGTGCGTGGCGGCTCTTGTGATAACATCCGGCGGTTTCCATGGTTACCCTGCGGGGTGACCTTTACTGCGCAGATCCATGGCATAACTCGTTGATTTGTCGTAAGCCACTGCATGGCACCGAGCCTGCAGCGGCGAGCTTCGTTGGTCCTGACGAAGTTTCACCAGAAAAAGGAATCAGGCTTCTCATGGGCGAACTGGCCAAAGAAATCCTCCCGGTCAATATCGAAGACGAGCTGAAGCAGTCCTACCTCGACTACGCGATGAGCGTAATTGTCGGGCGGGCACTGCCGGATGCGCGCGATGGCTTGAAGCCCGTGCACCGGCGCGTGCTGTTCGCGATGAGCGAGCTGGGCAACGACTTCAACAAGCCGTACAAGAAATCTGCCCGTGTTGTCGGTGACGTGATCGGTAAGTATCACCCGCACGGTGATACCGCGGTGTACGACACCATCGTTCGGATGGCACAGCCATTCTCCCTGCGCTACCTGCTGGTAGACGGCCAGGGCAACTTCGGTTCGGTGGACGGCGACAACGCCGCGGCCATGCGATACACCGAAGTGCGCATGACCAAGCTGGCGCACGAGCTGCTGGCCGACCTGCATAAGGAAACCGTGGACTGGGTGCCGAACTACGACGGCACCGAAATGATCCCGGCGGTCATGCCGACCCGTATTCCCAACCTGTTGGTCAACGGCTCCAGCGGTATCGCCGTGGGCATGGCGACCAACATTCCGCCACACAACCTCGGTGAAGTCATCGACGGTTGCCTGGCGCTCATCGACAATCCCGAGCTGACTGTCGACGAGCTGATGCAATACATCCCTGGTCCGGACTTCCCGACCGCTGCGATCATCAACGGTCGCGCCGGCATCATTGAAGCCTACCGCACTGGCCGTGGCCGCATTTACATGCGCGCCCGCTCGATGATCGAAGACATCGACAAGGTCGGTGGCCGCCAGCAAATCGTCATCACCGAACTCCCTTACCAGTTGAACAAGGCGCGTCTGATCGAGAAGATCGCCGAACTGGTAAAAGAGAAGAAGCTCGAAGGCATCACCGAACTGCGCGACGAGTCCGACAAGGACGGTATGCGCGTCGTGATCGAGCTGCGTCGTGGCGAAGTGCCTGAGGTGATCCTCAACAACCTCTACGCCCAGACCCAGCTGCAAGCGGTGTTCGGCATCAACATCGTCGCGCTGATCGACGGCCGTCCGCGGATCCTGAACCTCAAGGACCTGCTGGAAGCCTTCGTTCGTCACCGTCGCGAAGTGGTGACCCGTCGTACCGTGTTCGAACTGCGCAAGGCTCGTGAGCGCGGTCACATCCTTGAAGGTCAAGCGGTTGCCCTGTCGAACATCGACCCGGTTATCGCCCTGATCAAGGCGTCGCCAACCCCGTCGGAAGCCAAGGAGGCGCTGGTCAGCACCCCTTGGGAGTCCTCGGCTGTGGTGGCGATGGTCGAGCGTGCCGGCGCCGATTCGTGCCGTCCGGAAAACCTCGATCCGCAATACGGCCTGCGCGACGGCAAGTACTTCCTGTCGCCGGAACAGGCGCAAGCCATTCTGGAACTGCGTCTGCACCGCCTGACCGGTCTGGAACACGAAAAACTGCTGGCCGAGTATCAAGAGATCCTCAACCAGATCGGCGAGCTGATCCGCATCCTCAACAGCGCCACGCGCCTGATGGAAGTGATCCGCGAAGAGTTGGAAGTGATTCGCGCCGAGTACGGCGACGTGCGTCGCACCGAGATCCTCGATGCTCGTCTCGACCTGACCCTGGGTGACATGATCCCGGAAGAAGAACGCGTCGTGACCATCTCCCACGGTGGCTATGCCAAGACCCAGCCGCTGGCGGCGTACCAGGCCCAGCGTCGTGGCGGTAAAGGCAAATCGGCGACCGGCGTCAAGGATGAGGACTACATCGCTCACCTGCTGGTTGCCAACAG
The DNA here is from genome assembly GCF_052112305.1 of Pseudomonas sp. QLc11A. Classification (NCBI taxonomy): domain Bacteria; kingdom Pseudomonadati; phylum Pseudomonadota; class Gammaproteobacteria; order Pseudomonadales; family Pseudomonadaceae; genus Pseudomonas; species Pseudomonas sp. QLc11A. Next base: position 225,187 of record NZ_JAVAJJ010000004.1, read on the forward strand.
CCACACCACGCTGCTGCTGTTCTCGAGCAAGGGCAAGGTGTACTGGCTGAAGACCTACGAAATCCCTGAAGCGTCCCGCGCTGCCCGTGGTCGTCCGCTGGTCAACCTGCTGCCGCTCGATGACGGTGAATACATCACCACCATGCTGCCGGTCGAGGAATACACCGAAGGTCACTACATCTTCATGGCCACCGCCAACGGCACCGTGAAGAAGACCCCGCTGGAATCCTTCAGCCGTCAGCGCAGCGTCGGCCTGATCGCGCTGGAGCTGGACGAAGGCGACGTGCTGATTTCTGCCGCCATTACCGATGGCGAGCGTGAAGTGATGCTGTTCTCCGACGGCGGCAAGGTTACCCGCTTCAAGGAATCCGACGTTCGCGCCATGGGCCGTACCGCCCGCGGTGTGCGCGGTATGCGTCTGCCGGAAGGCCAGAAGCTGATTTCCATGCTGATCCCGGAAGAAGGCAGCCAGATCCTCACCGCTTCCGAGCGTGGTTTTGGCAAGCGCACGGCGATCACCGAGTTCCCTGAGTACAAGCGTGGCGGTCAGGGCGTTATCGCCATGGTCAGCAACGAGCGTAACGGCCGCCTGGTCGGCGCCGTCCAGGTGCTCGACGGTGAGGAAATCATGCTGATTTCCGACCAGGGCACTCTGGTGCGTACCCGTGTCGACGAAGTGTCCAGCCTGGGTCGTAACACCCAGGGCGTGACCCTGATCAAACTGGCCAAGGATGAAACCCTGGTCGGGCTGGAGCGGGTTCAGGAACCTTCGGAAATCGAAGGTGAAGAACTGGAGGGTGAAGAGGGGGCGGTGTTCGATGGTGAAGTCGTGATCGACGACGTTGCCGAAGACCAGCAACTCGACGCCGCTGCTGACGAAGAGCCACAGGAATAAGCGGGCAAGCAGGGGGCGGATGAAAATTCGCCCCCTTGTTGTTTGTCCCTTTTGAAAATTTTGACACTCATGGCGACCTTGTGTGGGTGCCGGGCTTTTGTGGCGAGGGGGCTTGCCCCCGTTGGGGTGCGAAGCGCCCCTGAAACCAGTCACCGCAATCTTGCGTGAGGCGGCGGTGACAGGTTTACGATTGCTACGCAATCGAACGGGGGCAAGCCCCCTCGCCACAGGTAAGCGCGCTCCTGCATGAGGTCTGTGTCAACTGATTATTTATTGCGTGATACCCCCAAATCAGAGCGAGATTGGATGTGAGCAAGAGAGCCTATAACTTCTGTGCCGGTCCTGCGGCGCTTCCCGAAGCTGTCCTGCAGCGCGCCCAGGGTGAACTCCTCGACTGGCACGGCAAGGGTCTGTCGGTCATGGAAATGAGCCATCGCAGTGATGAGTTCGTGTCCATCGCCACCAAGGCCGAGCAGGATCTGCGTGATCTGCTGAATATCCCTTCGAACTATAAAGTGCTGTTCCTGCAAGGTGGGGCCAGCCAGCAATTCGCGCAGATTCCTCTGAACCTGCTGCCGGAAAACGGCTCGGCCGACTATATCGACACCGGTATCTGGTCGCAGAAAGCCATCGAAGAAGCTTCGCGTTATGGCCAGGTCAACGTTGCCGGCACCGCCAAGCCCTACGACTATTTCGCCATTCCCGGTCAGAATGAGTGGAAGCTGTCGAAAGACGCGGCCTACGTTCACTACGCGCCGAACGAAACCATCGGTGGCCTGGAGTTCCAGTGGATTCCGCAAACCGGTGACGTTCCGCTGGTGGCCGACATGTCCTCGGACATCCTGTCGCGCCCGGTGGATGTTTCGCGTTTCGGCATGATCTACGCCGGTGCCCAGAAAAACATCGGCCCGAGCGGTATCGTCGTCAACATCGTTCGCGAAGACCTGCTGGGCAAGGCCCGCTCCATTTGCCCCACCATGCTCAATTACAAGGTCGCGGCCGACAACGGCTCGATGTACAACACCCCTCCGACCCTGGCGTGGTATTTGTCCGGCCTGGTGTTCGAGTGGCTCAAAGAGCAGGGCGGTGTCGAGGCCATCGGCAAGCTCAACGAAGTCAAGCAGCGCACGCTGTACAACTTCATCGATGCCAGCGGCCTGTACAGCAACCCGATCAACAAGTCGGACCGCTCGTGGATGAACGTGCCGTTCCGCCTGGCTGATGATCGTCTGGACAAGCCGTTCCTGGCCGGTGCCGACGAGCGTGGCCTGTTGAACCTCAAGGGCCACCGTTCCGTGGGTGGCATGCGCGCCTCCATCTATAACGCCGTCGACATCAACGCCGTCAATGCGCTGATTTCGTACATGGCAGAGTTCGAGAAGGAACACGGCTAATGTCTGAGCAAGAACTCAAGGCACTGCGCCTGCGCATTGATGCCCTGGACGAAAAGGTCCTGGAGCTGATCAGTGAGCGTGCGCGCTGCGCCCAGGAAGTCGCGCGAGTAAAGATGGCCTCGCTGGCCGAAGGCGAAGTGCCGGTGTTCTATCGTCCTGAGCGTGAGGCTCAGGTGCTCAAGCGTGTCATGGAGCGTAACCAGGGGCCGCTGGGCAACGAAGAGATGGCGCGGCTGTTCCGCGAAATCATGTCTTCCTGCCTGGCACTCGAGCAGCCGTTGAAAGTGGCTTATCTCGGCCCTGAGGGTACCTTCACCCAGGCGGCGGCCATGAAGCACTTCGGTCACGCGGTAATCAGCAAGCCGATGGCGGCGATCGACGAAGTGTTCCGTGAAGTGGCGGCCGGGGCGGTGAACTTTGGCGTGGTGCCGGTGGAAAACTCCACCGAAGGCGCGGTCAACCACACCCTCGACAGCTTCCTCGAACATGACATGGTGATCTGCGGCGAAGTCGAGCTGCGTATCCACCATCACCTGTTGGTCGGTGAAAACACCAAGACCGACAGCATCAGCCGCATCTACTCCCACGCCCAGTCCCTGGCCCAGTGCCGCAAGTGGCTGGACGCCCATTACCCGAATGTCGAGCGTGTGGCGGTGTCCAGCAACGCCGAAGCGGCCAAGCGGGTCAAGGGTGAGTGGAACTCGGCGGCGATTGCCGGTGACATGGCGGCCGGTCTGTACGGCTTGACCCGTCTGGCCGAAAAAATCGAGGACCGCCCGGATAACTCCACGCGCTTCCTCATGATCGGTAACCAGGAAGTGCCGCCGACCGGCGACGACAAGACCTCGATCATCGTCTCGATGAGCAACAAGCCGGGTGCGCTTCATGAGTTGCTGGTGCCGTTCCACGACAACGGCATCGACCTGACGCGAATCGAGACCCGTCCGTCGCGCAGCGGCAAATGGACCTACGTGTTCTTCATCGATTTTGTCGGCCACCACCGCGATCCGCTGGTAAAAGGTGTGCTGGAAAAAATCAGTCAGGAAGCAGTGGCACTCAAAGTGCTGGGTTCCTACCCGAAAGCAGTTCTCTAAGGGCGGTAGCAAATGAGTGGCAATTTCCTCGCTCTGGCACAGCCGGGCGTGCAACAACTTTCGCCTTACGTTCCGGGCAAGCCCGTGGACGAACTGGCTCGCGAGCTGGACCTCGATCCAGCCAGCATCATCAAGCTGGCGAGCAACGAAAACCCGCTGGGCCCTGGTCCCAAGGCGTTGGCGGCCATCCGCGATGCGCTGGCCGAGCTGACCCGTTATCCGGACGGCAACGGCTTTGCCCTCAAGAGCCTGTTGGCCGGGCAGTGCCGCGTCGAACTTGATCAGGTTACGCTGGGCAATGGTTCCAACGACATCCTGGAACTGGTCGCGCGTGCCTATCTGGCGCCAGGCCTGAACGCCGTGTTCAGCGAGCATGCGTTCGCGGTCTACCCGATTGCCACTCAGGCGGTCGGTGCACAGGCCAAGGTCGTTCCGGCCAGGGATTGGGGGCATGACCTGCCTGCCATGCTGGCAGCCATCGACGCCAATACCCGCGTGGTCTTCATCGCCAACCCGAACAACCCGACCGGGACCTGGTTCGACGCCGAGGCGCTGGACGAATTCCTGCAGGATGTTCCGGAGCATGTGCTGGTCGTACTGGATGAGGCTTATATCGAGTACGCCGAAGGCAGCGATCTGCCGGATGGCCTGGACTTCCTGGCGGCCTACCCGAACCTGCTGGTTTCCCGCACCTTCTCCAAGGCCTATGGTCTGGCGGCGTTGCGCGTGGGTTATGGCTTGTCCACGTCAGTAGTCGCAGATGTGCTGAACCGTGTGCGCCAGCCATTCAACGTCAACAGCCTGGCCCTGGCCGCAGCCTGTGCGGCGTTGAAGGACGACGAGTATCTGGCGCAATGCCGTCAGTTGAACGAGTCCGGCATGCAGCAGCTGGAAGCCGGTTTCCGTGAGCTGGGGCTGAGCTGGATTCCATCCAAGGGCAATTTCATCTGCGTCGATCTCGGTCAAGTGGCGGCTCCGGTGTTCCAGGGCTTGCTGCGTGAAGGTGTGATCGTGCGCCCGGTGGCCAACTACGGCATGCCGAATCACCTGCGCGTCACCATTGGTCTGCCGGCAGAGAACAGCCGCTTCCTGGATGCGCTGACCAAGGTTCTGGCTCGTGGTTGATGTCACTGCACTGCAATCTGCTGAACCTATGATCGGTCGCCTGGTGGTGGTCGGTCTGGGGTTGATCGGCGGTTCGTTTGCCAAGGGATTGCGCGAAAGCGGGATGTGTCGCGAAGTGGTCGGGGTCGATCTCGATCCACAATCGCGCAAGCTCGCGGTCGAGTTGGGGGTGGTGGATCGCTGCGAAGAAGACCTGGGCGTTGCTTGTCAGGGCGCCGACGTCATTCAGCTGGCGGTGCCGATCCTGGCCATGGAGAAAGTGCTTGCGCGTCTGGCTGGCATGGACCTGGGGCAGGCGATCCTGACCGATGTCGGTAGTGCCAAGGGCAACGTGGTGCGCGCTGCCACTGAAGCATTTGGCACGATGCCGCCATGCTTCGTGCCGGGGCATCCGATTGCCGGTTCCGAGCAGAGTGGGGTCGAGGCCTCCAACGCCGAGCTGTTCCGTCGGCACAAGGTGATCCTGACACCGCTGGATCAGACCGATCCGGCAGCCTTGGCCGTGGTCGACCGTTTGTGGCGCGCGCTGGGTGCCGATGTCGAGCACATGCAAGTCGAACGTCACGACGAAGTATTGGCCGCGACCAGTCATCTGCCGCACTTGCTGGCGTTCGGCCTGGTCGATTCGTTGGCCAAGCGCAATGAAAATCTTGAGATCTTCCGTTACGCTGCGGGCGGTTTCCGCGATTTCACAAGAATCGCCGGTAGCGACCCGGTCATGTGGCACGACATCTTCCTCGCCAACCGCGAAGCTGTCCTGCGCACACTCGATACATTTCGCAGCGATCTCGACGCCTTGCGCGACGCGGTCGATGCAGGGGATGGGCACCAATTGTTGGGCGTTTTCACTCGCGCCCGGGTTGCCCGCGAGCATTTCAGTAAAATCCTGGCCCGCAGGGCCTATGTGGACGCTATGAATTCCAACGATCTGATTTTCCTGGCTCAACCTGGTGGCCGCCTGTCCGGTCGGATTCGCGTACCGGGTGACAAATCGATTTCCCACCGTTCGATCATGCTCGGTTCCCTCGCTGAGGGCGTCACCGAAGTCGAAGGCTTCCTCGAGGGTGAAGATGCCCTGGCGACCTTGCAGGCGTTCCGTGACATGGGCGTGGTCATCGAAGGTCCGCACCACGGACGCGTGACCATTCACGGCGTTGGCCTGCACGGCCTGAAGCCGGCACCGGGCCCGATCTACCTGGGCAACTCCGGTACTTCGATGCGTCTGCTGTCCGGCCTGTTGGCTGCGCAGAACTTCGACAGCACCCTGACCGGCGACGCCTCGCTGTCCAAGCGCCCGATGAATCGCGTGGCCAATCCGCTGCGTGAAATGGGCGCGGTGATCGAGACTGCCGCCGAAGGTCGTCCACCGATGACCATCCGTGGCGGCAACAAGCTCAAGGGCCTGACGTACACCATGCCGATGGCCAGCGCCCAGGTTAAATCCTGCCTGCTGCTGGCCGGTCTGTACGCCGAAGGCAAGACCACCGTTACCGAGCCGGCTCCGACCCGCGACCATACCGAGCGCATGCTGCGCGGTTTCGGCTACCCGGTGAGCGTTGATGGTGCCACGGCATCGGTTGAGTCCGGTGGCAAGCTGGCCGCGACCCACATCGAAGTGCCGGGCGACATTTCGTCGTCGGCGTTCTTCCTGGTGGCGGCATCGATCGCCGAAGGTTCGGACCTGGTGCTCGAGCATGTCGGCATCAATCCGACCCGTACCGGTGTGATCGACATCCTGCGCCTGATGGGAGCGGACATCACTCTGGAAAACCAGCGTGAAGTCGGCGGCGAACCCGTGGCTGACCTGCGTGTGCGGGCAGCTAAACTCAAAGGTATCGAGATTCCGCAAGCGCTGGTTCCATTGGCCATTGACGAATTCCCGGTGCTGTTCGTGGCCGCTGCCTGTGCCGAAGGGCGCACTGTGCTGACCGGCGCCGAAGAGCTGCGGGTCAAGGAATCGGATCGCATCCAGGTCATGGCGGACGGTCTGCTGGCACTGGGCGTCAAATGCGAACCGACCCCGGACGGCATCATCATCGACGGCGGCCAGATCGGCGGCGGTGAAGTGCACGGTCATGGTGATCACCGTATCGCCATGGCGTTCAGCGTTGCTTCGCTGCGCGCCAGTGCGCCGATCCGCATTCATGATTGCGCCAACGTCGCGACGTCGTTCCCGAACTTCCTGGCGCTGTGCGCGCAGGTCGGTATTCGCGTGGCACAAGAGGCGCAGTCGTGAACAACATTGCACCGGTCATCACCATCGATGGGCCAAGTGGCTCGGGCAAGGGCACGGTAGCCGGGATTCTGGCCAAGCGCCTGGGCTGGAACCTGCTGGATTCCGGTGCGTTGTACCGCCTGCTGGCTTTCGCCGCGCATAACCATGGTGTCGACCTGACCAACGAAGAGTTGCTGAAGAAACTTGCCGCTCATCTGGACGTGCAGTTCATCGCGGCGACGGACGGTCAGCTGCAACGCATCATTCTGGAAGGTGATGAAGTCAGCGATGTCATCCGCACCGAAAGCGTCGGTTCCGGCGCGTCCCAGGTGGCTGCGTTGCCCGCTGTGCGCGAGGCGCTGCTGCAGCGCCAGCGTGCTTTTCAGGAAGCGCCGGGCCTGGTGGCGGATGGGCGCGACATGGGAACGGTGGTTTTTCCTGATGCGCCGCTGAAGATTTTTCTGACCGCCAGTGCCGAGGAGAGGGCACGCCGCCGATATTTGCAGTTGAAGGGCAAAGTCGAGGGTGTTAGTCTGTCGAGTCTGCTAGATGAGATACGTGCACGCGATGAGCGTGACACCCAGCGAGCGGTAGCCCCGCTCAAACCGGCGGCTGACGCCATACAGCTGGATTCCACGGAATTGTCCATCGACCAGGTGCTGGAACGCATCATGAGCGAGATCGCCATTCGCGATATCGCCGGGTGACCAAGAGGGCCGCAGGGGACCAGTCATAGTCCTGCGGTGGCTTCTTTTAAATGAAACTAACCCACACCGTCTGGGGTGTGGAGATGGGCGTTTTCTTCGCCCTCATCAACAGGAATTAAAATGAGCGAAAGCTTTGCGGAACTCTTTGAAGAAAGCCTAAAAACCCTGAACCTTCAGGCAGGCTCCATCATCACCGGTGTTATCGTTGATATCGATTACCAGGCTCGCTGGGTAACCGTTCACGCTGGCCTGAAGTCTGAAGCACTCATCCCGCTTGAGCAGTTCTACAACGACGCTGGCGAACTGAACATCAACGTCGGTGACGAAGTTCACGTTGCTCTGGACTCGGTTGAAGACGGCTTTGGTGAAACCAAGCTGTCCCGTGAAAAAGCCAAGCGCGCTGAATGCTGGATTGTTCTGGAAGCAGCCTTCGCAGCCGAAGAAGTGGTCAAGGGCGTTATCAACGGTAAGGTTAAAGGCGGCTTCACTGTCGACGTTAACGGCATCCGTGCGTTCCTGCCAGGTTCTCTGGTTGACGTCCGTCCAGTGCGCGACACCACGCACCTGGAAGGCAAAGAGCTGGAATTCAAGGTCATCAAGCTGGACCAGAAGCGCAACAACGTTGTCGTTTCCCGTCGTAGCGTCCTGGAAGCCGAGAACTCCGCCGAGCGCGAAGCTCTGCTGGAATCCCTGCAGGAAGGCCAACAAGTCAAAGGTATTGTCAAGAACCTCACCGACTACGGCGCATTCGTCGATCTGGGTGGCGTCGATGGCCTGCTGCACATTACCGACATGGCTTGGAAGCGTATCAAGCATCCTTCCGAAATCGTCAACGTTGGCGACGAGATCGATGTCAAGGTTCTGAAGTACGATCGCGAGCGCAATCGTGTTTCCCTGGGCCTGAAGCAACTGGGTGAAGATCCATGGGTTGCTATCAAAGCCCGTTACCCGGAAAGCACTCGCGTTACCGCGCGTGTAACCAACCTGACCGACTACGGCTGCTTCGCTGAGCTGGAAGAAGGCGTTGAAGGTCTGGTACACGTTTCCGAAATGGACTGGACCAACAAGAACATCCACCCTTCGAAAGTCGTACAAGTCGGCGACGAAGTGGAAGTCATGGTTCTGGACATCGACGAAGAGCGTCGTCGTATCTCCCTGGGCATCAAGCAGTGCAAATCTAACCCATGGGAAGATTTCTCTGGCCAGTTCAACAAGGGCGATAAAATCTCCGGCACCATCAAGTCGATCACCGATTTCGGTATCTTCATTGGTCTGGACGGCGGCATCGACGGTCTGGTTCACCTGTCCGACATCTCCTGGAACGAAGTGGGCGAAGAAGCCGTACGCCGCTTCAAGAAGGGCGACGAGCTGGACACCGTTATCCTGTCGGTTGACCCAGAGCGCGAGCGCATCTCCCTGGGTATCAAGCAACTGGAAAGCGATCCGTTCTCCGAGTACGTTCAAGAGAACGACAAAGGCGCCATCGTTAAAGGCATCGTGAAGGAAGTTGACGCTAAAGGCGCCATCATCACTCTGGCCGACGATATCGAAGCGACTCTGAAAGCCTCCGAAATCAGCCGTGACCGCGTTGAAGACGCGCGCAACGTTCTGAAAGAAGGCGAAGAAGTAGAAGCCAAGATCATCAGCGTTGACCGCAAGAGCCGTGTAATCCAGCTCTCGATCAAGTCGAAAGACGTTGAAGACGAGAAAGAAGCAATCCAGAGCCTGCGCGACAAGCCAGTAGCTACTGATGCTCCTGTGGCCACCACTCTGGGTGACCTGCTGCGTGCACAAATGGAAAAACAGAACTAAGTTCTGATTTTCTGTAAAAAAGGGCGACTTCGGTCGCCCTTTTTTGTGCCTGGAATTTGGTGAGGCGCGCCCGGCTTTGGTTGCTCGAGTCGTGAACCAAAGCTGCTGAGAAAATGTCTGATTGTTTAGTCGGATCAAGTGCTTGTTTGCGGCTAGTCTTTAGCTTGAGACTAATGATCGCCCATTGGGCTTTCTGGCAAAAGGACGTGAATGAACAAGCTAATTGTCGCAGTAGCAGTGCTGGCGCTAGCGGGTTGTGCCACCAATGCCAAAACTCACGCAGTGCGCGGGGTGAGCGGCATTGAGGTTGATTGTTCGGGGCTCGGTTCGAATTGGGATAAGTGTTACAAGCGCGCGGCCAAGGAGTGCAGGGGGGCGGGCTATAAAGTGGTGGCGAGGTCTGACGATGTGAAGGAGGAGGAAGATGGCTTCCCCTTCGGCTTCAATCCCGCAGGTTTCCTGACGCGCACTATGCTGGTGATTTGCCGATGAGACAGTGATGGCTCGGAGGTCTCCTCGCTCCAGGAATCAGGCATTCCGGGGTGGTGGGATGTATGGCAAAACTCGGGCTGTTCAAAATCATGCCGGCGTGCTAAAACCTTTGGAGCGCTGATCTAGCTGCTTGAAAAAGAAGGGAAAAATATGACGAAGTCGGAGTTGATCGAACGAATTGTCACCCATCAAGGGCTGCTTTCATCCAAGGATGTGGAGCTGGCCATCAAGACCATGCTTGAGCAAATGTCCCAGTGTCTGGCTACCGGAGACCGTATCGAGATCCGGGGGTTTGGCAGCTTCTCTCTGCACTACCGTGCTCCACGGGTTGGCCGTAATCCGAAAACCGGTCAGTCTGTCAGTCTCGACGGCAAATTCGTTCCTCACTTCAAGCCAGGCAAGGAGTTGCGTGATCGGGTGAATGAGGATGAAGAAGGTTGCAGTGATGATTAGTTGGCGAGACGGCAGTCGCCTCAAGCGACTCGTGATCACAGGGTTTGTGTTGTTTGTATCAATTCCATGCCTGCTCTTCGTGCTGGAAAACCAGCAGCTTGTTGCTGTCTCCTTTTTAGGTTTTTCTTCACCACAGCTTCAGTTGTCGATTTTTGGCGTTGTTTCATTCTTGGTCGGAATGATTGTGGGAGGGGGTGTTGTGTCTGCTTATGCCTTGAGGGTCAGGAGCAGGGGGCGGTAAGTTGAACATTGATTTTATTGGAGTTTGTTTCTGGTGTTCAGCAGAGGCAATGCCGCGGTATTCTGCGCGCTTTAGTTGTTAGGGTTTTCTGGCGCAAATGTAGTCGCAATGGCAACCTACAGACAATGTGGTTCTGGGTATTGACGGCCTAGATCAGGGCGACGTCTCTTGGGGGTGATGGACGATTACATCGAAGAAATGCCAATGGGATGTTTCTCAGTACTTACCGGATGATCTGCTGGTAAAAGCCGACCGTGGTGCCATGAGCGTGAGCCTCGAAGCCTGGGCACCCTTGCTTGATCATCGAGTCGCGTAACTGGCGTTTTCTTTGTCTTCAGAGTAGTTGATCAAAGTGGGCAGAGGACTTGCTGGCTGAGGAGCGAATTAGGAGATAGGGTTGTTTCGATTGTCAGAAAATTCTCTCGGAGTGGCTCCAGCATCAAAACGGAACGTACGATCGCAGTCTTCATTTGTGGAATATTCTGATGTTCCAATCCTAGCTTGATAAAAATAGTCGCTAATACAGATTGAGCAAAAGGTTTCCATGAAGATAGTTTTCAATGCGCTCTCTGCCCGTTTAGGTGGAGGTCAGACATATCTGATTAACCTTTTTCAGTTTGTACCCTTCGACAAGGATATTGAGATTCGCGTGTTTGCCCCTTCGTCACTCAAGCTACCGGATCACTCAAGGATCCGTCGAGTCCAACCTGCCTGGCCGACAGAAAATTCAATTGTCAGAGCCTTGTGGGGAAAGTGGGTGCTGCCCGGTATCTTGAAGGCGGAAAAGGCTGACGTGCTGTTTTGTCCCGGGGGGGTAGTGGGCACTCGTGCACCAGCAGGTTGTAAGGTGGCGACGATGCTTCGGAGCATGATTCAATTTGATTTGCACGTACGAAAAAGTTTACCGCTGGGGTTGCAACGACTCAGAAACTGGTTTTTGAGCCGTATTGTGCTCAAGAACATGTCTGAAGCTAATCTGACGATATTTGTTTCAAACTATGCACGAAGTATCATCGAATCGCTGGCCAAGGCTAAAAATCCCTTCACTATCCATCATGGAATTGACTCTGTGTTTTTGCTACACGGTAAAAGTACTGTTAGTCCGGATTTATTGCTCGGGAAAGAGTGCGCTTTATATGTGTCGAGATTTGACGTTTACAAACACAATTTTCAAGTAGTCAGTGCTTGCGGGGAGCTAGCCAAGGAGCTTTTCGAAAGATTTTCGCCGTTTGATTCCCAAGACAAAGGTCAGGTGCTGACAGAGGTTTTAACAAATTCCGAACTCTTGAAGATGCTGGCCGTTGCGGCGGTTGCGCAAGGTGATAAGTTTGACTGGGAAGATGTCTCAAGAAAAACGTGGTCCGAGCTGCTGGCGTTGGCCAAGTTGCACAAAGTGGGTGTTTGATAAATGAGAGTTCTCGTGGTATCGCAGTATTTTTGGCCGGAATCTTTTATTATCAACGACCTGGTCAAGAACTTATCTGCTCAGGGGCATGTCGTAAAAGTTCTTACCGGCAAGCCGAATTATCCGGATGGTGTTGTGTTCGACGGTTACCAAGCTTGCGGATATCAGGAAGAAAGTTACGAAACGACCGTTAGCGTATGCCGTGCGCCGCTTAGGCCTCGCGGTTCGTCGGGTGCAAAAAACCTGATGCGGAATTATTTATCCTATATCGTAAATGGACTGAAATTTTACCCGGACGCTGTAAAGGGTGAGAGTTATGACGCAATCTTTGTGTTTGCACCTTCCCCGATTACGTCAGTCATTCCTGCCATCTATTTGAAATGGAAACTCAAGAGTCATCTGGCAGTATGGGTCCAGGATCTCTGGCCAGAGAGCTTGAGTGCGACGGGATTCATCCGGAATAAATCGGTCTTGCGCGTGGTCGGGTGGATGGTCAGAGGCATTTACGCCTGTGTTGATACTTTACTCGTTCAGTCGAGGGCATTCCTGGAACCGGTTGCTCGCTATGCTGATCCCGGCAAGGTCGTGTATTACCCAAACTCTTATCAGGACACTCCGCCAGTCTTCGAAGACACCCGGATTCCTGCACCGCTGCTTGCGGAGCTCGAAAACAGTTTCTGTCTCGTTTTTGCCGGCAATCTGGGGACCGCACAATCGGTCGAAACCCTGGTTGAGGTAGCAGACAGGCTTCGCCATCTCTCCGAACTCCGAATTGTGCTGGTCGGCAGCGGTAGCATGCTGAGCTGGATCGAAAGCCAGAAAAAATCCAGAGCATTGGACAACCTTGTTCTTGCCGGCAGGTTTGCGGCAAGTGAAATGCCACATTTTTTCAGTCGTGCCACAGGATTGTTGGTAACGTTGAAGCAAGATGAGGCATTCTCCTATACCATTCCCAGTAAGGTTCAGGCTTACCTGGCGGCGGGGAGGCCGATCATCGCCGCGCTTGATGGCGAAGGGGCTCGGGTTATTCAAGAGGCCAAAGCGGGCCTGACGAGCGCGGCGCAAGATGTAGAGGGTATGGCCAGGTGCATCGAGCAACTTTTCCACATGAGTTCAGATGAGCGGGAGTCGTTGGGGCAGTCGGGCAGGGCGTACTACCTCGAGCATTTCGAAATGGAGCGTCAAAGCGCGCGTCTCGTAGAAATCCTCAGTACCAGGATCAATGAATTGAAGGGTAGCTTAAAATGAAAGTTCTAGTGTTAGGGGTCACCGGAATGCTCGGTAGCACGGTGTTCAGGCAATTCCATGGACACCCGCGCTTTGAGGTGTGGGGCACTTTACGCAACCCCGGTGGCGCAAACCATTTTTCAGACGATGTTCGCAGTTCGCTGATCAGCAATGTTGATGTGCTGGACCAGGACTCGCTGGTTTCTGTGCTGGCACGGGTCAAGCCGGATGTGGTCATTAACTGCGTCGGCTTGATCAAGCAGCTGGCTGATGCCAAGGATCCCCTTTCAGCACTTCCCATCAATGCCATGCTGCCGCATCGCATTGCCAAGTTATGCGAACTGTCTGGCGCTCGCTTGATTCACATCAGTACCGACTGTGTGTTCTCCGGACGCAAAGGGCTTTACATTGAAGAGGATGTCTCCGATGCGGAGGATCTCTACGGTAAGTCCAAGTACATTGGTGAGCTTCATGCCCTGCCGAATGCAGTCACCCTGCGGACTTCAATCATCGGTCACGAACTGGGAAGCAATTACTCGCTGGTGGATTGGTTTCTATCTCAGAACGGCTCCGTCAAGGGCTACGACAAGGCCATTTTTTCGGGGCTTCCTACCGTGGAGCTGGCGCGTGTCATTCGAGATTACGTGATTCCGAATCCGGAGCTTCAGGGCCTTTATCATGTCTCGGTGGCACCCATTGACAAGTTGTCCCTGCTGAAACTGGTGGCAGAAGTTTATGAAAAGGATATCGATATCGTCGCTGACAGTAATCTTTCTATCAATCGTTCGCTGGACTCATCAAAGTTCCAATCCGCGACCGGTTACGTTCCACCTTCATGGTTGGAATTGGTTAAATCGATGCGCGCGCTGCGTTGATCATTAAATTCAATCAGATTTTGGATTATAGTTATGTTCGATAATAAAGTTTTGATGATCACGGGTGGCACAGGGTCATTTGGCCATACAGTGTTGAAGCGTTTTCTGGATACCGACGTAAAAGAGATTCGTGTATTCAGCCGTGATGAAAAAAAACAGGAAGATATGCGCATTGCCCTGTCGAACGACAAGGTGAAATTCTATATCGGTGATGTTCGGGATCGCGATAGCCTTGATCAGGCCATGTTCGGTGTGGATTACATTTTTCACGCTGCTGCATTGAAACAAGTGCCTTCCTGCGAGTTCTACCCAATGGAAGCCGTGCGTACCAATGTTATTGGTACTGAAAACGTTCTGAATGCCGCGATTGCTTCCGGCGTTAAGCGCGTTGTCGTGCTCAGTACCGACAAAGCTGTTTATCCAATCAATGCCATGGGTATTTCCAAGGCCATGGCTGAAAAACTGATGGTGGCCAAGTCGCGGATGATTCCGGCTGCGGGACCTGTGATCTGCGCAACTCGTTATGGCAATGTCATGGCCTCGCGCGGGTCAGTGATTCCGTTGTTTATCAACCAATTGCAAAATGACGAACCGCTGACTGTCACCGATCCGAACATGACCCGCTTTCTGATGTCGCTGGAGGACTCTGTCGATCTGGTGCTGCACGCTTTCGAGCATGCCGAGCAAGGCGATATTTTCGTTCAGAAAGCACCTGCTTCGACAGTCGCGGACTTGGCGCAAGCGCTCAAGGAGCTGTTTGCTCGCGATAATACTGTCAAGGTCATTGGCACCCGTCATGGCGAAAAACTCTACGAGTCGCTGATTTCCCGTGAAGAAATGGCCAAAGCCGAAGACATGGGGCGTTACTATCGAATCCCAGCTGACAATCGCGACCTGAACTACAAGAAGTTCTTTGTTGAGGGTGAACAGGAGATTTCCGATCTTGAAGATTACACTTCGCATAATACCGATCGTCTCGATGTCGAAGGTGTGAAGAAAGTTCTTTTGAATCTGGAATACATTCAGGAAAAACTTGATGCTTAAGGTCATGACGCTAGTCGGCACGCGACCGGAGCTTATCAAGATGAGTCGTGTCATTGCCGAGCTGGATAAGCAGGTCAACCATGTGTTAGTCCACTCCGGCCAAAACTATGACTTCGAATTGAATCAGGTATTTTTCGACGAGCTTGAAATTCGAAAGCCTGATTACTTTCTGGGCGCCGCCGGCGATACAGCTGCCAAGACCATCGCCGAGGTGATTTCGAAGGCGGATGAAGTATTTGAAGTTGAAAAGCCGGACGCGCTTCTGCTCTATGGCGATACCAATACCTGTCTAGCAGTGATTGCCGCAAAGCGCCGCAAGATACCGGTATTCCATATGGAAGCCGGCAATCGCTGTTTCGATCAGCGAGTTCCCGAGGAACTGAATCGCAAGGTGCTCGATCACCTGAGCGATATCAATATGGTTCTGACCGAGCATGCCCGGCGTTATCTGATCGCCGAAGGGATTCGTCCTGAAACCATCATCAAAACCGGTTCGCATATGGAGGAAGTGCTCGACTACTACATGCCGAAAATTCTCACGTCCGATGTGCTGGTTCGAGAGAGTCTGGAGCAGGACAAATTTTTCATCGTCAGCGCTCACCGAGAGGAAAATGTCGATACGCCGGAAAACCTCCGGGATTTGCTCAAGACGTTGCGAGCCTTGGCCGACGAGTATCAGTTTCCGATCATCGTGTCCACTCACCCCCGGACCCGCCAGCGTCTGGAGGCGATAGGTGAATCGCTGGATCACCCGTTGATCCGCTTTTCCAAGCCGTTCGGTCTGTTTGACTACATCAAGTTGCAGATTTCGGCGTTTTGCGTCCTATCCGACAGTGGCACCATTACTGAAGAAGCCTCTCTGCTCAACTTGCCTGCAATTACTATCCGTAATGCACATGAGCGTCCGGAGGGAATGGACGAAGGGACACTCATTATGAGTGGCCTGAAAGTGGATGGCGTTCTCAATGCCGTACGTGTGGTGACCAGTCAGCATGAGCGTGATCGGCGTGTCATTCCCGTGGTCAGGGATTACCAGGCAGGTCCTGTGTCCAAGCAGGTGGTTCGTGTTGTATTGAGTTATACCGACTACATCAACCGTACTGTCTGGTCGAAACCCTGAGCGGCGTCGAGGTTTGAAAATGCGTGTTTTATTGACAGGTGCCACGGGTTTCGTAGGCCGTGCTGTCCTGGGCCGGTTAGCGGCTTCTGAAGATCTGGAACCGGTGGCAGCAATTCGTGGGCATGCCTTGCCCGACTGTCCGGCGCGCGTTACAACTGTTCGAACCGCCGGACTCGATAGTGATGCCGATTGGTCGCAAGCGCTGGATCGTGCGGAAGTTGTCATTCACAGCGCGGCGCGTGTCCATGTCATGAATGATACCGAGTCCGATCCGCTGGAGGCGTTCCGCAAAGTGAACGTCGAAGGTACCCTGAATCTTGCGCGGCAGGCGGCTGGCCAGGGGGTTAGACGTTTTGTGTTCATCAGCTCGATCAAGGTGAATGGCGAAGGTACGCCGCTCAATAAACCCTATTTTGCAGATACTCCACCCGCGCCAGCGGACCCCTATGGCGTTTCAAAAATGGAAGCCGAGCAAGGGCTTCGGGAAATTGCGACTGGCTCAGGGATGGAGGTCGTGATTATTCGTCCTGTGCTCGTTTACGGCCCGGGTGTAAGGGCCAATTTCCTGAACATGATGCGTTGGCTGGACAAGGGCGTGCCGCTGCCATTCGGGGCTATCCATAATCGACGCAGTCTGGTCGCGCTTGATAATCTTGTTGATTTGATATTGACCTGTATTCGTCACCCTGCTGCGGCGAACCAGACTTTCCTTGTCAGTGATGGGGAAGATCTGTCTACGACGCAGTTGTTGAGGCGCATGGGGCAAGCACTGGGCAAACCCGCACGATTGTTGCCTGTACCGAGTGTGCTGCTTGAGCGAGGAGCGCAGCTTTTAGGCAAGCAGGGTTTATCGCAACGGCTTTGCGGGTCGTTGCAAGTTGATATAAGCAAAACTCGAAAATTGCTGGACTGGACTCCTCCGGTGAGTGTCAATGAAGCTCTTTTGTCGGCTGCGAACTACTACAAGGGCAGACAGCGATAAGCTGGCTAACGACAGTGTTGGTTCAATTGCAAAATTGATTTTGGCTGTTTCAGGAAGTTGACCTTTGAACACAATCTGGTTGTTGGTTGCAGTGGTTGGCGTTTCATTTTTGGCCACGGGTGCGTTGCGCCGATATGCTTTGGCACGTAGCTTGATAGATATTCCGAATTCGCGAAGCTCACATTCGGTCCCGACACCCCGGGGTGGAGGTGTGGCCATCGTCCTGAGTTTTCTGGTTGCGTTACCGGCACTAGTCTGGACAGATGACATGGCTTGGCCCATGGCATTGGCTCTACTTGGAGCCGGTGGGTGGATTGCAGTCGTAGGCTTTCTTGATGACCACGGACACATTGCTGCCCGGTGGCGCCTGCTGGCGCATTTCGTTGGTGCCATCTGGGCATTGTTATGGATCGGCGGCATGGCCCCGATCAATGTGTTCGGTTACGAAATAAGTCTGGGATGGTTTGGTTATGTCATCGGGGCTTTGTTTCTGGTCTGGATGCTCAACCTCTACAACTTCATGGATGGCATTGATGGTCTGGCGAGTGTCGAGGCTATTTGCGCCTGTGTCGGCGCTTGTCTGGTGTATTGGATTGGCGGCCATCCGAGTCTCTCCATTCCCCCGTTTGTGCTGGCAATGGCCGTACTCGGTTTCCTTGTCTGGAATTTCCCGCCAGCGCGTATTTTCATGGGCGATGCCGGGAGTGGTTTTCTAGGCATGGTGCTGGCGGTGTTGGCCTTGCATGCCGCATGGACTGTCCCGGTGTTTCTGTGGGCATGGCTTATCCTGTTGGGAGTTTTCATTGTTGACGCTACCTTTACCTTGCTGCGCCGCCTGTTGCGTGGTGACAAAGTCTATGAGGCTCATCGCAGCCATGGATACCAGTACGCTTCAAGGAAATTCGGCAGCCATCGTGTGGTCACGGCTGCAATAGCCGCTATCAATTTGTTGTGGTTACTGCCGGTCGCTATATTGGTCGTCATGCGGTACCTGGATGGTGCGACGGGATTGATTCTGGCCTATGTGCCGTTGGTGGCGCTGGCTTTCAAATTCCACGCTGGCGAGTTGGAAGTCACGAGTAATGCGTGATGGTTGCTCTGGCTATCACGCAATGCCTGGTCCACAAGCGATACCAAAAGCTGTAGTTGCTGTATCAATGCTAGGAGCTTCGAGAGGTGTTTAGAGGGGTTATGGATAAGATTCGGGCAAATTTATTAAGTCTGCCAAGACGACATAAGCGCATTTTGCAGGTATTGACTGATATTTTTCTGGTCTGGCTTGCCTTGTGGATGGCGTTTGTTGTGCGTCTGGGGCTGGACGAGTTGGTCAATCCCCTCACTCAGCATGTTTGGCTTTTTGTCAGCGCGCCTGTCGTGGCAATTCCTTTGTTCATCCGCTTTGGTATGTACCGCGCGGTGATGCGGTATTTCGGCAATGATGCACTTATTGCCATTATCAAGGCTGTCACATTATCGTCCCTGATCCTCGGCGTCTTGGTGTACTGGTACAGCAATCATCAGAACATCGTTCCCCGCTCGATCATATTCAACTACTGGTGGTTGAGTCTTATCATGATCGGGGGATTGCGCTTGGCCATGCGCCAGTATTTTATGGGTGATTGGTTCAGCGCAGCTCAGCATGTCCCGTTCACGAACAGGGATGACGGCTTGCCAAAAGTTGCGATTTACGGTGCGGGGGCCGCAGGCAATCAACTCGTTGCCGCCTTGCGAATGGGGAGGGTCATGCGACCTGTTGCGTTTATCGATGATGATAGCGGTATTGCCGACAGGGTTATTTCGGGGCTGCAAGTCTATAAGCCTAAACATATCCAGCAAATGATCGAGAACACGGGCGCTCAGGAAATTCTCCTTGCCATCCCGTCATCCAATCGTGGTCGCCGTCGCGAGATTCTTGGTTTTCTCGAAGGTTTCCCTCTGCATGTTCGGAGTATCCCGGGGTTCATGGATCTGGCCAGCGGCAGGGTCAAGGTCGATGACATCCAGGAAGTAGACATTGCTGACCTGCTCGGCCGTGATGCTGTTCCGGCCCAAGGGGAGTTGCTTGAGCACTGCATCAAGGGGCAGTCCGTTCTGGTCACAGGTGCCGGAGGCTCCATCGGCTCCGAACTCTGTCGTCAGATCCTGGAGCTCGGGCCCACGACACTTTTGTTGTTTGAACATAGCGAATTCAATCTCTACAGCATATTGTCCGAACTGGAACAGCGAATTGCACGAGAGTCATTATCGATCCGTCTTTTGCCAATCCTGGGGTCCGTGCGCAACCAGGAAAAACTTCTCGATGTGATGAAATCCTGGCACGTGAATACGGTGTATCACGCCGCAGCCTACAAGCACGTGCCAATGGTCGAGCATAACATTGCCGAAGGTCTGCTCAACAATGTGATTGGCACTCTCAATACAGCTCAGGCCGCACTTCAGGCAGGTGTCTCCAACTTTGTATTGATTTCGACCGACAAGGCCGTGAGGCCTACCAATGTAATGGGCAGTACCAAGCGTCTTTCCGAGTTGACGCTGCAGGCGCTCAGTCGAGAGTTGGCGCCGGTATTGTTTGGTGACATGACCAACGTTTCTAGGGTGAACAAGACGCGCTTCACGATGGTGCGGTTTGGAAACGTTCTGGGATCGTCCGGTTCGGTTATTCCGCTATTTCACAAACAGATCAAGTCGGGGGGGCCACTGACGGTCACCCACCCAAAGATCACTCGATACTTCATGACAATTCCCGAAGCCGCGCAGTTGGTTATTCAAGCAGGTTCCATGGGGCAGGGCGGTGATGTCTTCGTATTGGACATGGGGGAGCCTGTGAGGATTGTCGAGCTCGCCGAGAAGATGATTCATCTATCTGGTTTAAGTCTCCGCACGGAAAAAAACCCGCATGGCGATATCGCTATCGAGTTCACGGGGCTGCGTCCGGGTGAAAAGCTTTATGAGGAATTGTTGATTGGTGACAACGTGGCTGCCACTCAGCACCCGATGATCATGACCGCTAACGAGGATTACCTGCCCTGGGATGTGCTGAAGGTCAAGCTGACCGAATTGCTCCGTGCCGTTGATCAAGACGATTATGCGCGTGTTCGCCAATTGTTGCGCGACACGGTTAGCGGCTACACCCCGGATGGCGAAATCGTCGACTGGATCTACCAGCAACGACGCTTGGAACCCTGATTGTTTCATATTTTGCAATGTGCATATTTTTGACGGGGCCACTACATAGCCTAAGTTTGAGGAGCAGCTTCGGAAAGGCTGCGTTCTAAAATGTAGTCATGGGACTTCCATTATGCGTACAGGCTATCTCTACTCTCTATTTTTTGCTCTTCTCACCAGTGTTCCCATCGTTGCTTTCGCTGTTCCAACGACCAGTCCTGAGGTGGTCAAAGCACCTCAGGTACTGGATGTGGCCACCAAGGAACGTAATACTCCTTACTCCAGCTTACGATGTGTTTTATACTGTTTCGCCAGAACGACAGAAAGGGCGCAGGTTCTTTGCGCTAATCGAAATGCTTCCTGATAAAATTTTAGACTCCTGTTGAGTTAAGTAGGCGTACTGAGTAGATGTATTATGTTTTTTTAGCTGTTTTATATTTTTGATGGTGTCTGTTCGAATAGTAGGGCTTGGTTTGTTTGTGCATTTAATGAGTGAATCATCTTGAATACTGTGATAAGTGATGCTGAATGTGAGGCTCGCGCTACCATTGAACAGCGTATTGTGGTGATAGGTGGAACTGGCTTTGTTGGTCAGCATTTACTCAGGTCTTTAGTTGATTGCAGCAAAGAGTTCGAAATCGTTTTCGCGGTCCATCGAAGTGAACCACGTTGGTTAACAGAATCGTCTATACAGGTCAGATATTTTGACTTGGATGATAGCGCGTCATTAGAACAAATTTTGAATCGCGGCAGTATCGTTTTGAATTTGCTGCGGCCAGACGGCACCGGATGGTTCTTGTCTGCGATCAAGAATGTTTTGCGCGCTTGCGGCAATGCACACGTTAAACGTTATATCCATATTTCAAGTATTGACGTTTTTGGAGCAAACCAAGACAGCATTTGTACTTCGTCGTCACAGATCGTGCCGATCACGCCTTATGAGCGTGAGCATGCCGCTGCTGAGAAGCTTGTGTGCGCCATCAATGCGGAGTCTTTCGAAACCTTGATCTTGCGTCTTGGCGCGGTATTTGGTGTCGGGGGATTAAATATTGTTTCATTCGTAAGAGAAGTTTCGAGTGCCCCCGGCTGGAAGTTGGCATTGCGTCGTTCATTGTACGGTGTGCGACGGATGCATTTGGTCAGTGTTGAGAAAGTAGTCGAAGTTTTGTTGTTTATTACAACTGCAGCGCCAATAGTTCAAGGGGAAGTTATTGTCGTGACGGACGATGCTGACGCCGATAACAATTTCGCTTACCTCCAAGATTGTTTGCTGGAAGTATTTAATCGTACTGCAGTTTTGCATATACCTTACCTTCCCCCGCAAGTACTACGTTTGGTATTAAGTGCGAGGGGGGTTAGTAATACCAATCCAATGCGTCGCTTTCATGAGGGGCGATTGTTGCAACTTGGATTGTCTGATTCTGCACTGTTCGCCAATCGCCTGAAAAGTTATTTGAGTCACTTGAGGGCAACAGTATGAATGTTTTATTGATTAATATTTCTCTTGATGCACAACGTGGCGGTGGAACAGCGGAGCGCACAAGACATTTAGCCAATACCCTTGCGGATAAAGGCTGTTGTTGTCAAGTCATCGCGATGTCCGGTGATTCCTGGCAATCAGAATTTAATAGTCGGGGTGTTAAAACTTACATTACTGGAAAAATTGGTCAGCGCTTTCCAATCCCATTGGTCAATTTTATACGACTGTGGAAAGCGGTGAAGTCTGTTGATATTATCCATATCATGGGCTATTGGAATTTACTGAGCATTATTACCGGCTTCTTCGCCAGAATCGCGCGGACTCCTTATGTGCTTTGCCCTGCGGGTGAATTTGCTTCCATCGGAAAACCTCGTCCAGTTATGAAGCTATTTCATTTGTTGGTTGGTAAGTCGCTTATAAATAGGGCGTCGGGGTTCATTGCAATTACTCAGTTGGAACGGGCACTGATTGCAGATATTACTGGTTTTTTACCAGATCGTATCCCCGTCTTTCCGAATGGGGTGGCGGAACCCGCGTTAACTCCAACGCGTACACTGCAGTATCTACCTGAAGAACCGTATATTTTATTTATGGGTAGGCTTGCCCCCATTAAAGGTCCTGACTTACTGATTAAAGCCTATCTCTCCACGAAGGCAGCCCACCATTATCCTTTAGTGCTTGCCGGGCCAGACTTTGGAATGCAAGCTGAACTAGAAGCTTCTTTGATTGGCCATGAAGTATCTCATCAAGTTCGTTTTATTGGATTTCTCAATGAGGCCCAGCGAAATGAAGCTTATCAACACGCATTGATGCTTGTCATTCCCTCTAGATCGGAAGCCATGTCACTTGTTGCTCTGGAGGCCGGAATTACAGGTTTGCCGGTATTACTGACAAATACATGTGGCTTTGATGAAGTACAGACGATCAACGGGGGGAGCGTAGTCGATCCGACAGTTGCTGGCATCAGTAGTGGACTTCAGATTATGCTTTCAGAGATCGACGATTTGACGCATAAAGGGCAGCGACTTAAATTGTTTGTGATCGACCATTATAGTTGGCATGTAATCGTAACTAATATGGTCGATTATTTTGAGGGTTTTTCTCAGGAAAATTAAAGTTGTGATTTAATTGTAGGGATTCATTCGCATTATTAGATATTCTATTGCAATGTCTATGGCAGCACTTTCCATTAAATTATTTAGTAATCGCTTCGTGGCGAGCTCGATGCTGTAATCCAAGAAGAGTAATGGCGCCATGCCAGCTAAAAGCACGAGATAATTGCCGCTGTAAGCAATGCTGCTATAGGGGTAGGGGGCATGAATATACAGTTTTCGAATGTTTCATACTTTTCATCAGGTATTAACTGATATGTTGCTTGTGTACCTTGTGCAGGATCCTCCTTTAAGCCTCTCATGAAAAAATTTAAACCTAGAGTGCTGTTTTCGAAATAGTTTTTCTGCTGCCTTGGCTACACTCTCCCTATCATCCAGCGCTCGGAGGAACGAAAGCGAACGCCCGAGAGATTGTCCTCAGGCCAGAAGAGCAGACCGAACTGAACCGCGGTGTACGCTCAGCCAGCATCAGTCAGCGCGACGGCCGTCGCACCCGAGTGGTCCTGCTGGCAGCCCAAGGTGCTTTACCGTTTTGAAAAAGTGCTGGGCCGCCATGGCATCGTTTTCCCGCGCCAGACCTTGGGCCGCTGGGTTATCCAGGGCGGCGAACACTTGCAACCCTTGCTGAATTTAATGCGTGACCAGTTATTGGAAAGCCGCGTCATCCACTGCGATGAAACCCGCGCGCAGTTGTTGAAAGAGCAGGATCAGGAGCCCACCAGCCAGTCCTGGATGTGGGCGCAAACCGGTGGCCCATCCGACAAACCGGTGATCCTTTTCGACTACTCCACCAGGGCTTAGGATGTACCGACGCCTCTACTTGATGGCTATCGCGGCTACGTGATGACCGATGATTATGCCGGTTACAACGCGCTGGACGCACAGGCGGAGGTTGAGCGTTTAGGTTGCTGGGCGCTTGTACGACGCAAATTCGTCGAAGCGCAAAAAGTGCAGCCCAAAGGCAAGACGGGGCGTGCCGACATCGAACTGAACCTGATCAACAAGCTGTATAGCATCGAGCGCGACCTAAGGGCCGGTATTCTGGTTTCTTCGCCGATGGCATGTCTGCGGCAGCTGCAAACGCAGGTCAGTTCGTGTTCAGGGAGTTCGTGGATAACTTCGATGCGTGGCAAGTCAGCCGGTAGTGGCTTGCGTTTACCACGGCGCCTGGTCGGGGCGACAACTTCTTCGTCAGCAGCAACAGGCGCTAGCGTGTCGATACTTTCGGCTTCATTAAACAACGGCAGTTGTGGTTTCGCCGGATTTGCCGTTTGCTCAGACTTGCGTCCGAACAGGCGCTGACGAAGCAGCGCATTCTCTTCTTCAAGAAGAACGACCTTCGACTGCATCTGAGCAAGTAATTGCTTGAGCGCTGCCGGGCCATCGGGAAAGTTGTCGGACCTGGGAAACATGGGCAGGAGTATACCCAATCAAGCAGCAAATCGCGGCGTCAAAGCCCGATGTGGACGGTTGCGCCACAGGTCAAAACCGTCAAGTAGCCAGCTCAGTTGCTAGACGCTCAATACGATGTATTCGTCAGTGACGTCGGGCGCGATTTTGAAACGCTCGGACTCCAGGCGCTTGAGCCAAAGGCAGAAGCCGTTGCGCTCCCAATAGAGTATTTTCAACCGGTTACGGGGGCGATTCAGAAAAACAAATAGTACCGGGTGAATACTGGCACCTTGATATCCAGCTTGACCAGAACGGCGAGGCCATCGATGGATTTTCGAAAATCCACGGACTTGGGGTAGAGGTACACTTCTTTAACTTTGGCGTCGGGTCGCATCTTGAGGTGCTGGCTCCGGAAAGAAATCGGGAACGCAGCATCAGGCTTCAATGGGCGGTTTTGAATGTGTAGGTGATGGATCGCTCACCGCCTGTCCGGCACCGTAATGAAGTTCAACCGCAAGAGCGTCACGGTTGTAACTGACACCAGCCAGCGCTGGAATATTTTGTCGCACTTACTGTCCCCAATCAGAAACGCACAGGCCGGCTGGTGGTGGATATCAGGCCGAAAAAATGAAGTAACTGCCCCAAGAATAGTCTCCGCACCTGCGTGACTTGATCCCCCCCCCCACCTCACGTGCCGTCTGTTTGGATAGGCTGGACTTGTGGATTGGTTAAAAAAGGCAGGAATGAGTGAGTGATCTGAACGCTTTGGATCGCCTTGCCACTTTTAAAATCGGCGGTGGCCAAAGTCAGCCAGAAATACATAACTATTTCAGACCTTCCCTAAGTCTCTGGAACTTGACCAAGGAGATCGCTGGTGAGGTTGTGGTGATCGGAAAGATAGTCTTGCAGAGAATCTTCGAGTTGGGTTATCGACAGGAAACATTCAAGAGCAACTCGGCCGCTAAACTAATCCACAGTTGCTGATGCAGAAATCAACAGCCTGCTGTAAGTCAAATTTCAATCGGCAGAGTGGGTCAATTTTCCATCAGCGCCAACACCCAACCTATCAAATCTTCTCACAGCCAGCCTAATAACTCCTCGGCAACTATATTTTTTAAAATTCAAGCCCCCTCCCCAAAAAATTAAAATTTAGGAACAATATTAATGTACGGAATCAACGGATATAAAAAATTAGACAGCGGATACCTTATCAGCACATTTATGTTTGAAATAAACAAGCACAAAAACAACAATAAATACAGAATATATCTAAAATCATCCCTTATGCGTACTCTCAACATAAAAACGC
This sequence comes from Pseudomonas sp. QLc11A, assembly GCF_052112305.1. Taxonomy (NCBI): domain Bacteria; kingdom Pseudomonadati; phylum Pseudomonadota; class Gammaproteobacteria; order Pseudomonadales; family Pseudomonadaceae; genus Pseudomonas; species Pseudomonas sp. QLc11A. The sequence continues at coordinate 250,726 of NZ_JAVAJJ010000004.1, forward strand.
TAAAAACAACAAAAGAAAATTGCCAAAGCCTATCACCTATAGCTCCAAGAGACGTAGCAAACACCAAAGCAGACAATGCAGGAACTGAAGAAATTAAAAATGGCAACAAAGTCCTTCCTTCAAGATCCATTGATTCCAAGACGTATTTTCTCGATGACACGACTTTATAAAAAAAAACCCCAACTAATAATATGCCAGCCATTGAAATGCTATTAATCCCAACCGACGCAACATATTTGCCGCTATAGTCTTCCATTTTACTTACATTCAATAGAGCAAGAGCTTTGTCAACAACTAACCCACTCACCCCCAATCCGATCCCTGTCAAGGCAAGCTTTAACGCACTTTGATTGAAAAAATTATAGAACAACCAAAAAAAACAAAAAAAACAAAAAACAAAAGCCGCCTGCACGTGAAATGCAGTAGAAGAAACCAAGAGAGCAAAGCCTATAAGTTTTCTATCTTTTAAAAGGCAATATCCACCAAAAATAATTAAAGTCAAAGCACAGCCGGCGCGTATTGCATTAGCCTCAAACAATGTAATCGCGTAAATATTGATCAGTACGATCCAGGCCCAATTTATACCGAGCCTTCTCATGATGAAAACCCTCGTCATTAGCGATATCGTAGCGATTAACGCGTAGACTAACTCTGGACTTTCAGTGATAAAAAACAGAGCCCTTACAAACAGTACAAAACCAACCTCTAAGAGGCCTGAAGGGGGGATGCTTACGTAAATGAATGGTAAATTACTTTGCAGCGAAAAAAAAATATCTTCCAGCTGCATTTTTTGTATGGCGTCAAAGTAGCCTATATAAAAAATATAATCATATGAAAAGCTTTCCTGCGCAGAATAAAATGAACAGAAAGCCAGCACTAAAAAAAGCACATATAAATTGAAGCTAAAGAGGCTTCGTACCACAGAATAAACGAAGCTAAATTCTTGCTGTTTTTCTTGCACTTAATTACACCTTACCTAGCAATGATAAAAACCTTAAATAAATGCTGGCCTTTGCGCTTTGAAAAGAAACAGTCGGATTAAGTGCGAACATAACCCTCCTTTGAAAACTACGATGGTGATTGCAATACTTGTCAAGAATTACATAGTTTTCCTTGCTGAGCGACTTGCCAAAACAGTGCATAAAGTCTTCGGCCTGAACGCGGAACGGGCTAACACTTGATAACCTAGAAAATCGTGAAGCGATTTTCTTCTTTAAAGACCTTGAAGCTCCGAATACATTACTACCATGCTGTCTATATTTTATCGTAGGGTATTCACTGTAAATAAACTTGCCGAATGCAGAAATCACTAAATATACCCATGCATCATGCATGACAGCATGGCTAGGCCTTACTGATCTGACTAACTTAAATGCTTGTTCATTCATTAGAATTGATGCGCCACTCGCGACAGTTTCAACGATGGCATTTTTAAAGATCAAACCCTTTCTAGGTATTTTTGTGTAGCCAATAGGAGCTAAAAACTCATCGACAATCTGTAATCTTGTAGAGACAGCAACGGGAATATCACTCCCATCTTTCTTCAATTGGTCTATAGAGTGCTTAATTTTGTCAGTTACCCAAACATCATCTGCGTCTGAGAATCCATAATAATCCCCAACAAAATTACAGGAGAAAACAGCTTCAATAAACGATTTACATGCACCTAAGTTCTTTCCCTTCTGTATAAACACCCTGTCATCATTGGCGTATTTTTCACTAATTAAACTAGCTGTACTATCAGTTGAGCCATCATCTCTGACCCAAAGCTTTACATTTACCGATTCTTGGCAAAGTATGCTGTCGATTTGCTCGGCCACATATTTTTCACCATTGAATACAGACATAATTATTACAACGTCATGAACTTTCAAATTAAACTTCCTATAGTGGCGTCAATTAAACTCAACAGGTATGGCAAAGTGGGAACTCTGAGCTAGCCATATTTTACCGTTGCCACACGCGGAGCAAGGATGTGCTTTGCACATGCAAACATCAATCCAGTATCAAAAAATATGCGCAATAGCCACGCCCATGCTGAACCCTCGACACCATAATTAATGGTAAACCACCAGAGGGCTACCATAAATACCGGAAATTCTACTAAATGTATGAGCGCTGTCAATCGAGCATGCCCGCTGCTCTGAATCAAGGTAAAGGGAATATGAGTTAGGCTATTAACAAGTATTCCGACTGCAAATATCCGTAGAATTGCTGCACTTTGGTTTGCAAAATCCTCGTTAATCCACAGGCGCATGATTTCGTGAGCGAAAAGTATCAGCACAGCCACAATTGGAGTCATCGCAAGAAAAAGCCAGAGCAGAACCTTCTTGAAAAGTGCGCGCGCTTCTCCTCCGCCGCGACTGATCTGCGCGGCAAAGGTTGGGAATAGTACGGCTGTCAATGCAGCAGGGAAAATCCAGAGTTTGGTAACAATCTCATTCGGTGTCGCGTAATACGTCACGGCTGCAGTCGAAACCAGTGCCCCGATGATGAAGCGGTCAATGTAACCCATCAGTGGGCTAATGACATTGCTCACAGTTAACCAGCCACCATTGACGCATAACGGTCGAACCCAGGCTCGTTTGACAACCAGTGCCCGATACTCTTTCGGCAAAGAGCGAGAGGCGAACCAAGCGTGCACGAGACACCCTAAAACTCGCCCCATGGCAAGTACCCAGGCTATCAGGTCCAGTCTAGGTTCATCAAACCAGACTACCGCAGCCGGGCCGAGAAAAGTGAAAAGCCCCATGGGAATGCGAATCAAATTAATAACTCCGAAGGCTTGTCGCGCTTCGAGTACGCCGCGAAATCCTGATGTCAGAACAATGAATGGCATCGCACCAGCCATTGCGTACAGAGCATTAATAGCTTCGGAGTTGTTAGGAATACTCTTAATCTGGCCAACAAGAAGTGGCGCTACCAAGGCCATAATCAGGCCCGCGCAAAGGCCAAGGACAAGCATGATAAGATAGGCGGTCCCTGTGATTGACGGTGTATCTTGGTTTTCATCACGTGACCATGTGATAGCGAGCTGCTGGGTAAGTGCGCGCCCTAGTCCAAAATCAAACAAGCCGAAGTAGCTAACGACAGCCCAAATCAAGGTTAACAGTCCGAAGCGCTCAGGACCGAGCTCTGCTATTAAATACGGTATAGTAAAAATTGCCGCCAGCAATGGACCGCCAAGTCCAATTAAATTCAATAGAGAGTTACGCAATATCATTAACAAGCCCCCCAATAAAAAGAAACACCATAGTTAAGTCGCAGCCTTCATTTCATAGGGGAAAAGATTTTTTTGGGCACTTAATTCGCAATATATATAAATCTGCATTATTTACTTTGTGCTATCTAATTTTCTTGCCAACAAGGAGTTCGAATAACTCAAACAAAACTTTTCACGACTGGATATATCTGAATAAAAATTCACACGCCCAACAGGTACTAAGTGCTGATAAAACTAAAATCGCGATGCGCGACCTCGAGTTAATTCTGCTTATTGCGGTGTCGTCGCACTTCACCAAACAGTTGCTTAGCCCCGCCTCACCACCGCAAAAAATCGTACCTCTGATGAACACATAAATTTGCCGGATTCTACATATTTCGGTGCCCGCAGGGCTCAGAAGGATTACAACCTCCTAAAATACTCGGTGAAACGATTGCCCCATGAAAAGTCGAGGAAGAAGGGGAGTTGAGCGTTAATTTCCTTCGGCCAATGCACCTTCCTGGATGTGGCGTTGGCTACTTTTAACTCCTGCTCCCCTCCAGTAAACGGTAGAGGAGGAGTGTTTAGGTCGTGGCTAAACGTTTTTTAAGCATCAGACGAATCAGAGCGATGAAGAGACCAAGCATGCCGCCTAGAACTACGCCAAGCGCCAGAATCAATGCCTTCCTGGGCTTGATGGCGGCATCCGGCATTTCGATACTACCATCTTGACGGAAGACCGCGACTCCTTCTGTGTCGAGTTTTACACCGGCATAAAGCTCGTATTGTTCCTGAAGGTCCCGTAAGTCGGGAATGAAGGGGTCGTCAGATTCGCGTGACTTAAGCACCTGCAATTCTGCTCGCAGCGCCTTGGCTCCGCGCATATACATCAAGCTACCTCCCATGAATGCGGTGAACTCGCCGTCATTTCGGTCAGTAATCATTGGAGGTTTTTCAAGGCCAATTTCCTCGGCAACCCTAAGGGCCTCTTGCAGCTGAGTGATGCGGTCCTCACGACGAGCTTTGGCAAAATCCCGCTGGATTTTTATCTGCCGCTCAATATTTCCGGCCTGCATAGAGAGTTCACTTTGAGCGTTTTTCAGCATTTCACCGAGGGATTGCCGAGCTATCAGGTCGATATAGCGTTTGGCCCAATTTGCAGCTTGGCCTGGGTCGTGACGCTCAATAACAATGGTATAGCGATCTGGCTGACTTTTGTCTAACGCCTTGACACTTAGTGATCCAGAAAACTCCGTGTAGAGCCTATCCAGAGAACTTGAACGCTGCTCTTCGTTCAGTGAAGGCAAGTAAATCTCCTTGAAGAATTGACGGCGAACTTCCTCGGTTTGCAGGTTACGAGTGAAAACAGTGTATACATCGTTGACCGAGAAAGGCGTCAGCCCTCGCAATCCATTCCGTCCCTGGTTGAAGCCAGCTATGTTACTGAGCGAGGGCGGTAGTACAGAAATCCTCGCCTCGTAAACCGGCTTACTGAGAAACGCATAAAAGGCGGCGCCAGCAGTGATCGTCAAGGTGATCAGTATGATTAGCCACTTTTGCATCCATAAGCTCAGCAGCAGTTCAACCAAGTCAGTCTCATCATCCTTAAGAGTCCGACGGGGGGAAATATCAGTAGTCACAGTCGATCCATATTTTATTGAGTAGTCTTGTTTAAGCAGATTTTATTGAGTAGTCTTGTTCAAGCAGATAACAGTCTTAAACTCTGATCGCCCGCACAAAAAACTCCCGCATTACCTTGTGCGCGCGAAACCGGGGGGATTCGAGCCTTCCTTATCGCACTTTGGTGGGGCTTCGTCGTGCCATTCAGGGCGCTGAGTAATGATCTCGTTGTACAGGTGCAGGCAAATCTCACAACTCATGACCACCACCATGGTCTCGCCATTCTGCGCCTGATTGCGCCCCTCGAATTGCGCCACCAGATCGGTGACCACACTCTCAATACAAGGCTCGGTGCCTCTACTTTTTCCAGCGCCCACCCAGCGATTTTTCAGATGGGACTGCCGCTCCTCCTTCTCGTCTTCGGCCAGCATATCGACTTCTTCATCGATATGTGCCAACCCAGGCGTCACCAGGGGGACGCATAAGCTCTACTCTGTTCTCGCCCACAGGCTTTGGCATAGAGCTTTGCATAACAGCGTTCAAAACACCACCCCCACCTCTTCATAACGGCTCAAGCGGTTTTCCCAGAATGGGGTCAGCATCCCGTACTCAAACACACCAATGTTTTGACTGTTTCGATCATCTGTTTCATCGAATCGGAGCGCTCGCTAAGCGCGTCAATCATGAACTCGATTCTGATCGACAACTCCTGAGTAAGCGTCCGGCGAAGCCACTTACCCGATCCCGGCGATAAACGCGGTGGCGTCCACTTAAAAATACGCGGACACCATCGCTCTTATCGTCAGGATTACCATGCGCCAACGAACCTCTTTTCCCAAACCCTTTAACGCCAAAATCGTCAAGGAATGCCGGCAACCTGGCGTGTCGATGGCTAGGGAAACTCTGATGAAGACTTCCTGATTTTGGCAACATACCCAGAGTCCATCCGCCAAGTTTTCCGATGAGGCAAATGACTTTCGCCGATGCCGGTGTGCCGGCAAACGCAAGCAGACCCGCAAAGAGTTGTTCCTGATCGAGATGGATCGGGTGAGCCGTGGAAGGGTTTGATTATTCTGATCGAGCGGTACTACCCGAAGGGTGATGGTGGTCGTCCGCGCTATCAGCTGATGGCGATGCTACGTGTCCATCTGATGCAAAACTGGTTCGGCTACAGCGATCCAACAATGGAAGAGGCACTGTATGAGGCGACTATTTCTGCGCCAGCTTGCTGGGCTGAGCCTGGAGCACATTCCCGACGAAACCACCATCCTCAACTTCCGTCGTCTGCTGGAAAAGCACGAGTTGGCGGCAGGGATTCCGGGCGTGAGCAATGGCTACCTGGGTGATCGCGGCCTGTCGTTGCGCCAAGGCACCATCGTCGATGCCACGCTGATTCATGCGCTGAATTCGACCAAGAACCAGGGCGGCAAGCGCGACCCGGAAATGCACCAGGCCAAGAAAGGTAATCAATGGTACTTCGGCATGAAGGCCCGTATCGGTGTGGATGACGAGTCGGGCCTGGTGTATAGCGTGGTGCGCACTGCGGCCAATGTGGCAGATGTTACGCAGGTCGATAAGCAGTTGTACGGCGACGAAAACGTGGTCTGTGCCGATGCCGGTTATACCGGAGTGGAGAAACGCCCCGAGCATGACCGCCCAGGCGGCATTGAAAGCCGGTGTTGCCAACTTCGTACTGATCTCGACAGACAAAGCCGTACGGCCCACCAATGTCATGGGCAGCATCAAGCGGCTGACCGAGTTGCTCGCAGCGGTGGATCAGGACGACTACGCGCGCGTCCGCCAGTTGTTGCGCGACACTGTCAGCGGCTACACCCCGGACGGTGAGATTGTCGACTGGATCTACCAGCAGCGCCGCCTTGAGCCCTGATTGTTTCATATGCAGTAACGTACACATTTTTGACAGCCCCATGGCATAGCCTAGGTTTGGAGAGCAGCTTCGGAAAAGCTGCTTTCTCAAACGACGGCATGGAGCTTCACTTATGCGTACAAGCAGTTTCTACTCTCTGGTATTCGCCCTCCTCACCAGTGCTTCTCTTACGGCAATCGCCGCGCCTGTCAAGGCGCCTGAGGCGATGAATGCGCCTCTGGTGCAGGATGTGGCCGTCCAGGCGCCATCCGGTAAAGTCGATCTCAATAGTGCTGATGTATCTACGTTGCAACGTGAGCTGACGGGAGTGGGCGAGGCCAAAGCGAAAGCAATTGTTGCTTATCGTGAAAGTAATGGTGCGTTTGCGTCAGTTGACGAGTTGCTGGAAGTGAAGGGTATTGGCAAAGCGCTTCTGGACAGGAACCGCGACAGGATCGAGGTGAACTAGGGGCGGGACTGGACGACAAGGGCCGGTCATTGATCGGCCTTTGTCTATAGCGAGAGTTATGTCCGGTGGACCAGTCGCAGTACTTGAATGGTTTGTCGGTTCCCCGAAATCAGACAAAGTACAGGCCTGCGTTGTTCAGCAGGGTCGCCAATCAGACATCGCTTTGATCGACTATCGGGCGGATTCGACGGATGAAAGTCCAGTCGCTCAGTCACCGTTGAATGCGCACTGTTCATCCGCGCCGGCATTTATCGGTCAACATGCAATACCGTTCATTCCATCGCAGAGCTTCGGAGCGGTTTTGTGTTCATTCAGGGTCTACTCTCTCATTCTGACCGGGCCACCAACGAGTGACGTCCGCTTCGCGGAAATAAAAAATTACGACTATCATATTATGCTTGTATTATGTGCATAATAAATACCGTTTGCGCCAAAGTGCCTCGGCGTCAGGCGTCCTTCAGCATCCTTCAGGAGCACCGTCATGAATTCAGTTCAGTCCCAAGGTACGGCCCTTGTCACCGGTGCTTCGTCCGGCATCGGGGCGGTTTACGCCGAGCGGTTGGCGGCCCGTGGTTTTGATTTGTTACTCGTGGCTCGCGACGAGCAGCGACTGGAGGCGGCCGCGAGCAAACTGCGTTCGGAGCATGGGATCAAGGTTGAAGTGCTGAAGGCGGACCTGACTCAAAAAGCAGATGTGCTGCAGCTCGAACAGCGGTTACGCAGCGATTCGAGTATCAGTCTGTTGCTCAATAACGCCGGCGTGGCGGCGGACGGGCTTTTGGCCAATGCCGATATCGACCAGCTGGAGCGAATGATTCAGTTGAATATCACCGCTGTCACGCGATTGGCCGCGGCGGCTGCAGCCGGTTTTACCAAGGCTGGGCGCGGCACAATCATCAATATTGCGTCGGTGGTGGCCTTGTTTCCCGAGCGTTTCAACGCGACCTACAGCGCCAGCAAGGCCTATGTATTGAGCCTGACTCAATCGTTGAACGCCGAACTGGACGGCACTGGGGTGAAGATCCAGGCGGTGCTGCCCGGTGTAACCCGAACCGAGATCTGGGAGCGCTCCGGCATCGATGCGTCACAAATTCCTGCGGAAATGGTGATGGAGGCGGGTGAGATGGTCGATGCTGCATTGTCGGGTCTGGATCAGGGGGAATTGATCACTATTCCTTCATTGCCCGATGCGGCGGATTGGAATGCGTTCGTGGCGGCGCGTCTTGTGATGGCGCCTAACCTGTCCAAAAGCAAGGCTGCTGCCCGCTATCGGTAAGTGTCATCAATCAGATTGAGGTGTGAGCGGTATGAATGATCGTCGTGTGGTTGTAACAGGCATGGGCCTGGTGTCGCCGCTGGGGAGCGGTGTCGAAGTGGTCTGGGAGCGGCTGCTGGCCGGGCGTTCCGGGCTGCGTAATCTACCGGATGAGGTGGTTGCCGATCTGCCGGCCAAGGTCGGCGGTGCGGTGCCGACCTTGGTGGATGACCCGCAGGCGGGTTTCGATCCGGACCGGGCGACCCCGCCCAAGGAACAGAAGAAGATGGACCGCTTCATTCTGTTCGCCATGGAAGCCGCGCGTCAGGCATTGGAGCAAGCCGGTTGGCAAGCGCTGGATGCCAATGCCCAGGAGCGTACGGCCACCATCATCGGTTCAGGCGTGGGTGGTTTCGGTGCGATTGCCGACGCGGTGCGTACTACCGATAGCCGTGGTCCGAGGCGTTTGTCTCCGTTCACCATTCCTTCATTTCTGGTCAACCTCGCGGCCGGTCATGTGTCGATCCAGCATGGCTTCAAGGGGCCATTGGGCGCGCCGGTCACGGCATGCGCTGCCGGGGTTCAGGCGATTGGCGACGCGGCGCGAATGATTCGTGCGGGTGAGGCGGATATCGCGGTGTGCGGCGGTACGGAAGCGGCGATCGATCGGGTCAGCCTTGCCGGGTTCGCGGCTGCTCGTGCCTTGTCCAGTGCTTACAACGAAACGCCTGAGCGCGCATCACGACCTTTCGATAGTGGTCGCGATGGCTTTGTCATGGGTGAAGGGGCCGGGCTACTGGTCATCGAGTCTCTGGACCATGCGCTGGCCCGGGGCGCCAAGCCCCTGGCGGAGCTGGTCGGCTACGGCACCAGCGCCGATGCCTATCACTTGACCGCCGGTCCCGAGGACGGCAGCGGTGCGCGGCGAGCGATGTCGTTGGCATTGGCACAGGCCGGTGTTTCTCCGGCTCAGGTCCAGCATCTGAATGCTCATGCAACCTCGACTCCGGTAGGGGATCTGGGTGAGCTGGCGGCGATCAAGGCGTTGTTCGGTGCGCAAAACGGCATCGCAGTGACATCGACCAAGTCGGCGACCGGACATTTGCTCGGTGCCGCGGGTGGACTCGAAGCGATCTTTACGCTGCTGGCGATCCGCGACCAGGTCGTGCCGGCGACCCTCAATTTCGAAATTCCGGACCCTGCCACTGAAGGCGTGGATATTGTTCATGGCAGCGCACGGCCGATGGCCATCGAATATGCGTTGTCCAACGGCTTCGGATTTGGCGGGGTCAATGCCAGTGTGCTGTTCAAGCGTTGGCAGGGTTAATCCTGCGGGTGTTTGAGGTGTTCGCGTGCGACGTCGAGAATCCGTTGGGCAAACCCGGCGTTGGCCACGCTGCGAGATAACAGCAAGGCGCCGACCAGCGTAGACATGATGACGATGCTGCGGTCGGCGGTGCGCTCTCCGTCAAGGGTGTGCCGGATCTGGTCGAGTCGCGCCTGGAGCACGACGTCGCTGGTGGGGCTCGGTTGACCACGCAGCCCCAGTTCCGAAGAAATGGTCGGCAGCGGGCAACCCTCGTGAGGTGAGGTTTGATGCCATTCGGACAGGTAGGTGTCGATGAAGGCTTCGAGCGGGTGTTCCTCGGCGAAGATTTGCGCGCACAACTCGTCGACTTGTGCGCCAGCCTCTTGCAAGGCTTTTTCCACCAGTTCGTCCTTGGACTTGAAGTGCGAGTAAAAGCCACCGTGGGTCAGGCCCAGCGCTTTCATCAGAGGTTGCAGCCCGGTCGCGCCGATACCGTCGCGTCGAAATCGCGCTGAAGCTTCCTTGATTATGCGTTGGTGGGTCTGGGCTTTATGGTCCTGCGAGTAACGCATCTGATATCTCCGCATCAATGCGGCCCATATTAACCAATGAAAATTGCATGGTGACTGTACTTCTATTTCTAAAAAGCATGCAGATGCTTCGATATGGGTACAAAGCGGCATGATTTCAGGGCAAACCACGTAAAAACAAACCCCGCTGTTCAAGGCGGGGTTTTCATTCAGCGGTCCTGCGCTTCCTTGGCGTCCATTTCCGCATTGCGTTCGGCGACGCGCTTACGTTGCTCTTCGGTCAGTTCGACTTTGTGGGCTGTGTCGCGCAGCATCATCAGACCACCAACGATCGAGCCAATGGCAACGACCAGAATCAACCAGGCATACCAGGGCATAGGGTTCTCCTTGAAAAGCAGGCGGGTCGACGAGGGTTCGCCAACCGTTCGCGTATAGCACTTTGAGTGACGGGGTTTCATCGCAGTTCCATCGCTATCACCCCCATTCTATGCCTGTTGTTCAAGCTTCACTTGAACGCTTTCAAAGTCCGGTCAGCATCGCATCCGCCGGTGCATCGGCGCGCAATTGCGCGGTGAGCGTGAAGTACACGAAACCTGCGGCCATGAAGCCCAGGAAGATCAGGCCGATCAAGGTGTTGAACCAGGCCATCGCCACCAGGCATACCACCGCCAGCATCAGCGCAATGAACGGCACCAGCGGGTAGCACGGCGCGCGGAAGGTGCGCTCCAGGTTTGGCTCGGTTTTGCGCAGTTTGAACAGGCTGAGCATGCTCATGATGTACATGACGATGGCGCCGAACACTGCCATGGTGATCATCGCCGCCGTCAGCGTCATGCCGCCGAGGTTGATCAAACCGTCGCTGTAGATCGCCGCGATACCGATCACGCCGCCGGCGATGATCGCCCGGTGGGGAGTCTGGAAACGCGACAATCTGGCCAGGGACGCCGGCAAGTAGCCGGCGCGGGCGAGGGCGAAGAACTGGCGCGAATAGCCAAGGATGATCCCGTGGAAACTCGCCACCAGACCGAACAGGCCGATCCACACCAGCATGTGCAGCCACCCGGAGCTTTCGCCGACCACGGTTTTCATCGCCTGGGGCAGCGGGTCGTTGATGTTCGACAGGGTGCGCCAGTCGCCGACGCCACCGGCGAAGAACATCACGCCCATCGCCAGCAGCACCAGGGTCAAAATACCGCTGATGTAGGCCTTGGGAATGGTGCGTTTCGGGTCCTTGGCTTCTTCGGCGGCCATGGCGGCGCCTTCGATGGCCAGGAAGAACCAGATGGCAAAGGGGATGGCCGCGAACATTCCGGCAATCGCCGGAGCGCCGAACACGTCGGTGCCGGCCCAGCCATTGAGGGCGAAGTTGCTAAAGCTGAACGCCGGCGCGACCACGCCCATGAACACCAGCAATTCAGCGACCGCCAACACGCAGACCACTAGTTCGAAGGTCGCCGCCAGTTTCACGCCGAGGATGTTGAGACCCATGAACAGGATATAGGCACCAACTGCCGCGTGTTTCGGGTCCAGGGCTGGAAACTGGACATTGAGATAGGCGCCGATGGCCAGGGCAATCGCCGGTGGGGCGAAGACGAATTCGATCAATGTCGCCAGGCCGGCGATCAATCCGCCTTTTTCCCCAAACGCACGACGGCTGTAGGCAAAGGGGCCTCCAGCGTGAGGAATGGCGGTGGTCAGCTCGGTGAAACTGAAGATGAAGCAGGTGTACATGGTGGCGACCATGAAAGAGGTCACCAGAAAACCCAAGGTCCCGGCCACGCCCCAGCCATAACTCCAGCCGAAATACTCCCCGGAAATCACCAGCCCGACGGCAATGCCCCACAGATGCAACGTGCCCAGCGTGGGTTTGAGTTGTGTGTTCATGCGCTTGCTCCCTGAGTGGTTTGGAACGCTCGGGGGGAGGCCAGTGCAGTGGGCGTGCCATTTTTCGAGGGGGCGTCGTAATGGGCTGAAAGGCGTCGTATCGGAGATGTTCGCAACCGAATGTGCGAACTTTGTGCGTCAGTCGGGGGCGTCGTTGCTACTAATGCCGCTTTCGCGAGCAAGCCCGCATGTCTGCTACACGACGCCGCTGCGATGCGGATACGTCGTGTTTCAAAGCAAGCGCGGGCCGCCTTTGATGTTCAGGTTTGTTCGGTAAGGCACTCGCGCAACGCCGTCTGCCAGTCAGGTTGACTGACGCCCCAATCGCGTTGCAAGCGACTGCAATCCAGGCGCGAGTTGAGCGGCCGGGCAGCAGGCGTCGGGTAGTCGCTGGACGGGATCGGTAACAGGGCGGCGCAGGGTTTGCCCTGTTGTCGCAATGCTTCGCCGATTGCCTGAGCGAAGCCGAACCAGGAGGTCTCACCTTGAGCGCTCAGGTGATAAGTCCCCCAGTTGGCCACCTCATTCGCCTGCCAGTGTTCAATCAGGGCAAGGGTGCTGTTGGCGATTGTGCCGGCCCAGGTAGGGGCTCCGATTTGATCGGCGACTACCCGCAACTCCGGTTTCTCTTGCAGCAATCGCTGCATCGTCAGCAGAAAGTTGCGGCCATGGGTTGAATAGACCCAACTGGTTCGCAGGATCAGGTATTTGCCTTGCACGTCCCTGATGGCCTGTTCACCGGCCAGCTTGCTCTTGCCGTATACCCCGAGCGGATTGGGCGTGTCGTCCTCGTTATAAGGACCGGCTTTCAACCCGTCGAAAACATAGTCCGTGGAGTAATGTATCAATGGGATGTCCAGAGCCCGCGCCTCTTCGGCGAGGATGCCGGGAGCGATCGCGTTGATGGCAAAGGCTGCTTGCGGCTCGCTTTCTGCCAGGTCGACCGCTGTATGGGCCGCCGCGTTGATGATCAGGTCGGGCCTGAGGTTTTGCACCTGGCGGCGAATCTGATCGGGTTGCGCGAGATCGAGTTGATCGCGACCCAATACGATCAGTTCGCCGACACCCCCCAGTCGCCGTTGCAGCTCATGTGAGACCTGACCGTTGCGGCCATTGATGAGTACTTTCATGGCTGCAGCCCAGTCTCTTCACGAGGCAAGTCGGGCTCACAGAGGTTCATTGCTCTTCCCCTGCCAGTTTGGCCAGGTACTGGCCATAACCCGTCTTGCCAAAGTACCGGGCGCGCTCCAGCAGCTGTTCGCGGTCGATCCAGCCATTTTCATAGGCTATTTCTTCGAGACAGGCGACTTTGAGGCCTTGGCGATGTTCGATGGTCTGCACGTATTGAGAGGCTTCGAGCAAGCTGTCGTGGGTGCCGGTGTCGAGCCAGGCGAAACCTCGACCAAAACGCTCGACCTGCAGATCGCCACGTTGCAGATAGGCATTGTTGACGTCAGTGATTTCCAGCTCGCCGCGAGGCGAAGGTTTCACCGCCTTGGCGATCTCGATCACGTCGTTGTCGTAGAAATACAGGCCGGTTACGGCATAGCTGGATTTCGGTTTTTTCGGTTTTTCTTCGATCGAAAGCGCACGGCCGTCGCTGTCGAAATCGATGACGCCGAAGCGCTCGGGGTCCTTGACCCAATAACCGAACACGGTGGCGCCGGAACAGCGTTGTGCCGCGTTCTGCAATTGTTCGCCAAAGTGCTGACCGTGGAAGATGTTGTCGCCCAGGATCAGGCACACAGGGTCATCGCCGATGAACTCCTCGCCAATCAGGAAAGCCTGGGCCAGACCGTCCGGTGAGGGCTGCTCGGCAAAGCTGAAGTTCACCCCGAACTGGCTGCCGTCACCCAGCAGATTGCGATACTGGGGCAGATCCTGCGGGGTGGAGATCAGCAGGATATCCTTGATGCCGGCCAGCATCAGCACCGAGATCGGATAGTAGATCATGGGCTTGTCGTAGACCGGCAACAGTTGCTTCGACACGCCGAGCGTAATCGGGTGCAGGCGCGTGCCTGAGCCACCCGCCAAAACGATGCCTTTCATCATGGGAGCAGCTCCTTGGGATTGATGGCGCCAAGGCGTTCACCCTGATAGCTGCCGTCCTGGACACGGCGGCACCATTCCAGGTTGTCCAGGTACCATTGAACGGTTTTGCGCAGACCGGTTTCGAAGGTTTCTTCGGGCACCCAGCCCAGTTCGCGTTCAATCTTGCCGGCGTCGATTGCGTAGCGTAAGTCATGACCAGGACGATCCTGGACAAACGTGATCAGGTCGGCGTACTGCGCAACGCCCTCAGGCTTGTGCGGTGCCAGTTCTTCAAGCAGGGCGCAGATGCCGCGCACCACGTCGATGTTCTTCTGTTCGTTGTGCCCGCCGATGTTGTAGGTCTCACCGACGGTTCCGGTGGTCACCACCTTGAGCAGTGCCCGGGCGTGATCCTCGACGAACAGCCAGTCACGCACTTGCAGGCCGTTGCCATACACCGGCAGCGGCTTGCCGGCCAGGGCATTGAGGATGACCAGCGGAATCAGCTTCTCGGGGAAGTGGAAAGGCCCGTAATTGTTCGAGCAATTGGTCAGCAGCACCGGCAAGCCATAGGTTCGCTGCCAGGCGCGGACCAGATGGTCAGACGCGGCCTTGCTGGCGGAGTAGGGCGAGCTGGGGGCGTAGGGCGTCGTTTCCGTAAACAGGTCGTCGACACCGTGCAGGTCGCCGTAAACCTCGTCAGTGGAGATGTGATGAAAGCGGAACGCGCTTTTCACGGGCTCCGGGAGGGCTTGCCAATAGGCGCGGGCGGCTTCGAGCAGGCTGTAGGTGCCGACGATGTTGGTCTGGATGAATTCAGATGGCCCGTCGATGGAACGATCGACGTGGGACTCTGCGGCCAGGTGCATGATCGCGTGAGGCTGGAAACGGGCCAGCACGGCACTGACGGTGGCCTGGTCAACGATATCGGCCTGAACGAACTCGTAGCGCGTGTCGCTGGCAATGCTGGTCAGCGATTCGAGATTGCCGGCATACGTCAGTTTGTCTAGGTTGAGCACTTCATGCCCGGTGTGTTGAATCAGCTCGCGAACAAGGGCCGAGCCGATGAAGCCGGCTCCGCCGGTAATGAGGATACGCACGTTGGGCCAGCCTTTTTCAGTAATGCGAATGGCGGTAGCTTGCAGGCGCGAGCAGGGAGGTGCAAGAGTTCTTGACCCATTTGGTTGCGTCGCGCCAATCGGGTTCGATTATCCATGAGTTGCCGCCGTCACTCACTACTCTTGCGCACAATTTGGAGTTCCAGGTACGACCCTCGCGGTTTTTTGCGTACCGGAGCCCCTTCGCGCACCCCGTAACCCCAGCGTAAACCCACTCTTTACGCTTTCTTTATGTCCGGCCCGCACCCTCGGTCTCGCTCCTTTACAGCCTCCTTTCCGACAATGACTCCACACGCGGCAATACGCCGTAACACGGAGAACTTCCATGAGCGTTCTGGACGGAGTGTCACTGCTGTTGGCAGTGGGGCTGTTCATTTATCTGTTGGTTGCGCTATTGCGCGCGGACCGGAACTAGGAGCAGCTATGCACAGTTATGACTATTGGCTGATCCTCGGGTTTTTCGCCTTGGTATTGGTCCCGGCGCCGTTTCTCGGGCGCTTCTACTACAAGGTGATGGAGGGGCAGCGCACGTGGCTGTCGCCGGTCCTGGGCCCGGTCGAACGCGGTTGCTATCGGCTGGCCGGCGTCGATCCGCACGCCGAACAGAGTTGGCAGAAGTACACCCTGGCCTTGCTCGCCTTCAACCTTGCGGGTTTCCTGCTGCTGTTCGCGATCCTGCTGTTCCAGGATCATTTGCCGCTGAACCCGCAAAACCTGCCGGGTCAGGAGTGGACACAGGCGTTCAACACCGCCGTCAGTTTCATGACCAACACCAACTGGCAGTCTTACAGCGGCGAAGCGTCCTTGAGCTACTTGAGCCAGATGGCCGGCCTCACCGTGCAGAACTTCGTCAGCGCCGCCACTGGCCTGGCCGTACTGGTTGCGCTGTGCCGCGGCATCGGGCGCAAATCCACGGCATCGCTTGGCAACTTCTGGGTCGACATGACCCGCGCCACCCTCTACGGCCTGCTGCCGCTGTGTCTGTTGCTGGCGCTGTATCTGGTCTGGCAGGGCGTGCCGCAAACCTTCGCGCAGTACGTGAATGCGGTGACGGTGCAAGGCGTCGACCAGGTCATTCCCTTGGGCCCGGCTGCCAGCCAGATTGCGATCAAGCAATTGGGTACCAACGGTGGCGGCTTCTTCGGCGTCAACTCGGCGCATCCGTTCGAGAACCCGACGGCCTGGAGCAACCTGTTCGAAGTGGCCTCGATCATCCTGATCCCGGTGGCGCTGGTGTTCACCTTCGGCCACTACGTGAAGGACCTGCGTCAGAGTCGCGCGATCATCGCCTGCATGCTGGCGCTGTTTCTGATCGGCGGCGCGACCTCGCTATGGGCTGAATACCAGCCGAACCCGACCCTGAACAACGTAGCCGTCGAGCAGACTGCGCCGCTGGAAGGCAAGGAAGCGCGTTTCGGCACTACCGCCACGGTGCTCTGGTCGGTAACCACCACGGCGGCGTCCAACGGCTCGGTCAACGGCATGCATGACAGCCTCAATCCGCTGAGCGGCATGGTGGCCCTGGTCAACATGATGGTTGGCGAGGTGATCTTCGGTGGCGTCGGTGCCGGGCTCTACGGCATGTTGCTCAACGTGTTGATCGCGGTGTTCCTCGCCGGCCTGATGATCGGTCGTACGCCGGAGTACCTCGGCAAGAAACTGCAAGCCAGGGAAGTGCAATTGCTGGTGGTGACCCTGATGGTCATGCCGATTGGCGTATTGGTGCTCGGCGCGATTGCCGCCAGCCTGCCAGGCCCGGTGGCCTCGGTGAGCAACCCCGGCGCCCACGGTTTCAGTCAGTTGCTCTACGCCTACACCTCGGCCAGTGCCAACAACGGTTCGGCTTTCGGCGGCTTCGGTGCCAACACGCCGTTTCACAACCTGATGCTGGGCCTGGGCATGTTGATTGGTCGCTTCGGTTACATCCTCCCGGTTCTGGCCCTGGCCGGCAGCCTGGCGATGAAGAAAACCGCACCGATTGGCCAGAACAGCTTCCCGACCCACGGCCCGCTGTTCGTGACCCTGCTGACCGTGACCATTTTGCTGGTGGGCGGCCTGACATTCCTGCCGACCCTGGCACTGGGCCCGATTGCTGAACATCTGAGCATGGCCTTCTGAGGAAGTTGAAGATGAATATGCCTGTATCCAAAACCGTCGCCGTGAAGGCGCCGGAGCAACCGAAAACCGCGATCTCGGCCCTGTGGCGCCCGGCGCTGGTGCAAGCCTTCGTCAAGCTCGACCCACGGCAATTGCAACGTGCGCCGGTGATGCTGGTGGTCGAACTGACCGCGATCCTGACCACCGTGCTGTGCTTCATTCCCGATACGGCCGTACCGACCTTCGTCGCCGCGCAAATTGCCGTGTGGCTGTGGTTCACCGTGCTGTTCGCCAACTTCGCCGAAGCCTTGGCCGAAGGTCGTGGCAAGGCCCGTGCCGACAGCCTCAAGGCCGGTAGCGAAGGCCTCAGCGCCCGGCGCAAAACCAGCAATGGCACCTTTCAGGTAGTGCCGGCCACCAGCCTGCGCAAAGGTGATGTGGTGCGTGTCGAAGCCGGGGAGATGATCCCCGGTGACGGCGAAGTGCTCGAAGGTATCGCAGCGGTCAACGAAGCGGCGATTACCGGTGAGTCGGCACCGGTGATTCGTGAGTCCGGCGGCGACCGCTCGGCCGTCACCGGCAATACACGGCTGGTGTCCGACTGGCTGTTGGTGAAGATCACCGCCAACCCTGGCGAGTCGACCCTGGACCGCATGATCGCCCTGGTCGAAGGCGCCAAACGCCAGAAAACCCCGAACGAAGTGGCGCTCGACATCCTGCTGATCGGCCTGACCCTGATCTTCCTGCTGGTGGTCGTCACCCTGCAACCGTTCGCCCACTTCGCCAACGGCAGCCTGCCGCTGGTGTTCCTGGTGGCACTGTTGGTCACCTTGATTCCGACCACTATCGGCGGTCTGTTGTCGGCCATCGGTATCGCCGGTATGGATCGTCTGGTGCGCCTGAACGTGATCGCCAAGTCCGGTCGTGCGGTGGAAGCGGCGGGGGACGTGCACGTCCTGCTGCTGGACAAGACCGGCACCATCACCTTCGGTAACCGTCGTTGCTCGGCGGTGTATGCCGCGCCAGGCGTGACAGCCAGGGAATTGGCCGAAGGCGCGTTGCTGGCGTCGCTGGCCGACGACACCGCTGAAGGCAAGTCGATCGTCGAGTACCTGCGTGGCACTCATCCGCAACCGGAACCGTCCGCCGACGTGCTGACAGCCGTGCCATTCAGCGCCGAAACCCGCCTGTCCGGTGTCGACTATCAAGGGCGCGTGTACCGCAAGGGGGCGGTGGATTCGTTGCTGGCGTTCGTCGGCCTGAAACGTGCTGACCTGGCACCTGCCCTATCCCGCGAAATCGACAAGATCGCGCAAAGCGGCGGCACCCCCTTGCTGGTCTGCGCCGACGGCAAGTTGCTCGGCGCGATCCACCTCAAGGACGTGGTCAAGCCTGGTATCCGCGAGCGTTTCGCCGAGTTGCGAAAGCTGGGCATTCGCACGGTGATGGTCACCGGCGACAATCCGTTGACTGCCGCCGCCATCGCCGCTGAGGCCGGTGTGGACGACGTGCTGGCGGAGGCCACGCCGGAGAAGAAACTGGCGCGCATTCGTCACGAGCAAAACGACGGGCGTCTGGTCGCCATGTGCGGCGACGGCGCCAACGATGCCCCGGCGCTCGCCCAGGCGGACGTCGGCATGGCGATGAACGACGGCACGCAAGCGGCGCGTGAAGCGGCCAACATGGTCGACCTCGACAGCGACCCGACCAAGTTGTTGGATGTGGTGCAGATCGGCAAGGAATTGCTGGTTACCCGCGGTGCGCTGACGACCTTTTCCATCGCCAACGACGTGGCCAAGTACTTCGCGATCCTGCCGGCGCTGTTCGCGGCGATCTACCCGCAACTGGGCGTGCTCAACGTAATGCAACTGAGCAGTCCGCAGAGCGCGATTCTGTCGGCGATCGTGTTCAACGCCTTGATCATCGTGGTGCTGATTCCCCTGGCATTGCGCGGTGTGCGCGTGCAGGCGGCGAGTGCGGCGGCGCTGTTGCGACGCAATCTGCTGATCTATGGCCTGGGCGGGATCCTGGTGCCGTTCGTGGGCATCAAGGCGATCGACATGCTGATGACAGCGTTGCATCTGGTTTGACCTATGGCGAGCGCTTCGCGCTCGAACGACACCCCCTGTAGGAGCTAGCTTGCTAGCGATGGACGTTAACGATAACGCGTTCTGTCTGGCTAAACGCGGCGCTCTCCGGTTCTTCGCGAGCAAGCTCGCTCCTACAATTCGAGGATTTTGAAATGTCCACATTGATACGCCCGGCCCTGAGCCTGTTGGTCCTGATGACGCTGATCACCGGCGTCGCCTATCCACTGGTAGTCACAGGCGTCGCCCAGGTCGCGTTCCCGGATCAGGCCAACGGCAGCCTGGTGCGCGATGCCGAGGGCAAGGTCCGCGGTTCCTCGCTGATCGCCCAGGATTTCGTCGGCGACGCCTGGTTCCACCCGCGCCCTTCGGCCGGTGCCTTTGCCACCGTATCGAGCAGTGCCAGCAACCTCTCGCCGAGCAACCCGGCCCTCGCCACGCGGGTGATCGACGAGGCCGGCAAGCTGCTGGTGCCCGGCCAGGGGGCGGTGCCATTGGCGCTGGTCACGACGTCGGGCAGCGGTCTCGATCCGCACTTGCCACCGGCGGCGATTGCCTATCAACTGGCGCGTGTCGCGGCGGCGCGCAATTTGCCGGTCGCGTCACTGCAACAGCTGCTGGACGCGCACATCGAACAGCCATTGGTAGGTCCGCCGGTGGTGAATGTGCTTGAGTTGAATCTGGCGCTGGAAAAACTGTAAATCGGCGGTGCAGCCATTCGCGAGCAGGCTCGCTCCCACAGGAGTATGCATTCCAATTGTGGGAGCGAGCCTGCTCGCGATGACGGCCTCCCAATCACCACAACAACATCTGAAAAAAGAGATTTCCAAGCATGAGCAACTCCGGCCGCGCCGACGCGCTGTTAGCAGACCTGCCCCGCGATGGCCGTGGCCGGCTCAAAGTTTTTCTCGGCGCCGCGCCCGGAGTCGGCAAGACCTACGCCATGCTCCAGGCGGCCCACACCCAACTGCGTCAAGGCGTGAAGGTCATTGCCGGCGTCGTCGAAACCCACGGCCGCGCCGAAACCGAAGTACTGCTCAGCGGCTTGCCGCAGCAGCCGTTGGTGCGCTCGGAATACCGTGGTGTGTTGCTCGAAGAAATGGACCTGGACGGTCTGCTCCTCGCCAAACCGAAGCTGGTGCTGGTCGACGAGCTGGCGCACAGCAACGCACCCGGCAGCCGTCACGAAAAACGCTGGCAGGACATTCAGGAGCTTCTCGCCGCCGGCATTGATGTCTACACAACGGTCAACGTCCAGCA
Source organism: Pseudomonas sp. QLc11A (assembly GCF_052112305.1). NCBI lineage: Bacteria > Pseudomonadati > Pseudomonadota > Gammaproteobacteria > Pseudomonadales > Pseudomonadaceae > Pseudomonas > Pseudomonas sp. QLc11A. The sequence goes on from NZ_JAVAJJ010000004.1 coordinate 271,455, forward strand.
CCTGGAAAGCCTCAACGATCAGGTGCGTGGCATCACCGGCGTGCAGGTCCGTGAAACCCTGCCGGACTGGGTGCTGCAAGAAGCCTACGAGCTGCTGCTGATCGACTTGCCGCCACGGGAACTGCTCGAGCGCCTGCGCGACGGCAAGGTCTATGTGCCGGAGCAGGCGCGGGCGGCCATCGACGCGTTCTTTTCCCAGACCAACCTGACAGCCCTGCGCGAACTGGCGATGCAAACTGCGGCGGCTCAGGTCGATAACGATCTGGCCCTGGGTTATCGCCAACTCGGACAAGCGGCGCCAGCCGTACGCGGGCGTTTGCTGGTAGGGGTGGACGGCGATGCCCAGGCCGAGCGTCTGGTACGGCATGCCAGTCGCGTGGCCCAGCGGCGGCACCTGCCCTGGAGCCTGGTGCACGTGGACAACGGTCGCGTGCGTGACGAACAGTCACGCCTGCGCCTGCAGAGCGCCCAGCAACTGGCCGAACGCCTGGGCGGCGAAGTGGTATTGCTGCGCGCCGGTGAGGTGGCGAAAACCCTGATCCAGCATGCCGCCGAACGCCGCGCCAGCCTGGTGCTGGTCGGCCAGTCCCGGCCGAGATTGCGCCGACGCCTGTTCGGTGGCGGGCTGGCGGCGCGGCTGCTGCGCAATGCCCGCGGACTGGAAATCAACGTTCTCGACGGCGATCACCAACAGCATCAACCTCATCAGCGGTCGATGGGGCCGCTGGTCTGGTTCGACTACGCGTTGGCGGTGGTCGCAACGGTCATGGCCAGCGCCCTGGCCTGGGCCGTGGCGAGTGTACTGCCACTGCCCAATATTTCACTGGTGTTCCTCGCCGCCGTGTTGCTGGTGGCGGTGCGCAGTAGTCTCGGGCCGGCGCTGGCCTGTGCGGCGCTGTCGTTCCTGACCTATGACTTCCTGTTCATTCCACCGACTTTTTCTTTCAGCATCCAGCGCGAAGAAGACGTGCTGACCTTGCTGTTTTTCCTGCTGATGGCAGCCCTCACCGGCAACCTCGCGGCGCGCCAGCGCAGGCAATTGCAGGCACTGCGCGATACCCAGGAAGAGACCACGGAATTGCTCGACCTGTCACGCAAACTGACAGCCGCCACCGACCGCCAGGCCGTGGTCAGTGCGGCCGCCCAACACCTCAACGGTTGGAGCGACGTGCAGCTGTGTCTGCTCAATCGCGACGGGCAGAGCGGCTGGAAAGTCGAAACCGGTGGCCCGCTGGAGTTTACCGAAGCTGAGCGCGCCGCCGCCGATTGGGCCTGGCAGCACGATCAACCGGCAGGTGCGGGCACCGGCACCTTGCCGTTCGGCCGCTGGTGGTGGTGGCCGTTATCGGTCGAGGACGGCCCGCTCGCGCTGCTTGGCGTGTGCGCCAAGGAAGGCCAGACCCTGAGTGGCCAGCGCCGTCGCTTGTTGACCGCGCTGAGCCAGCCGCTGGCCCAGGCGCTGGCCCGGGCGCAACTGGCCGATGATCTGGAAGCGGCGCGGCTGCACGGTGAAACCGAGCAGTTGCGCAGTGCCTTGCTGGCTTCGGTGTCGCACGATTTGCGCACACCCTTGACGTCCATGCGCGGCAGTATCGATAGCCTGCTGGCCCTGGGTGAAGCGATCCCGCTGGAGGATCGGCGTGAGCTGCTCGAGGGCACCCGTGATGAAGCCGAGCGCCTTGATCGTTATATCCAGAATCTGCTCGACATGACCCGCCTCGGCCACGGAGCCTTGAAGCTGGCGCGGGACTGGGTGTCACCGGCCGATATCGTCGGCAGTGCGCGCAATCGCTTGCGCGCAGTCCTTGCGCCGCTGCATGTCAGCACCGACGTGCCGGCCGAGTTACCGCTGCTGTATGTGCACGCCGCGCTGATCGAACAGGCATTGGTCAACGTGCTGGAAAACGCCGCGCGGTTTTCGCCGCCCCACGGGCGTTTGCAATTGCGCGCCGGGACCGACGACGGTGAGTTGTTCTTTTCGGTCAGCGATGAGGGCCCGGGGATTCCGGAGGAGGATCGGGCGAAGATTTTCGACATGTTCTACACCGCGGCGCGAGGTGATCGTGGCGGACAGGGCACCGGACTGGGGCTGGCGATCTGTCAGGGCATGGTCGGTGCCCATGGCGGGCGCATCAGCGTCGCCGACGGCATTGAGGGACGCGGTACCTGCATCACGTTACACCTGCCGCTACAGGCTCAGCCGGGATACGAGAGTGAAGCCTGATCCTGCTTGCGCTAATCTCTTGCCACTTCTTTGTGTTGATGTGAACTCATGAGCCAGACCGCGACCATCCTGGTCATCGACGACGAACCGCAGATCCGTAAATTCCTGCGCATCAGCCTCGTTTCCCAGGGCTACAAAGTGCTGGAGGCCGGCACCGGCAGTGAAGGCTTGGCCCAAGCTGCATTGAACAAACCGGACTTGCTGGTGCTCGACCTCGGCTTGCCGGACATGGACGGCCAACAGGTATTGCGCGATTTCCGCGAGTGGTCGACGGTGCCGGTGTTGGTGCTCTCCGTGCGCGCCAGTGAAGGGCAGAAAGTCGAGGCCCTGGATGGCGGCGCCAACGACTACGTGACCAAACCGTTCGGCATCCAGGAATTCCTGGCACGGGTTCGAGCGTTGCTGCGCCAGGCGCCGGTCGGCGAAACCCAGCCAGCAGCGCTGAGCTTCGGTCCTTTGACGGTCGACCTGGCGTATCGCCGGGTATTGCTCGACGGTATCGAAGTCGCGTTGACTCGCAAGGAATACGCCGTGCTGGCGCAACTGGCGCGGCATCCGGGGCGGGTGATCACCCAGCAGCAATTGCTCAAGGACATCTGGGGGCCGACACACACCGAAGACACTCACTACTTGCGCATCGTGGTCGGGCACTTGCGCCAGAAACTGGCGGATGACCCGACCCAACCCAGGTTTATCGTGACCGAGGCGGGGGTGGGGTATCGGTTGTTGAGTGAGGGGCAGCCTTTAGTTTTGTGCTGAATGTTCCGGCCCCATCGCGAGCAAGCCCGCTCCCACATGGGATCTTGGTCAGACACAAACTTCGTGTACACCAAAAACTCACTGTGGGAGCGAGCCTGCTCGCGATGAGGGCCTTACATTCAACAAATAGTTTTCAGACGTTCAATTCTGCTCATTCTCATACCGATCCAGCGTATCGCGCGCAATCTCCCGTCCCAGCGCGATCAGCTCCGGCGCCTTGTAGAACTCGAAAAACCGGCACACGCGCTTGGGCACGTTGATCAGGATGTCCGGCGGATACCCGGCAATCTTGTACTGCGCCAGCGACGTCTGCATCACCTCGAAACTCTGGTTGATCAAGTCGAGCAAGGATGCCGGCCCGACGTTGTCGATGATGAACGAACCGGTGGCAGAGCGGGGCGCGCCACTGGCTTCCGGGGCGGCCGCGGGTTGCTGTGCTTCGGGTTCGGCGGACTCGATCCACGGGTTGAAATCCGCTCCTTCGGCTTTCAACGCTTCCTGCTCCAGAATCAACAATTGTTCCGCCTGTTTACGCCGGAACGGTAACTTCGAGCCGACTGAGCTCATCAGGTTGTCGAAGCGGGTCTTGAACGCGGCGGGGCGCTGGATAACCGGCAATTGGTAGTGGCGCTGGTTGGTGGAGTTGAGGTTGACCGCGATGATCAGGTCGCAATGGCTCGACACCACGGGCACTATCGGCAGCGGGTTGAGAATGCCGCCATCGACCAGCATGCGGTTGCCCTGCATCACCGGGGTGAACAGGCTGGGAATCGCTGCCGAGGCGCGCATCGCCTGGTGCAGGCAACCTTCCTGGAACCAGATTTCCTGCTGGTTGGTCAGGTCGGCGGCAACGGCGGTATAGGGGATGCGCAAGTCTTCGATGTTGATTTCGCCGACGATCTTGCGAATCTGCCCGAACACCTTCTCGCCACGAATCGCCCCCAGACGAAAACTGACGTCCACCAGGCGCAACACGTCGAGGTAATCCAGGCTCTCGATCCAGTCGCGGTATTCATTGAGTTTGCCGGCGGCGTAGATCCCGCCCACCACCGCGCCCATGGAGCAACCGGCGATACAGGCAATGTCATAGCCGCGCCGTTCGATCTCTTCAATGACCCCAATATGTGCGTAACCCCGGGCTCCACCCGAGCCCAATACCAGTGCGACACGCTTTTTCATGAATCGCCCTCGTTTGAATGCTTCAACAATGCACCCATCGAGGGGCATGCTTCAATCGTCATGGTCGTTCGAGGGGGCAAGAGCGTCGTATTTTCGACACTCCATGGCGGCACATGGTTGTTCTCGTCAGCGCTATAGTTCGCACAGCGGACCAACGGCACTTTTCAGGTGCTACACCGTCTTACCAGCATGACTGTTGACCTATTTTTGAGGAGTAAGTGATGAAAGCCTGGATCTGCGTGCCATTGATTGCCCTGGCACTCGCCGGTTGTGCCGGAAAAACCGCCTACCGCGACAGTTGCGGAAGTAACCTGGATGCGGCATGGCATGAACTGGACCTGGCCAAAGCCGAAGGTTTCGCCGGGACCGTCAGCTACTCCAAGGCCCTGTCGCTGTTGACCGCGGCCAAGACCCAGCAGCAATTCGAGGGGTTCGAAGGCTGCACCAGGAAAGCCGAGAAGGCTCGTTTCTATATTCGTGAATCGCGCGCGGGGCGTTGAAGGCAAAAAGCAGCTGCCGGCTCTAAGCTACGAGTTGCAAGACTCATCGGGCTTGCAGCTCGCGGCTTGCGGCCTGGCGCTGTTTACGGAGTAAACCCCCATGATCGATCGGCTGGTGGCTCATGTCCTGGGCCTGGAAGTTCGTCTGCTGGCCTGTCAGGCCCGCTTGAGAGAGCGGACTGACCCTGAAGCTTTACACGATCTGCGCACAACCATGCGTCGGTTACGCAGCCTGTTGCGGCCTTTGCGCGGGTTGCCCGGTGTCGAACAACTGGAAGCGGCCGCCTCGCGGGTGGGCGATCTGACCACGCCGTTGCGTGATCGCGAAGTGCTGGCGGCGTACCTGCTTGAGCACGGTCAACCTCACGCTGCACAGTGGCGCATGGCGCAAATGGCCGAAGCCTATCCGGCCGTGGCGGCCAGTCCCGAGCTTGCGCAATTGCTGATCGTGCTCGATGCGTTTCCGCGTTTTCTGCGCGCAGCCCAGCGCCAGGGATTGCTCAAGGGCCTGCGCAAGCGTATCGAAAAGCGTCTGGGCAAACAGTGGAAAAAACTCGACGAAGCACTGCACGACCCGGCCCACGACCGTCATCGGCTACGCCTGCTGATCAAGCGCGTACGCTATGGGATCGACGCTTACCCCGAGCTGGACCGTTTACCGAAAGCGGCCATGCCCCGGTTGAAATCGGCCCAGGGCGCGCTGGGTGACTGGCACGATTGCGTGCAATGGCTGGCCATGGCTGAGAAGGAAGCGGATTTGCGGCCCTGTGTCGCGGTCTGGACAGCCACCATGGCGGAGGCTGAACAGCGTGCGGACCGGGTGCTGGAAAAGCTCAGTCGCGATTGTTTCAAATCCTGATATCACCACCGAACAAATGTGGGAGCGGGCTTGCTCGCGAAGACGCCATCAGCCCGGACATTGTTGGTGACTGACAAACCGTCTTCGCGAGCAAGCCCGCTCCCACAGGAGGTTTATGTTCGACATGAAACCTGCGCGACTTATCTGTCAGTCAATTTGTCCGGAATAGGCGATGTATCCATCTCGCCAGATGGTTAAGATCCCCTCAACTTTTTCCGATCCCTGAGGTTTTCATGCGTTTTTCCGAACTGCTTGACGCTGTCCGTAGCCAGCCGCTGGAGCTCTCCATTCCGGCTTCCTGGGGCCAGGGGCGCGCCAGTTTCGGTGGCGTGGTGGCGGCTTTGCAGTACGAAGCCATGCGTGCCCGGGTGCCAGCGGATCGCCCGGTGCGTTCATTGGCGATCACCTTTGTCGGCCCGGTTGAGCCCGAGGTTCCAGTCAGCTTTGAAGTCGACGTATTGCGTGAAGGCAAGGCGGTCAGCCAGGTGTTGGGCCGGGTGATGCAGAAGGGCCAGGTGGTGACGTTGATCCAGGGGAGCTTTGGCGCTTCACGCCCTTCGGTGGTGGCCGTGGCCGCTGAACCGGCACCTGAAATGAAGCACTGGGACGAGTGCCAGGAGTTGCCTTTTATCGAAGGCGTTATCCCGGAATTCATGCGGCACCTGGCGATGCGCTGGAGTGTAGGCGGGCTGCCGTTCAGCGGTAGCACGTCGCGGCAAATGGGTGGTTGGGTGCGCTTGCGCGGCGATGACAAGGAGGAGGCCATCGGCGAGGCGCATATCCTCGCACTGGTGGACGCCTGGCCGCCGGCCCTGATGCCGTTTTTGAAGAAGCCGGCGATGGGCAGCACGCTGACCTGGACCATCGAGTTCGTGCATCCGCTGCTGGAATTGACCACCCTGGACTGGTGCAAATACCTCGTCGAGACCGAGCACGCCGCCGATGGTTACGGGCATGCCGCGGCGAAAATGTGGAGCGCCGATGGCCGGTTGATCGCCATGAGCCGGCAGACGGTGACGGTGTTCGCCTGATCAGTGACGACGGTGGCGCTCACGCCAGGCGCGCCACCAGCCACCACTGAGGAAGAACCGCGGAAAGGTCAGAAACTGCTCGACCAACAGGCGCGATACTGCATCCTTGCGGTCACTGAACGGCTCGGCGGCTTGCGTCTCCATGCTGTGGCCGTGGCGTTGCAAGGCCAGCGCCGCAATCACGCCGATCACGCCAATGGCGATGTTGGCCAGGCTCAGGCTGAAGACCCCGGATACGATCAGCAGAAACGCCACGATGAACAGCGGCACCGCGATCAGGTGCAACACCAGATTGGTCGGGTGCTGATGATTGTTCGGGTACGCTCGCCATTGCCAGGCGGGAAGGTTGGGGTGACGTTTGCCCATGTTGCTGATCCTCAATCCATGTTGAACACATGTAATGAAGAATAGGCCCGGTCAACGCCGGCGGCGAATCAAGGCTGGCTATTGGCTTGATAGGTGTCATGTTCAAGTTTGATGTGGATTCGACTGACGCCTTCGCGAGCAGGCTCGCTCCCACATTGATCCTCGGTGACCATCAGATTCTGGGCATACATAGATCCCTTGTGGGAGCGAGCCTGCTCGCGAAAGGGCCCTCAAAGTTTGAGCTGACCTATCGCCTTGCTCAACTCCCCGGCCAGCGCCGCCAGTTCATTGCTGGTCGTCGCCGAAGACACCGTCTGCTGCACCGTGTTTTCAGTCACGTCACGGATGCTCACCACCGCCCGGTTCATCTCTTCCGCCACCTGGCTCTGCTGCTCGGCCGCCACGGCGATCTGCGTGTTGCTTTCACGCATCTGTGCCACTGCCCCGGTGATTTCGGCCAGTGCCGCGCCGGCCTCTTGGGCTTGTCGTACGCAGTCATCGGCCTTGAACGAGCTCTCTTGCATGAAATCCACGGCGTCCCGCGTCCCGGCCTGCAACGCCGAGACCATGATCGTGATTTCGTCCGTGGAGGTTTGCACGCGTTTGGCCAGGTTACGTACTTCATCGGCGACTACCGCAAAGCCGCGCCCCATCTCGCCGGCCCGGGCCGCTTCGATGGCGGCGTTGAGCGCCAGCAGGTTGGTCTGTTCGGCGATGCTGTGAATCACGTTGACCACGCCGTTGATCTTCTGGCTGTCCTCGGCCAGGCGTTGAATCATCTCGGCGGTCTGCTGCACGCCGGTGGACAGCCCGGCAATCGAGCGCTGCACCCGCGTCACCACCTCCTGGCCACTACCGGCCAGGGTATCGGCCGATTGTGAAAGGTCACGGGTGGCGCCCGCGTGCTGGGCGATGTGATAGACCGTGGCGGTCATTTCATTGATCGCCGTGGCGGCCTGATCGGTTTCGCTTTGCTGACCGAGCATGCCATGGCGCACTTCATTCATGCTCGCCGCCAGCCGCGCAGCGCCGGTGTCCAGTTGCCGGGCGGTGCTGGCGACGGTGTTGACCACCCGTTGATAACCGGCCTGCATGGCGTTGAAGGCGTTGGCCATCTGGCCGACCTCGTCGCTGCAAGCCAATGGCACCCGGGCCGACAAGTCGCCGGTTTTCTCCACGTGCAACATGACGTCTTTCAAGGTGTTGAGCTGGCTGAGCAGGAATCGGATCAACAGCTGCGATGCGCCGAGCATGGCCAGCATCAGGATGAGCACTGCCACCGCGTAGTGGGCGAAGCGCTCGCTGAACACCTGGCTCAGGCTTGGACCGTGGGCGATCACGGCGACCCGCTGCCCGTCGGCGCGCGCGAACACTTCGGCGCCCATCAACGGGTTGTCACCGAACAGCGGCATCACGCTGATCTCGACCCAGCCGTTTGCATTGATGAGCTCGGGAAGGGGTTGTTCAAACAGCGAAGGCACTTGTCCGCGATTGAACGTCAGCAGGTTATCGATTTTGGGTAGCGGTTGCCCGGCGGGCCAGGCTTCGAGCAATCGCGCCTGGGCCTGGGCCGAAGCCTGGGAGGCGTGACTGCGGGCCTGCTGCTCAAGCTGCACCGCGTACAGCACCAGCAACAGGGTGGTGACGAACGCGACGGCGTTGACCGCCCAGAATTTGTATTTCAGCGAGATATTGCTAAGCCAGGCACCCATGGAGGTCTTCTCTGATAGCGGAAACGGTTTTGGCAAGGTGCCATCATTGTGCTGCTACTCAGGTGGCTGGTTCTTGATGCAGATCAATTTCGAACCTGTGGGAGCGAGCTTGCTCGCGATTGCGGTTTTTCTGTCACATCCGTACCGAATGTGTTGCCGCCATCGCGAGCAAGCTCGCTCCCACAGGGATTTATGGTGAACAGGAGATCAATGGCAGGCCATAAAACGCGCGTGCACAGGCTGTGGTGTGCGCCGCCAGATCCTCCTGGCTTTCCCCGCGATGCAGTGCCACTTCGCGCAATACTTCGGTCAGGTACGCTGGCTCGTTTCGCCCATTTTTCGGCTTGGGGCGCAGGCTGCGTGGCAGCAGGTACGGTGCATCGCTTTCGAGCATCAGGCGTCCGCGCTTGATCTCCCTGACCAGCGGATGCAAATGCGTGCCCCGGCGCTCGTCGCAGATCCAGCCGGTAATGCCGATGTGCAGGTCGAGGTCGAGGTAGCTGAACAGCGCCTTCTGCTCCCCGGTGAAGCAGTGCACCACCGCGGCCGGCAATTGGTCGCGGAAGTCGCGCAGGATCTCCAGCAAACGCTGGCTGGCGTCGCGTTCGTGCAGAAAAACCGGCAATTGCAATTCGACGGCCAAGGCCAGATGTTCTTCGAGGACCTTTTCCTGCTGCGGGCGTGGCGAGAAATCACGGTTGAAATCCAGCCCGCATTCACCCACGGCCACCACATTCGGCTCGTCAAGCAAGCTGCGCAAACGTCGGGCGCTGTCGGCGTTCCAGTCGCTGGCGCAGTGAGGGTGAATACCGGCGGTGGCGAACAGGCGCTGATTGCTTTCGTCCAGTTGCCGGCACAGCTCAAGGGCCTGTTCGCTGCCCTCGACACTGGTGCCGGTCAGCACCAGTTGGCACACGCCGGCCGCGTAGGCGCGGTCGAGTACGGCCTGGTGTTTGTCGGCAAAACTGGCGTTGGTCAGGTTGACGCCGATATCGATGAGTTGCATGGTGCTACCTCGGCCCAAAGGCCGGAAAGCATATCAGAGCCGTGGATTTATAAGAAAAGCCAAGAACTACAACGGGTTAACGCTGTCTCTTGAGCCGCGGACCAGGCTGGCTTGGCAGGTTTGCCATCATTGTGCCAGTCTTTCGCCCGTTGTCAGCGCCCTGGGCACCCTGTTTTTGTCGTCGCGTTTCATTGACGCGGCCTCATATTCTTTCCGGAGAGTGGATGATTCGTCCCTCGGTTTTGCTACTGCTGTGTTGTTCGCTGCTACTGCCGATGACGGCGGTCGCAGGTCTGCCCGGGCCGCTGCAAGCCGTACCGGCCAGTGAGGTGCGCGACCTTGCGCAGATCCGCAGCAGTCGTGTGCTGCGGGTGCTGGTCAACCAGAGCCGCAACAGTTCCGGCGAAGTCCAGGGGCAGGCGATCGGGGTTGAATACCATCGTCTGAGAGCGTTCGAGCAATACCTCAACGGTCATGCCCGTGACGGTCAGGAAATCACCCTCAAGATCATTCCCAAGGCCAAGGATCAACTGCTGGGCGCCTTGCAGCGCGGGGAGGGCGATCTGGTGGCGCCAGGCGAGTTGCTCGATCTGCAACCGGGCTTTGCCGTCAGCACCAGTGAGCCGATTGCCAGCAACATCCCGTTGGTCCTGGTGGGCATCAAGGGCGAACGCCGCTACACCCGGCTTGAACAGCTCTCCGGCAAGACCCTGGCGTTACCCGCCGGCAGCGCCGCCGGGGATGCCGTCAGCCAGATCAATCAAAAGCTCGCCCTGCACAAACTGCCACCGGTCAACGTCGAGTGGGTCGATCCGAGCCTTGCCGTGGAGGACGTACTGGAGATGGTCCAGGGCGGAATCTTTCACCTGACCATCGTCGAGCAACCGATTGCCGAACGCTGGGGCAAGATCCTGCCCAAGCTGCGTTTCGACAAGCAGGTCGTCATCAGTGAGCCAGGCGAAGAGTTCTGGTTCGTGCGCCGCGATGCGTCGATGCTGCGGGCCAGTATTAATCGCTTCCTCACCGTCTACAAAAAACCATCGGATCAGGACGCTGCATTCCTGCGCATCTATCGTCGTCTCTATCAAGTGCACTATCCACTGGCCAAGGCGGACCGGCAGCGCCTGGAAAAACTCCGCCCGGTGCTGCAGAAACACGCCGCTGCCCAGGGCATGGACTGGCTGAACCTGGCGGCGCTGGCCTTCAAGGAGTCAGCGCTGCAGCCCACCGCCCGCAGTGGCGGCAGCCCGACCGGCCTGATGCAGATCACGCCTTCTGCGGCGCAGCGGGTGGGGGTCAGCAATATTCAGGACGTAGACGGTAATGTGCAGGCCGGGGCCAAGTACCTGGCGATGATCCGGCGCAAGTTCTTTGCCAGCCCGAAACTCAACGAGCGCGAGCGCATGGCCTTCGTGCTGGCGGCCTACAACATTGGGCCGGAGCGGGTTCAGGGCATGCGCACCGAAGCCCGGCGGCGAGGCTTGAATCCCAACCAGTGGTTCTTCCAGGTCGAGCGCGTGGCCATGGAGCAGGTGGGTATGGGGCCTGTCAGCTATGTTAATAGCGTGAACAAGTATTACTTGGCGTTCGACCGGGAGCGGGAGTCGTTGGAGCCCCAGGGACAAAAGGTTGTCTCTCGCAAATGATCAACTAATCTGATTGTAATAGCGGGTTTTTTGCGCTTTTAACATGTGATTTATTGATTAATATGGCGCCCAACCCACACACACTGACAAGGATTTAAACAGCATGAGCACTCTGATCAACAAGGTACTGTTTACCCGCGCTGGCTACGGCCTGACCGTTCTGCGCATCGTGGTCGGCATTGTTTTCGCCGCTCACGGCGCACAAAAACTCTTCGGGGCGTTCGGTGGTTATGGTCTGGCCGGAACCGCGCAGTACATGGAAAGCCTCGGACTGACGCCGGGTTACCTGATGGCGGCACTGGCGGGCGGCACCGAATTCTTTGCCGGCCTGGCGCTGATCATCGGCTTACTGGTTCGCCCGGCTGCATTGGGCCTGGTCTTCCTGTCGCTGGTCGCGATTTTCTCGGTGCACATCAGCAATGGACTGTTCATGACCAACAACGGTTATGAGTTCGCCCTGGCCTTGCTCGGTGGCAGTATCGCGGTGCTGATCGAAGGTGCGGGCAAACTCTCGGCGGACCGTGTCATCGCCGGCTGACCACTCTGGTTCAACGAAAAAGGCCCGCCTCGTGCGGGTCTTTTTTGTTGAGCGTCATTCTTGACACTGTCCAGTCAGCTTCTCTAGGATGTTGCTCATGCGCCGATTTAAACAGCTACTTGCGGGGCGCCAGGTGACTCATTCAGTTGCCGATAGAAGCCGGAACAGGCTTCGAAATACCGCTAAAGCGCTGGTTCGGTGTTGCCTCTCACCTGCCATGCAGACTTTTGAGGCAGAGACACGACACAATGAATGCACTAAACCCGGTAGTACGTCCCGCGCCGATCACGGCACATCTCACCCAGCGCAATCCAAAAATCCTGCTTGGCGGCAAACATCAGCCGACGCTCTTGCGTTATCTCGATGGCTGGCCACGTCGTACCGGCGGTCCCGCTGCCTTTCTGATCCAGTTTGTCGAAGACGGTGAGTCGCTCGCCCGTTTCGCCGACGACAGTTTTGATCTGGCAGTGATTCAATCCCCCAGCCTCGAAGACGCTCCCGAAGTGATCAGGCAACTGACCCGCGTTGCCCGGCAAGGGCTGATCACTCGCCGTTGAATTTTACGGGTAGTCGATCGCCACGATATAAACACACTGTTCACCGGTCGGTGTCTGGACCCGGACTTCGGTGTCCAGTGCCTTGCCGATCAGGGCTCGGGCCAATGGCGAGTCAATGCTGATCAGGCCTTGTTTGAGGTCCAGTTCATCCGGCCCGACAATGCGGTAGCGCGACTCCTTGCCATCCTCGTCCTCGATCGTGACCCAGGCGCCGAAATAGACCTTGTTCGGATCGCTGGGCTTTTCGCTGACAACCTTCAGCGCTTCCAGGCGTTTTGTGAGAAAACGCACGCGGCTGTCGATTTCTCGCAGCATCTTTTTGCCGTAGGTGTACTCGGCGTTCTCCGAGCGATCACCCTGTGCCGCGGCTTCGCTGACCGCCTGGGTCACCTGGGGCCGACGCACATGCCACAGCTCATGGAATTCGGCGCGCATCCGCGCTTCACCCTCGGGGGTGATCAACGCGGTGCCGGCGGTGCGGGGAGGGCGGTAACGGCTCATGGCAACTTCTTGTGGTGGAGACGGCTGGAGTCTATCAACCCTCGCGCAGGACTGTCAGTGGGCTGGCGTTCAATGCCCGACGGGTGCCGAACACACCGGCACCGCCGATCAGCACCGCGCCCAGCAGTGGCAGCAGCAACAGCCAGGGATGGGGATGCCACGGCAGGTCAAAGGCATAGCGGTAGAGCACCAGGCTCACCAGTTCCGACCCCAATGCCGCCAGCAAACCGCTGACCGCCCCCAGCAAACCGAACTCGATGCGCCGCGCCTTGACCAGCAATTGCCGTTCGGCCCCCAGCGCGCGCAGCAGCGCGCCCTGGCGAATGCGTTCGTCCAGCGTCGCCTGCAGGCCGGAAAACAGCACAGTCATCCCAGCCGCCAACACAAACAACAATACGTACTCCACCGCCAGGGTGACCTGGGCGAGGATACTGCGCAATTGTTCCAGCAAGGCTTCGACCTGCAGGATCGTCACCGCCGGGAAGGCGCGGGACAGGTCGACAATCTGCTGGTCATGTCCCGCTGCCAGATAGAAGCTGGTCAGGTAAGTCGCTGGCAGATCCTTGAGGGTGCCGGGCTGGAAGATCATGAAAAAGTTCGGCTGGAAGTTATCCCAGTTGATCTCCCGCAGGCTAGTGACTTTCGCCTCGCGATTGACCCCGCCCACGCTGAAAACCAGATGATCGCCGAGCTTGATTTTCAGGCTTTCAGCGACCTTGCCTTCCACCGACACGCCGGGAACATTGTCTGGCGTTTGTTCGTTCCACCAATTGCCCGCCGTGAGCTTGTTGCCCTCCGGCAGGTCCGCCGCCCAGGTCAGGCTCAGGTCACGCTGGATCGCCCGGTCGCCGGCCGATTCCTTGGTGACGATCTGCTGCACCGGTTCGCCGTTGATACTGATCAAGCGCCCAGGCACCACCGGGTACAAGGGTGCCGATTTTGCCGACACGGCGATCAGGTGATCGGTGAAAGCCTGTTTATCCGCAGGCAGGATGTTCAGGGCGAAGTAATTGGGGGCGTTTTTCGGCAGCTGGTTCTGCCAGGTATCCAGCAATTCGCCGCGCAGCAGCGCAATCAGCGCCATCGACAGCAGGATCAGGCCGAACGCCAGGGACTGGCCCGCGGCAGCGAGCGGATGACGTAGCAATTGCCCGAGTCCCAGGCGCCAGGGCAAGGACGCACGCGCGAGCAAGCGCCGCAGGCTCTTCAACAGCAGCAACAACAAACCGCCCAGCACCAGCGCTGCAATCACGCCACCGCCGAGCAGGGCAAAGGTCAGCACCAGGTCCAGGCTCAGGCGCCACATGATCAGGGCGAGGGCGCCCAACGCTGCACCGTAGACCATCCAGGTGCTGGAAGGGATCGGCAGCATGTCCCGGCGCAGCACGCGTAATGGCGGAACCCGGCCCAGAGCCGCCAGCGGCGGCAAGGCGAAACCGGCCAGGGCCACCAGTCCGGTGCCGATCCCGGCGACGGCCGGAAACAGTCCGCCCGCAGGTACGTCGGTCGGCAGCAAGTCGTGCAGCAGGGCAAACAACCCCAGCTGTGCGAGCCAGCCGAGGAGGGCGCCGCTGATGCTGGCCAGCAGCCCGAGCACAGTCAGTTGCAGGCTGAACAACACCATGGTTTCCCGGCGCGATAGTCCGAGGCAGCGCAGCAAGGCACTGGCATCGAAGCGGCGGGTGGCGAAGCGGGTTGCCGACAACGCCACCGCCACGCCGGACAGCAACACCGCCACCAGGCTGGCCATGTTCAGGTAGCGTTCGGCCTTGCCCAAGGCTCCGCCGATCTGCCGGTTGCCATCCCGGGCGTCCTGTAAGCGCTGGTTGGCGGCGAGTCCCGGTTTGATCAGTTGCCGATACATCTCGAGTGCCTGGGCATTGCCTCGCCATAATTCGCGATAGCTGACCCGGCTGCCTGGTTGCACCACGCCGGTTGCCGCAAGGTCGTCGAGATTGATCAGCACCCGCGGCGTCAGGCTGTAGAAATTGCCGGCGCGGTCGGGTTCGTAGGTCAGCACCCGCGCCAGTTTGAGGGTTTTCATGCCGACATCGATGCTATCGCCGATCTTCAGGTCCAGGGCGGTCAGCAGGCGTGCCTCGACCCAGGCTTCACCGGGTTGCGGTCCGCCACCGGCGGTTTCCGTAGCGAATGGGGCGGGTGCGCTTTTCAGTTCGCCGCGAAGCGGGTAGGTGTCATCGGCCGCCTTGATGCTGGACAACTGGATGCCGTTGTCGGTGGCGATAACGCTGGAAAACTCCACCACCTGCGCATGTTGCAGTCCCAACTCTGTGCCGCTTCTTATCTGTTCGGGGCGTGCGGGCGAACTGCCTTCGAGGAGCAGGTCGGCGCCGAGAAACTCAGTGGCGCGCAGCATCATGGCGCCATTCAGGCGGGCGCCGAAATAGCCAATGGCAGTGCTCGCGGCCACGGCCACCAGCAAGGCAAAAAACAATACGCGTAATTCACCGGCGCGGGCGTCGCGCAGCAATTGGCGGATGGCGAGACTGAACAGGCGCAACAGCGGCAGGCGTGCCATCAAGGCTCCAGAGGGGCGACCAGCAGGCCGGCTTCAAGACGGATCAGGCGCCGGCACCGATGGGCCAGGCGTTCATCGTGGGTCACCAGCACCAGGGTCGTGCCGCGTTCCTTGTTGAGTTCGAACAGCAAGTCGCTGATGCGCTCACCGGTGTGACTGTCGAGGTTGCCGGTCGGTTCGTCGGCGAACAGCACATCGGGTTCGGCGGCAAACGCGCGGGCAATCGCCACGCGTTGTTGCTCACCCCCGGAGAGCTGGCGCGGCGAATGCGTCAGGCGCTGGCCGAGTCCAACACGCTGGAGTAATTCGGTGGCGCGTTCGCGGGCGTCCTTGCGGCCATCGAGCTCCAGCGGCAGCATGACGTTTTCCAGGGCATTGAGGCTGTCGAGCAGCTGAAACGATTGAAAGACAAAACCCACGTGCTCGGCGCGGATGCGCGCACGCTGGTCCTCATCGAGGTTGCTCAGGCCTTGCCCGGCGAGGGTGACTTCGCCGCTGCTCGGCAGGTCGAGACCGGCGAGCAGGCCCAGCAGGGTGGATTTGCCGGAACCGGAAGCGCCGACGATGGCAAGGCTGTCGCCCTTGTTCAGTTCCAGGCTGAGTTCGTGCAGGATGGTCAGATCACCTTCCGCGCTGGGAACCACTTTGCTAAGGTCCTTCGCGATGAGAATGCTTGCGCCCATGGAGAGTCCGATGCGTGTCTGGTTTTTGAGTGCTGGCCTGGCCTTGATGTGCATGGCCCAAAACGCAGCGGCGGGTACAGTCCTGATCGTTGGCGATAGTATCAGCGCCGGTTTCGGGCTGGATACCCGGCTGGGGTGGGTGTCGCTGCTTGAACAACGGCTCAGGCGCGAAGGTTTCGACGACAAAGTGATCAATGCGTCCATCAGTGGAGACACCAGTGCCGGAGGTCAGGCGCGCCTGCCCGCGCTGCTTGCAGAGCATAGACCGGAACTGGTGATCCTCGAGTTGGGGGGGAATGATGGCCTGCGCGGGTTGCTGCCAACTCAATTGCAACAAAATCTTGCTTCGATGATCGACAGCTCCCGGGCCAGCGGTGCCAAGGTGCTGTTGCTCGGCATGCAATTGCCACCCAATTACGGTGCGCGTTACACCAAGGCGTTCGCCGAGGTCTACAGCAACCTGGCCGATGAGAAAAAGATCCCGCTGGTGCCGTTTTTCCTCGACGGCGTGGGCGGTCATCCGGAGTTGATGCAGGCCGACGGCATACACCCGGCCGCCGGGGCCCAGGACAAGTTGCTGGAAAATGTCTGGCCTACTCTAAAACCGCTGTTATGACACTTTTCTAGACGCAGGCTTTCGGCTAAGGTGGCGCCCCCGATTTGGAGCCCCCGATGCCGCGTCCCGCCTGGTCACTCTTTGCCTATCAACTGATCGAGCCTGACGAACAGCTGGATCTGTTCGCCTGCCAGGAAGTGCGGGTGCATCTGGTGACCCGTCAGCTGGAGTTGGGCGGCTCGGCTGACCGGACCCTTTGCGGCAGCCTGTTGCCGGCACAACCGCGCTGGTCGAGTGTTGATCGCCGGGTGTTTCAGGATCAGCGGCTGTGTTCGTTGTGCCGGGCCATTCTTGAGTCGCAGAAGCGGGGGACGTCGCCGATCTGGCCTGAATTGCGGTTTGAGCTTTGATCCGTCGGGAATCCAGGCGGCCTGATAGCCGACCTGTGTTTTGTTTACCGTGTACATATCCATTGCTGCGGTAACGGCCACTTATGGTTTCGCCCTGACGGCGAGTCCCTTTTGTCAAACGAACGACACAAAAGGAACCAAAAAGTCTCGCCCCTTACGTACGGCCCCTCGCTGAGGCTCGGGGTTCCTTCGCTCCGGTATTCATCCGGGGGCATTGCCCTCCGGTCGGCTTCGCTTCGACCTGCATGCAATGAGTTCGACTGCGTCGAACGGCGCTGCGCGCCCATCCCCGGATGAACACCTGCGCTCAGCCTGCCGAGGGGGCGGGTGGATCAAGATCACAAGCTGCAGGCGAGCTAACGCTCGGCCTGATGAGTGGTGAGAAGCGGCGCGGTGTGGGCTGTTCTGCTTTTGCTCTTCTGTGGGAGCGGGCTTGCTCGCGAAGGCGGCCTGACAGGCGCAGGTACAATCACAGACGAACGAACCCAGCAAACAGGCCGGTCGGTAGGCCGCCTCGCTTTGCTTTTGCGGTGTACGCCCCTCGTGAGGCTGAGCGCAGGTTCTGCGCAGTGGGCTCTGTAGGAGCGAGCTTGCTCGCGAAAAACCTGAGAGCACCGCGGGGTGCCAGGCTCCCCGCATCATCGTTGACCTCCATCGCGAGCAAGCTCGCTCCTACAGGCCGGGCGCCGTTCCGTTTTTCCAAAGTGCCCCGCTGTAAAAGCGGAACCGCCAGAGGCCGTGACCGCAGCAATTGGATATGTACACCCGTAAAAAGCACATCGCCCAACACAAAGCCTTCGCGAGCAAGCCCGCCACAGGGATCTTTCAGTGGCCAGGGGCCCAATGTGGGAGCGAGGACAATCGCAAAATCGCCTTGCACTGCCTGCAATCGGGCCATCTCCCCGAAATAACGGGCGGCAGTGTACAATCGCGTGCTTATACCCTCTGTTGATCATGCGAAGGATTTTCCGGATGTTGCCGCGCTTTCCTGCCGTCACCCGCTGCCTGACTCTTGCCGCCCTTTTTGTGGCCGGTCCCGTTGCAGCATTGGAGTTGCCCCTGCCACCGCCCGGTGAGGACATCATCGGCCAGGTGCAGGTGATCAAGGCCAAGTACGAAGACACGTTCGCCGATCTTGGTACTGCCTATGACCTGGGCTACACGGAAATGGTCGCGGCCAACCCGGGTGTCGATGCATGGTTGCCGGGCGCCGGCACGGAAATCATTCTGCCGACCCGCTTCATCCTGCCACCAGGCCCGCGTGAAGGCATCGTGATCAACCTGGCCGAGTACCGTCTCTACTACTACCCGAAAGGTAAGAACGTGGTGTACACGTTCCCGCTGGGTATCGGTCGTGAAGGCTGGGGCTCGCCGATTGCCCACACCAGCATCACCGCCAAGACGCCTAACCCGACCTGGACGCCTCCGGCGTCGATCAAGGCCGAGCACGCGGCAGACGGTGACCCGCTGCCCAACGTTGTGCCGGCAGGCCCTGACAACCCGCTGGGCCCGTTCAAGTTCACCCTGGGCACTCCGGGCTACCTGATCCACGGTTCGAACAAGAAGTTCGGTATCGGCATGCGCACCAGCCACGGTTGCTTCCGCATGTTCAACAACAACGTGCTGCAAATGGCGGGCATGGTACCGGTCGGTACCTCGGTACGGATCATCAACGACCCGTACAAGTTCGGCATGAGTGGCGGCAAGGTCTATCTGGAGGCGCACACGCCGCTGGACGACAAGGGCAACCCGTCGGTGGTCGACAAGCACACAGCGGTCATCAATGCGATGCTCAAGCGTGAAGACATCACCAACAACCTGCGCATGAACTGGGATGTGGTGCGGGACGTGGTGGCCGCTGAAGACGGCCTGCCGGTCGAGATCGCTGTGCCGGGCAACGGCATCGCGCCGATGGTGTCGAGCACGCCGATCGATCCGCTGCAGTAACGCGGGTCAAGAGCCCGTCGATGCTGACCGCGTCGACGGGTTTTTTATTGCCTGGAGAAACGCCGGGCAATAAAAAAGCCGACCCAAAAAATGGGTCGGCTTGATAACAATCCCGAGGGATTATTACTTGCGGCTAGCTTTGTCCAGCATGCGCAGAGCACGCTCGTTAGCTTCGTCAGCAGTCTGTTGTGCTTTTTGAGCAGCAGCCAGAGCTTCATCAGCTTTACGGTAAGCTTCGTCTGCACGAGCCTGGGAGCGAGCAGCTGCGTCTTCAGTAGCGGTCAGACGTGCTTCGGTTTCTTTCGATGCGCTGCTGCAACCGGTAGCCAGAACTGCGGCCAGAGCCAGAGCAGAGAATTTCAGAACGTTGTTCATCGTGTTCCCCTTCAAGGACTTTCTATTAAGTAGCTATCTCCTCCGATTGAGGAAATAGCCGGCGTACATACTACCCATTACTTGTAGTAAGTAAAACTGACGTGAAGCAAGAAGCAAAAAAAATTGTAGGCGTTGATTCTTTTTCGAGCAACTTTTAACTGAATTGTTTAAAAAATATCCAGCTGCAAGGCCCGTGGCTGAGCGAACTGCCGAGAAAAAGTTCCTTCGGCACAGCGCTCTTTTTCCCTGGCTGGCTAAAGTCCGCCTATATGGATTCGTCTACACTTTTGTTCGGCTTTTGCGTGGCGCCTCTCACTATCTTTCTCGATGTTCAGGTGACTTTAACAACGGACGCTCGTCTTAAGTCTCAACATCCGGCAATGTTCAGGCTATCGACCCGGAGTGACCTTCGGTCGAGCCATTCCTGCGTGATTACGGAGCAGCACCCGCCAACCGGCATGATGACGAGCGCACCTTGAGCATTTCTGCCAATGGTGCCTACTATTTGTACGTGCTCGGTAGCGCGAGATCGGTGCAGTTCTTCTCGGTGTCCATTCAGGCACGGGGTGGCGTAGATGTTCCTTCGCCGGAAAAACATCGGTAAGGTAGGGGTCGGAATTCCAGACCCGCGAGGAGTAGTGATGAGCGAGGCGTTGTCCATCCACCATGACCAGGCTGGTCATCAGTTCGAGACCAATGTGGACGGTCATCGTGCCTATCTGACCTATATGGATCTGGGGAAACAGACCCTGGATATCTATCGCACCTTCGTGCCCAACGCATTGCGTGGTCGCGGTATTGCGGCAGCCTTGACCGAGAAGGCGCTGGAGTACGCTGACGAAATGGGCTACACCGTCATTCCATCGTGCTCCTACGTCGAGCGCTACATGGAGCGTCACCAGCGGCATGCGGCCAAGCTGAGTCAGTGACTTTCAGTCAAACGAATGCATAAAAAAACGCCGGGTTCTACCCGGCGTTTTTTTGTGTGCGCTTTTTGAACAGGCCGTCAGGCGATCAGCTGCGATCGCGTTTAGGCAGCACATCCTTGAGCTTGGCATGCATGCTGCGCAAGGTGTTTTCGGTCGCGGTCCAGTCGATGCAGGCGTCGGTGATCGACACGCCGTACTGCAGATCGGCGAGGTCTTTCGGGATCGCCTGGGCGCCCCAGTTCAGGTGGCTTTCAACCATCAGGCCGATGATCGACTTGTTGCCTTCGAGGATCTGGTTGGCGACGTTTTCCATCACCAGCGGTTGCAGGGCCGGATCCTTGTTGGAGTTGGCGTGGCTGCAATCGACCATGATGTTGGGCTTGATCTTCGCCTTGTTCAGTGCCTGCTCGCAAAGCGCAACGCTGACCGAATCGTAGTTCGGCTTGCCGTTGCCGCCGCGCAGCACTACGTGACCGTAGGCATTGCCCTTGGTCGTCACGATGGAGACGCCACCTTCCTGGTTGATGCCCAGGAAGCGGTGCGGGCTGGAAACCGACTGCAGGGCGTTGATCGCCACGGTCAGGCCGCCGTCGGTACCGTTCTTGAAGCCGACGGCCGAGGACAGGCCGGACGCCATTTCACGGTGAGTCTGGGATTCGGTGGTGCGCGCGCCGATGGCCGACCAGCTGATCAGGTCCTGCAGGTACTGCGGGGAGATCGGGTCGAGGGCTTCGGTGGCGGTTGGCAGGCCTTTTTCGGCCAGGTCCAGCAGCAACTGGCGACCGATGTGCAAGCCATCCTGGATCTTGAACGAGTCGTCCAGGTACGGGTCGTTGATCAAGCCTTTCCAGCCGACGGTGGTACGTGGCTTCTCGAAATACACGCGCATGACCAGATACAGGGTATCGGACACTTCGGCTGCGAGAACCTTCAGGCGCTCGGCATATTCGTGGGCGGCCTTGATGTCGTGGATCGAGCAAGGCCCGATAACGACGAACAGGCGGTGGTCGGTGCCATCCAGAATGTTGCGAATGACTTCGCGGCCCTTGGTGACGGTGCGCAGTGCGGCGTCGCTCAGGGGAATATCGCGCTTGAGCTGATCGGGAGTGATCAGCGTCTCGTTGGAGGCGACGTTTAGGTCGTTGATCGGTAAATCAGCCATCGTTTACTCGTCAGGTCACGGGTGCCGGCCGCCAGCGAACCCGCGCGGCGGAGCACAGCAAATTAAGCGCGTCGGGGAGCTGAACCTTAGCGCGTTACACCGTGGCTCGACAATGGGCAGACGCCGGTTTGGTGGGCTTTCGCAGTCAGTTTCCCTGCCGTGAGGGGCAAACTGATCAAGTACGCCCCTATTCCGGCACAGGTTGCGCAAAAGCCTTGCGCACCGAATCGTGCGAGAACTCGTCGGCATGCTCCTGGACCCATTCGAGCGCCAGGGCCTGAACATCCTGCAAGTCTTCGTGGGACTCATGCAGGCGGCAGTAGCGTTCGATCTGGCACACCTGCTCACCCATTCGGGCGCTGAACAGCGTTTGTTCGTCGACGAAGGCGATGCCCACCAGATAACCGCGTTTGCGTCGCAGGCACCAGGCGACATAACCCAGGTAGCGCATGTCCGGGTTCACGGTCGGCATGCGTACTTCCAGTGCCGTGCCGTAGCGCCACGCGCGGTGATAATTGCAAGCCATGCCCCCGAGGCTGATAGTGTGCAGCTGCCGTCGCGAAATACACTCAGGTTTGAGCAAGGTTAATTCGACAGGCACATCGTCAGGGTGAGGAATGAATCGTCCCATGAACACAGACTCCATGTGTCGGCCATCTGACATTGTTCTCCCCAGTATAGTGGTCGAATTGGAACTGACCGATTTTGACGCCGACCAACGGCTGCTGGCGATGAACGGTGTTTCGCTGGTTATTTTCACCAGTGTCGGCTGCGCCAGCTGCCGTTTTGCCCGCGAGCAATTGCCGACACTCGATCTGGTCGTCGATCGGCTGTGCTGGATCGATGCCGGCAATAACGGCGGAGTGGTCGAGCGTTATCAGGTCTTTCACTTGCCGGCGCTGTTTGTCGTTCGCGACGGCGAATTCTTCGGAACACTGAAATCGCGCCTGACCGACACAGAGCTCAATCGAGCCGTGCGCCAGGCGTTGAGTCGAACAGCAGAGGAGTTGCCATGATGGGGACAGTTGCCAGGCCGACAATCGGCATTATCGGGACCGGCGCAATCGGCGGGTTCTACGGGGTGATGCTGGCACGTGCCGGTTTTGATGTGCATTTTCTGCTGCGCAGCGAGTTTTGCGCCGTGGCCGAGCACGGGTTGCGAGTCGATAGCGCGCCCCACGGCGCACTGATGCTGAACCCGGTGCAAGCCTATTCGAAGGCTGAAGACATGCCGCCCTGCGACTGGCTGCTGGTGGGCGCGAAAACCACCAGCAACGCAGATCTGGCACCGGCCATCCTGCAGGCGGCGGTACCGAATGCCAAAGTACTGTTGTTGCAAAATGGCCTGGACGTGGAAGACAGCCTGCGCGAGTTGCTCCCCGATTCGCTGCATGTGCTCGGCGGACTCTGCTACATCTGCGTCCATCGCGAGGCGCCGGGCGTCATCACCCATCAGGCGCTGGGCGCGGTACACGTGGGTTATCACAGCGGTCCCGCCGATGGGCCGACACGCACTGCAATAGTCGAGGAGGGCGTCGGCCTGTTCCGCAGCGCCGGGCTCGATTCCCAGGCCATGGCGAATTTGCATCAGGCGCGCTGGCAAAAACTGGTCTGGAATATCCCCTACAACGGTCTCTCGGTTTTGCTCGGGGCGAGCACCACGCCGTTGATGGCCGATGCCGACAGTCGCGAACTGATCAGGGCGCTGATGGCTGAAGTGGTGCAAGGCGCCATCGCCTGCGGGCACGACGTACCGCCAGGGTATGCCGAGCACCTGTTCATGGTGACCGAAAAAATGCCCGACTACTGGCCGAGCATGTACCACGATTTCCTGCACAAGCGGCCGCTGGAGCTGGCGGCGATCTACGCTCGACCACTGGCGGCCGCCAGGGCCGCGGGATGTGAAATGCCACGCATCGAGGCCTTGTATCGCAGCTTGAGTTTCATTGATCGACGCAACACCTGAGTCGACCGACCTGAGGGGGAAGGGCATGCCAAAGGCAATTGACGACAAGCTGGTGCTGGCGATTTCTTCGCGGGCGCTGTTTGATTTGAGTGAAAGCC
This sequence comes from Pseudomonas sp. QLc11A, assembly GCF_052112305.1. NCBI lineage: Bacteria > Pseudomonadati > Pseudomonadota > Gammaproteobacteria > Pseudomonadales > Pseudomonadaceae > Pseudomonas > Pseudomonas sp. QLc11A. The sequence goes on from NZ_JAVAJJ010000004.1 coordinate 294,998, forward strand.
ACAAGGTCTATCTGTCGAGCGGCGTCGAAGCCTACCGGCAATATCAGATCGAACACGAAGACGAAATCCTTTCGCCCGGAGATGCTTTTCCGTTGGTGCAGAAACTCCTGAACCTCAACAATAGCCTGGGTCGCGCCCGGGTCGAGGTGATTCTGGTGTCGCGCAACAGCGCCGACACCGGGCTGCGGGTATTCAATTCGATCGACCACTACGGACTGGCGATTTCCCGTGCGGCATTCGTCGGCGGACGTAGTCCGTATCCCTACCTCAAGGCCTTTGACTGCGATCTGTTTCTCTCGACCCACGCCGAAGACGTACGCAGTGCCCTGGACGCCGGATTCGCCGCGGCGACCATTCTGTCTGGCGGTGCCAGCCGTGCGGCCAGCGACGAGCTGCGCATTGCCTTTGACGGAGACGCGGTGCTGTTTTCCGATGAGTCGGAGCGCATTTATCAGGCCGGTGGTCTGGAGGCGTTCCAGGCCAGCGAGCGTGAGGCCGCTCGCGAGCCGTTGCGCGGTGGGCCGTTCAAGGGCTTTCTCGCGGCCCTGAACCTGTTGCAGCGTGAGTTCCCGGAGGACGCCTGTCCGATTCGTACCGCGCTGGTCACGGCGCGATCGGCGCCCGCCCATGAGCGGGTGATTCGCACGTTGCGCGAATGGGACATCCGTCTTGACGAATCGCTGTTCCTCGGCGGCCTGACCAAGTCCGCCTTTCTCGAAGCATTCGCCGCCGATGTGTTTTTCGACGATCAGGCCGGCCACTGCGAGTTGGCCCGTGAAGTCGTCGCCACCGGTCATGTGCCCCACGGCATAAGCAACGAGCAAAAGGTTTAAGCCCGCCGTTCAATGTGTTGCGCCGGACGTCGTAGTCGCCAAGGCACTGCTAAGCTCAATCAAATGTCCGCCATGTTGGCAGTCGAGGAGGTCATATGATTCGTTCGATGCTGTACGCCACTGACCTTGGCCTGTACGCGCCCGTGGTGATGCAGCATGCCCTGGAGCTGGCCCGCACCTTCAATGCCAATTTGTACGTCGTGCATGCGGTTGAGCCCATGGGGTTGTTTGCCGAATCGGTGCTGCAAAGTTATCTCGATGAACAGGCGCTGAGCGAGTTTCACAGCCAGGGCCTGAATACAGTGATTGCCAGTATCGAGCAGCGGGTGCTCGACAGTTTTCGTGAGGAACTGGGGGATGAAGGGGAGCACGACCTGGAGCGGATTCAGGCAGTCAGGGTGCTGCAGGGCGACCCCTCGCAGGTGATTCTGGACCAGGCGCAGAAACTCTCCGTGGATTTGTTGATCGTAGGAAGTCACAGCCACGGTGCGGGTGCGGAAACGCCTTTGGGCCGGACCGCCGCCCGTGTGTTGCAACTGTCCAAGGTACCGGTCTATCTGGTGCCGCTGGTGCAACGTCGTCGTCAAGGGGACCTCTAGGACCCGAATAATGGCAATCTGATAAAAAAGTTCTAGATTTATTCTTCGAGCCATTAATATAGTTATATATCGTCGCTGATGCCCGTGGCGTCTACCTGCTTTGAGGGATTCATATGAAGCTTCAACAATTGCGCTACATCTGGGAAGTGGCGCACCACGACCTCAACGTTTCCGCTACAGCCCAAAGCCTTTACACCTCTCAACCGGGCATCAGCAAACAGATCCGTCTGCTGGAAGATGAGCTGGGCGTCGAAGTCTTTGCCCGCAGCGGCAAGCACTTGACCCGGGTCACCCCGGCCGGTGAGCGCATCATCACCACCGCTGGCGAGATTCTGCGCAAGGTTGAAAGCATCAAGCAGATCGCCCAGGAATTCTCCAACGAGAAGAAAGGCACACTGTCGATTGCCACCACTCACACCCAGGCGCGTTATGCGTTGCCGCCGGTGATCAGCAATTTCATCAAGCAATATCCGGACGTTGCCCTGCATATGCACCAGGGATCGCCGATGCAAATCGCCGAAATGGCCGCTGACGGCACCGTGGATTTCGCCATTGCCACCGAAGCGCTTGAACTGTTCGGTGATCTGGTGATGATGCCGTGCTACCGCTGGAACCGCTGCGTGGTCGTGCCTCAGGGGCACCCGCTGACCAAACTGTCGAAACTGACCCTCGAAGCGCTGGCCGAATACCCGATCGTCACCTACGTGTTCGGTTTTACCGGCCGTTCGAAACTCGACGAAGCGTTCAGCCATCGAGGCCTGACCCCGAAAGTGGTGTTCACCGCCGCCGACGCCGACGTGATCAAGACCTATGTTCGCCTGGGCCTGGGCGTGGGCATCGTGGCGAAAATGGCCGTCGACAGCAAACTCGACAGCGACCTGGTCGTACTTGATGCCAGCGAACTGTTCGAGTCCAGCGTGACCAAGATCGGCTTCCGTCGCGGCACCTTCCTGCGTGGCTTCATGTGCGACTTCATCGAGAAGTTCGCGCCGCACCTGACCCGCGAAGTCATGGCCAAGGCCATTCAATGCCACAACAAGCAGGAACTGGAAGAGCTGTTCGAAGGTGTCGAACTGCCAGTCCATTAAGCCCGTTTAAACGACCTCGGTGACAGCGAACTGTTGCCGAGCGCCCGCCACCGTAATTTCCACCTCGTCGCCCTCGAACTTGCCCAGCAGGCTTTTGCCCAGCGGTGAGCGCGGGGTGATGACGGTGATCAGTTGCCCCACCAGGTCGACTTTCAACCCGGCTGCATCAGGGGCGAGGAACAGCCATTGTTCGCGCCCCTTTTCGTCTTCGAGCCCGAGCAGCGCGCCGACTTCGATGCCCCGCTGTTCGTCATACGGGCGCAGGGCCAGGTTCTGGCAGAGGCTCAGTGACTGGCGGATTTCCTCGACCCTTTTGGCTTGCCCGGCCGCGAGATAGGACGCTTCGAGCCCCAGGGTGTCGTATTTGTTTTCAGCGATGTTTTCTTCATGGGTCGCCGTTTCGTAGGCGGTTTGCGCGGCCCGTTCGGCGATGTCGAGATCGATCTGCAGCTTGTCGAGAATCAGTTGGTGGACGGTGTGCTTATTCATGATCAATCGCAGAATTGCAGGACGTTGGCGCGACTTTTTTCGCTGGGTGCAGTCCGGTCCTGTTGCAGCCAGAACTGACAGTTCGGGTTGGCCAGGTTGCGAGTGCTGCTGCGCGCCTGATCGAGCCGTTGTGCCTGCTCGCTCTTGCGCAGGTTTTCTTCATATTGCTCGAACAGCGGGCTCTGTGGCGGGATGTCCGGTACAGGTTGAGCCACCACCGGTGGCTTGGCCAATTGCTCCACAGCTGCTGCTACAGGTGCCAATTGTTCGCTGAAAAGCAGGCGTGAAGCGAGCCAGCAGGTCAGCACAATGGCAATGAATCCCAGCCACATGCCGAGGGCGATGCTGCCGGTCAGTTGCAGGGCATTGAGGCTGATCGGGAAGGATCGGCGCGGAGCGAGGCGGTGGGGCATGGTTGCTTCCTGGCGAAAGGTCACTGGCGAGTGGCGATTGTCGCATGAAGAATAATCGTCGTCGGCTCTTCTGCACGGGGTAATTTATGCGGACAATCGGCGCCTTTGCCAACGGGAGCCTGGAATGCCTGAACTGAAAACCCGCTGGGATATTTTTTGCACCGTGGTCGACAACTTCGGCGACATCGGCGTGACCTGGCGACTGGCCCGGCAACTGGTGGCCGAACATGGGCTGGCGGTGCGTCTATGGGTCGATGATCTGCGAGCGTTCGAGCGCCTGTGTCCGCAAATCGATATCCACGCCGCGCAGCAATGGCAGCAAGGCGTAGAAGTGCGCCAATGGCCAGCCGAGTGGCAACGGACTGAAGCCGCCGATGTGGTGATTGCTGCATTCGCCTGCCAATTGCCGAGCGCCTATATGGATGCCATGGTCGAACGGGAAAAGACTCCGCTGTGGATGAACCTCGACTACCTGAGTGCCGAGGACTGGGTGATCGGCTGTCACGGTTTGCCCTCGGTGAAGTACAAAAGCGTTCAGAAGTTCTTTTTCTTCCCGGGTTTCCAGAAGGGCACTGGCGGATTGTTGCGTGAGCGCGGATTGCTTGAGCGTCGTCGGCAATTTCAGCAGGACCCGCAAGCTCAAAGAGAATTCCTGCACGGTTTAGGGATTGATCCTGCACCCGGTGCACAGTTGATCTCATTGTTTGCCTACGAAAACACCGGGTTGGCCAGTTGGCTCGATGCGATGGCTGGCGATTCGACGGCCACTCATCTGCTGGTGCCGGAAGGGCGGATTCTCGGCGACGTCGAGTCTTGGCTCGGTGTTCAGGGGCTGGCGGCCGGTGCCGTGCATGTGCGTGACGCCTTGACTGTGCAAGTGCTGCCATTCGTCCGTCAGGACCAATACGACAGCTTGCTGTGGTGCTGCGATTTCAATGCCGTGCGTGGCGAAGATTCCTTTGTGCGCGCTCAATGGGCGGGCCGGCCATTTCTCTGGCACATCTACCGGCAGGAAGAAGATATCCATCTGGACAAGCTCGATGCTTTCCTCGAACTCTATGTGAAGGGGCTATCGGACCCTGCGCGAGAGGCGATCAGCGGTCTCTGGCGGGCCTGGAACGCCGGTGAAAAAATGCCCGACCACTGGCAATCCACCCGTAAACACTGGCCAGAGCTGGAAAAACACGCCGAGGCGTGGTGTCTGGAACAGGCCTTGCAGGCCGATCTTGCCACGGCGCTGGTACAGTTTTATGGAAATTGGATATGATACGCGGCCTAGATTTTTGTAAATCCCATCCAAATTCGGATATTCGCAATGAAAACTGGTAAAGAACTCAAACCCGGTACCGTGATCCGTATCGACAACGATCCTTGGCTGGTTCAGAAAGCTGAATTCACCAAGTCCGGTCGTAACAGCGCGATCATGAAGACCAAGCTGAAGAACCTGCTGACCGGCTACAAGACCGAAACCGTATACGGTGCGGACGACAAGCTGGACGACGTGATCCTCGACCGTAAGGAAGCGACCCTGTCCTTCATCAGCGGCGACTCCTACACGTTCATGGACACCACCGACTACACCATGTACGAGCTGAACGCCGAAGACATCGAAAGCGTTCTGCCATTCGTGGAAGAAGGCATGACCGACGTTTGCGAAGCCGTGTTCTTCGAAGGCCGTCTGGTTTCCGTAGAGCTGCCGACCACCATCGTGCGTCAGGTTGACTACACCGAAGGTTCCGCTCGCGGCGACACTTCCGGCAAGGTAATGAAGCCTGCCAAACTGAAGAACGGTACCGAGCTGTCGGTTGCTGACTTCATCGAAATCGGCGACATGATCGAGATCGATACCCGCGAAGGCGGTTCCTACAAAGGCCGTGCCAAATAAGCACTGCTTGAGGAATGAAAAAGCCCGACCATTGAGTCGGGCTTTTTTGTGCCTGAAATATTCCACCCTGTAGGAGCGAGCTTGCTCGCGATGGACTTGAAGGCGACGCGTTTCATCGGGTAATACGCGTTATCGTTAACCTCCATCGCGAGCAAGCTCGCTCCTACAGTTTTTTATTTCAGGTGTTGCTTGAGCTCTTCAGACGCCTGCAACATCGCCGAACGCACCGCCGGCACCTGGCTCACCACGTTGAGCAAACCGTAGTCGTGGATCATGCCGTTGTACCGCACCGAGGTCACCGGCACTCCGGCTTCATCGAGTTTGCGGGCGTAGGCTTCGCCTTCGTCGCGCAACACGTCAGCACCGGCGGTCTGTACCAGCGCTGGTGGCAAGCCTTTCAACTGGGCGGTGGTTGCGCGCAGAGGTGAGGCGTAGATCTCGTTACGCTGGTTGGCGTCGGTGGTGTAGTTGTCCCAGAACCACTTCATCGCATTTCTGGTGAGGAAGTACCCTTCGGCAAACTGGTTGTAGGAGGCGGTTTCGAAGTTGGCATCCGTCACCGGCCACAGCAACACCTGGAACTTGATCGCCGGGGTTCCCTTGTCCTTGGCCATCAGTGCAACCACGGCCGCCATGTTGCCGCCGACACTGTTGCCGGCTACCGCCAGGCGCTTGCCATCGACGTTGATCTCCTTACCGTGCTCGGCCACCCATTTTGTCGCGGCGTAAGCCTGGTTGATCGCCACCGGGTAGTGGGCTTCCGGCGACGGCGTGTAGTTCACGAACACCGCCGCTGCCCCAGAACCGGCCACCAGGTCACGCACCAGCCGCTCGTGGGTCGGGAAGTCCCCCAGTACCCAGCCACCGCCGTGGAAGAACATAAACACGGGCAGCTCACCCTTGACCCCGGCCGGCCGGACGATGGTCAGGTTCAGCGGTTGGCCATCGACTTGAATGGTCTTCTGGCTGACATCGGCTTTTGGCAGTGTCAGTTTCACCCCGGCCTGCGCGCCCGTCAGCACGGCGCGGGCGTCTTTCGGGCTGAGTTGTTCAAGCGGCTTGCCGGTACCGGCATTCAGCACATCGAGGAACGCCTGGGTGTTGTGTTCAACCCCATTACTTGCGAACGCACCGTTGATCGACAGAGCGAGAAGGGTACCGGTCAAGACTTTGCTGAAAGTGTTCATGTTCGTTTCCTGTTCGGGCCTGGGTAGTCAGCGCTTAGACGGTTACGTGCAGACGTACATCGACGTTGCCACGGGTGGCATTGGAGTACGGGCAGACCTGGTGGGCGGCGTCGACCAGTGTCTGGGCATCGGCTTGTTCAAGACCTGGCAGGCTGATGTGCAGGTCGATGTCCAGGCCGAAACCGCCAGGGATCTGGCCGATGCCGACATGGGCGGTGATCGACGCGTCGCTCGGGATGCTGCGCTTGGTCTGGCTGGCGACGAATTTCAGGGCGCCGATGAAGCAGGCGGAATAGCCGGCGGCGAACAGTTGCTCAGGGTTGGTGGCTGCGCCGCCGGCACCGCCGAGTTCTTTCGGCGTGGCGAGTTTGACGTCGAGGATGTTGTCGCTGGAAACCGCACGACCGTCACGGCCACCGGTGGAAGTTGCGATTGCGGTGTAGAGAGTTTGCATGGTGAAAGCCTCGTTCAGGGTTTGATTTTTTGCGCTAAATGTTTGCGCGCTAAGTAAGTGCGAAATGAATGTATCGCGCTAATGTTTTGCGCGCAAGATAAATTTTCAAAGAAATTTGAGAAAAAACGAAAGGTTGTGAGGCGGTTTGGGTTGGAAGTATTGAGTTAGAGCTGTCGGTGGGCAGGAGAAGGTGGCTGACCCGGTTCTTCAGTACTGCGCAAAACCAGTGTGGGAGCGAGCCTGCTCGCGATTGCGGTGTGTCAGTCAACATCTATGTTGAATGTGACATTGCATTCGCGAGCAGGCTCGCTCCCACAGAGGGGGGCTTGAAATTACAGGCTGTCTTGCAGGTGGCGACGCAGCGCTTGCAGCTCCGCTTGCAGGTTCTGCAGGCGCTCCAGCGTCATCCCGCTGGCGCCGAGGATGCATTGGGGAATATCACGCGCCTTGTCGCGCAACGCCCGGCCCTGTTCGGTGAGCTCGACGATCACCACGCGTTCATCTTCGCGGCTGCGGGTTCGGCTGAGCAGGCCTTCGGCTTCCAGGCGCTTGAGCAGCGGCGTCAAGGATCCAGGGTCGGTCAGCAATCGCGTGCTGATTTCGCCTACCGTCAAGCCGTCCCTTTCCCACAACACCATCATCGCCAGGTATTGCGGGTAGGTCAGGCCCAGCGCTTGCAGCAAGGGCTTGTAGACCTTGGTCATCATCAGCGAAGTGGAGTGCAGGGCGAAGCAGGCCTGATTATCCAGTAGCAGGTTGTCGCAGTTGTCCGGGGTGTTGCGCTCGGTGCTCATGTCGAAGCCTTGATCTGTGATCATTGGAATCTAGCGGGCGAATCTTTAATGCGCCAGATAATTTTGATCAGTGCCGTTGCAAATGGGTTTGCAACAGCAGATCCCAGGGCGGAACCGGGCTGAAGCGGGTTTTCAGGTACTCCAGCAACAAGCGGCTACGGGGGTTGGGTTGTTGTTCCAGGCGCAAGGCATAGATGCCGGTGTTTTCCGGTTTCGGCAGACCGCTGTCGCAGAACAGCGGCAGCAACTCACCCCGTAACAGGTACTCGCTGGCCAGCCAGGTCGGCAGGTGCGCGATACCCAATCCGGCCAATGCGCCGCATACCAGCGCCTCGGCATTGTTGGCGCTCATGCGCACCCGTGCCGGCCGATGCAACTGCATGTGCCCGTCCCGTTCGAAACGCCAGGCGAAGGGCGGGGCCAGACCATCCCAATCGAGTCCGTCGTGTTCATTCAGCTGTGATGGATCGCTCGGCACGCCGCGTCGTCGCAAATAGTCAGGGCTGGCGCAGGCAATACGCACCATGCTCGCCAGTGGCGTGGCCACCAGCCGGGTGTCGGCCAATTGCCCGGCGCGCAGCACCAGATCGACCTTGCCGAGGTTCTGGCCCTGCATGTCGACGAAACTGTCGATCAGATGCAGTTGCACATCGAGTCCCGGATAGAGCATGAGGAAGTCGGCAATCACCGGTGCCAGGTGCCGGCGCCCAAAGGCTGCTGGCGCATCGATACGAATCAGGCCTTCCGGCGCGCTGCTCAAGGACACCGCCTCGGCCCGGGCCAGGCGCAACTCGGCGACGATCCGCCGTGCTCGCTCGGCGAAGGCCAATCCTGCCGGGGTAGCGCGCACCGCATGCGTGCTGCGGATGAACAGCTGACTGCCGACCGCGTTTTCCAGGCTGTCGATACGCCGTGCCACGGCCGAAGGGGTCATCGGATGACGGCGCGAGGCGGCGGAAAAACTGCCGGTTTCCAGTACATCGAGGAATAAAGCCAGTTGGTCGGTCAATTGGTTGGGATTCATGGCAAGTCTGTGCTTGTGCGAATTTGGCACAGCCATTGTGCGTCGCTGTGCGTTTCCGTGCCATAAGCAACTGCGTAGGATCAATGGCGTGATGTGAGGAGAAATTGGCCGTGATTGAGTTTCTGATGTACCTGGTATTCGGTGCCTTACTGGGCACGCTTGGCGGTTTGTTCGGAATCGGCGGTGGCCTGATTGCCATTCCGCTATTGGGCGTGCTGTTCGGGCTCGATCAGCAGATTGCCCAAGGCACGGCATTGGTGATGGTCGTACCGAACGTGATGCTGGCGCTGTGGCGCTACCATCAGCGCAACCGGATCGAGCGGCAACACGCGTTACCGTTGGCCATCATGGGGTTCTGCTTCGCCTGGCTCGGATCGATCTGGGCGGTGGGCATCGATGCGCGAACCATGCGCATAGGGTTTGTCGCGTTTCTGATCGCACTGTCGGCGTACAACTTCGTTCGCATGTTCGCCTCCCGCACCACGGCGGCGTCACAGATGAACTACTCATGGCCCTGGCTGGGCGTGCTTGGCGCTGCATCCGGCACAATGGGTGGGTTGTTCGGCGTGGGGGGCGCGGTGGTGGCGACACCGGTGTTGACCAGTCTGTTCGGTACCAGTCAGGTGGTTGCGCAGGGGTTATCGTTAGCGCTGGCCTTGCCGAGCACGGGGGTGACGCTGGTGACTTATGCCGTGCACCATCAGGTCAACTGGGGGATCGGCTTACCGTTGGCGGTCGGGGGGTTGATGAGCATCAGTTGGGGTGTGAAGGTTGCCCACGCCTTGCCGGAGCGGCTGCTGCGCGGGCTGTTTTGCGGGTTCCTGGTGTTCTGTGCAGTGACGCTCGCTTTTAAAGTTTGAAGCCATCAATGATGTGTTCGGCCAGGCACTCGGTGATCGGTGACGGGTTATGCAGGTTGCGCACGAGCATGATACTGGCCTCGGGCAGCAACGGCAGATCCTCGGCTTCACCCAGAATGCGCATGTCCGCGGTGATCAGGCTTTCAAGTTGCGCGGTCACTGCCAGGCCGGCGCTGACCACGGCCATGATCGCCGACAGGCTGTCGCTGTTGTACGCCACCCGGTAATCGCGCCCCCGGGCATCCAGGGCATTGCACGCCCACTGGCGGCAGAAGCAATCGCTGTTGAACATCGCCAGCGGTAGCGGCGTCTGTTCGTGGGCGCTGTAGCATTGCGCCTCGGCCCAGACAAAACGTTCCTTGCGCAACAACTGACCGATTTCGCTGCCCGGTTCGCGGGTCACGATGGACAGGTCCAGGTCCTGGCGCATCAACAGCTGTTTCGATGATTCGCAGTGCACTTCGATCTGGATCAACGGATAGGACTGGGCAAACCGGCGCAGAATCCCCGGGAGAAATCGCATCACATAATCGTCCGGCGTACCGATGCGCACCATGCCGACCATGTCGGGTTCACGCAGGGTATTGAAGACCTCGCTGTGCAGCTTGAGGATCCGTCGCGCATAGCCCAGCAGCACCTGGCCTTCGGCCGTCAGCCGCACCTGCCGTCCGTCGCGCTGGAACAGCTGACGCTGCAGCACATCTTCTTCCAGTCGTTTCATCTGCATGCTGACGGCTGACTGGGTGCGGTTGACCATTTCGCCGGCGCGGGTAAAGCCGCCCTGGTCGGCGATGGCGACGAAGGTGCGCAGCACTTCGGTATCGATACTCGGGTAGGCCGACATCCATCAATCTCCGAGATATGTGACATCAGAAACATTCGTTGGATTGATCTTAGACCCGGCGCGAGACTGGAGCCATCCAAACGGAGGGCAACAAGATGAAAGGTCAACATGAGTTCCATGGTGCGGAAAAACACTCGATTCATCTGATATCCGATCTGCTGCACAAGGTCGGCCGCTGGTACGAACTGCATCGCGAGCGCGAACTGCTGGCGAGCTTGAGCGACGAAGCACTCAAGGACATCGGCATGAGTCGTGCGGATGTGGAGAACGAGTCGATCAAACCGTTCTGGAGCGACCCGATGCATAAATGACCCGATCAATAAATGATGAATGCCACGCTACACAAACCCCTTACCGGTGAGGTAGGTTGCGAGCAGACAAGGAGATGCCCATGCCCGCAACATTGTCCTTTACCCTCAAACAGGCTCGGCGTCTGGCGCTGGCCGCCCAAGGGTTCAACGGGCGGCAGTCGCCAGCGGCGATCAAGGCTGTTGCGCTCAACCGACTGATCGAACGGCTGGGCATTTTGCAGATCGATTCGGTCAATGCACTGGTGCGTTCGCACTACCTTCCGCTGTTTTCCCGCCTCGGCCATTATTCCCCGGACTTGCTCGACCAGGCAGCCTGGAGCCAGGGCCGGCGTCGAACACTCTTTGAGTATTGGGGCCATGAAGCCTCGTTGTTACCTCTTTCCCTATACCCGCTGATGCGTTGGCGCATGCAGCGAGCGAGCCGTGGCGAAGACATCTATCAGCAATTGGCGCGTTTTGGGCGTGAGCAGCAAGACACGATTCGTCGCGTGCTGGCATCGGTCGAGCAGCAGGGCGCGCTGGGTGCCGCAAGCCTGTCAACTCGTCAGGAGCGTGCCGGGCCCTGGTGGGACTGGAGTGCGGAAAAGCATGCGCTGGAATGGTTGTTCGCTGCCGGTGAAGTGACCGTTGCCGGACGGCGCGGGTTCGAAAGGCTCTACGATTTGCCGGAACGGGTGATTCCCTCGGCGGTTCTTGCGCAGCCCATCCTGGATGAAAATGACGCCCAGCGCGGCCTGTTACGGCATGCGGCAACGGCCTTGGGTGTCGGTACGGAGAAGGATTTGCGTGACTATTTCCGCCTGAACCCTGCGGACAGTCGTCCACGTTTGGCCGAGTTGGTCGAGGCCGGTCAATTGCTGATCTGCGAAGTCCAGGGCTGGCGACAACCGGCCTATTGTCTGCCTGAGCCGAAGGTGCCGCGCAAAGTCGCGGCCAGTGCCTTGCTCTCGCCGTTCGATTCGCTGATCTGGGAGCGCAGCCGCACGGAGCGGCTGTTTGATTTCCGTTATCGGCTGGAAATCTACACACCGCAGGACAAGCGCGTTTACGGCTATTACGTGCTGCCGTTTCTGCACAACGAACGGATTGCCGCACGGGTCGAGCTGCGTGCCGAGCGGGCGGCGGGTCGTTTGGCTGTGCATGCGGTGCATGAAGAAGAAACGGGGCTGGATGACGAGGGGATGTTGGCGTTGGCGGTCAATCTGCGGCAGATGGCGGATTGGCTGGGGCTGGCGCAGGTTCAGTTGAACTGCCCGCGGGCGAGTGCGGCACGGTTGCGGGTGGCATTGGCACAGATTGATGGTGACTGAACTGGCCCCTTCGCGAGCAGGCTCGCTCCCACAGGGGAACGAGGCCCAATGTGGGAGCGAGCCTGCTCGCGAAGGGCGCGGCGCGATTTAACGCCGAACCTGCTTCAGCGTTTCAGCAATCAAAAACGCCAGTTCCAGCGACTGATCGGCATTCATCCGCGGGTCGCAATGGGTGTGGTAGCGATCCGACAAACCGTCCTCGGTAATGGGCCGCGCACCACCGATGCACTCGGTAACGTTCTGCCCGGTCATTTCGATATGGATACCACCGGCATAACTGCCTTCGGCTTCGTGCACCTGGAAGAACTGCTTCACCTCGCCAAGGATCTGCGCGAAGTCGCGGGTCTTGTAGCCGCTGCTGGCCTTGATGGTGTTGCCGTGCATCGGGTCGGAACTCCACAGCACCTGCTTGCCTTCACGCTGGACGGCACGGATCAGTTGCGGCAAGTGATCGCCGACCTTGTTCGCGCCCATCCGTGCGATCAGGTTCAAGCGGCCGGGATCGTTGTCCGGGTTGAGCACGTCGATCAGGCGAATCAGGTCGTCGGGGTTCATGCTCGGGCCGACCTTGACCCCGATCGGGTTGTTCACCCCGCGCAGGAATTCGACGTGGGCGCCATCGAGCTGGCGGGTACGGTCGCCGATCCACAGCATGTGCGCCGAGCAATCGTAGTAATCGTTGGTCAGGCTGTCGCGCCGCACGAAAGCTTCTTCGTAGTTCAGCAGCAGCGCTTCGTGGGCGGTGAAGAAACTGGTCTCGCGCAGCTGCGGCGAACTGTCCATGCCGCAGGCGCGCATGAACGCCAGGGTTTCATCGATGCGATCGGCCAGGTGGCTGTATTTTTCCGCCAGCGCCGAGTTGGCGATGAAGTCCAGGTTCCACTTGTGCACCTGATGCAGATCGGCAAACCCGCCCTGGGCGAACGCGCGCAGCAGGTTCAGCGTGGCGGTGGACTGGTGATACGACTGCAACAGGCGCTCGGGGTCCGGCACGCGGCTTTTTTCGTCGAAACCGATGCCATTGACGATGTCGCCACGGTAGGCGGGCAGCGTCACGCCATCAATGGTTTCGTCGTTGGCCGAACGCGGCTTGGCGAACTGCCCGGCCATGCGCCCGACCTTGACCACCGGACAGCCGGCGGCAAAAGTCATCACGATGGCCATCTGCAGCAACACCTTGAAGGTGTCACGGATTTTCGCCGCGGAGAATTCGGCGAAGCTTTCGGCGCAGTCGCCACCCTGCAACAGAAACGCGCGGCCCTGGGTCACCTCGGCAAACTGACGGCGCAACTCACGGGCTTCACCGGCAAACACCAGCGGCGGATAGCTGGCCAGGGTCTGCTCGACCTGCTGCAAATGCGCGGCGTCGGGGTATCGGGGTTGTTGCTGGATCGGCAGGGCGCGCCAGCTGTCAGGACTCCAGGGTTGGCTCATCACGGTCTCTAGTGTTTTCGCTCGGACGTCCATGTTATCAGCAAATTAGTGCGTGACCTGTTCCCGTCGCATCGCTGACAATCTCGCCTTTGCCGCTCTCTACACGCGGTGTTATTGCGTTGCCGGCCCCGGTGACGGTCAGGAGATGAAATGACTGAGGAACGCGTCGAGCATCTGCTCGCCGAGGTACAGGACGAGTTCGGTGTGATTCGTGTGCTGGAAGTGGCCGATTACCGTTTTCTCGAGTTCGGTGATGCCATCGAGCAAAGCTGCGTGTTCACCGCCGATCCGAGCTGGCTCGAGTACGACTATACCCGGGCGATGCTGATCGGCGCGTTGTGCCATGAACTGCCCGAAAGCGCACTGTTTCTCGGTCTTGGCGCCGGTACGCTGACCCAGGCCTGCCTCAAGTTCCTGCCGCTGGAAGATGTCGAAGCCATCGAGTTGCGCCCGGACGTGCCGCGCCTGGCCATTGAATATCTGGGGCTGGATGACGATCCACGCCTGTACATCCGCGTTGGCGATGCGCTGGAGTTGCTGGACAGCGCAGAATCGGCGGACCTGATTTTCGTCGACCTTTATACCGATGTCGGCCCGGGTGTCGGGCATCTGGCCTGGAGTTTCCTGGAAAACTGCCAGAAACGATTGAATCCGGGTGGCTGGCTGGTGATCAATCAGTGGGCTACCGACGATGGCAAACCCCTGGGCGCCGCCTTGTTGCGCGGTTTGTATCACCGGCACTATTGGGAGCTGCCAGTGAAGGAGGGCAACGTGATCCTGATCGTGCCTTCTGAGCTGGATCAGGAGCTGGACATGGACGGCCTGGTCGCCCGCGCCGAAACGCTGGCGCCGCGGCTGGGGTATTCGTTGCAGTCGTTGATCAAGGCGATTCGCCCGGCAACCTGATTAATTGATTGTCTGGACGGGCCCCTTCGCGGACAAACCCGCTCCCACAGTGGATCTTTGGAGCTCGCCGGACTCTGTGGGAGCGGGCTTGCCCGCGAAAGGGCCATCAAAGCCAATGTAAAAATCAAAGCCCTTTGAAGACCCCAGGCCGCCGCTCCACCATTGACCGCACACCTTCCTTGACGTCCTCGCTCGCCATCAACTTCTTCACCAGCAGCGGCAACGCCTGTGCCGCTGCGGTTTCCCCTTCGTAGCGGGCCTGTCGCGCAGACATCAATGTCGCTTGAACGCCGAGCGGCGCCTGACGGGCGATCCGTTCGGCCAGTTCAATCGCCCGGGGCAGCAAGTCCTCGCTGGCCATGACCTCCTGCACCAGACCCAGGTGCAAGGCGTCACGGGCGTCGAATTCATCCCCGGTCAACAGCCAGCGCATGGCATTGCCCCAGCCGGCCACTTGATGCAGGCGCAGGGTGGCACCGCCGAACGGGAAGATCCCGCGTTGCACTTCCATCTGCGCGAACCGGGTGTTGCTGGCGCACAGGTTGATGTCGGCGGCCAGCATCAGCTCGATGCCGATGGTCAGGCAATAACCCTGGGCGGCGATAATGACCGGTTTGCTGACCCTGGGGCCGGCGAATACCGCCCAGGGATCACAGCCGCCGGGTGGAACCTGCCAGCCATCTGCCAGTGCGACGCTGGCATTGACCAGGTCGAGCCCGGCGGTAAAGTGCTCGCCATGAGCGAACACCACCGCCACGCGCGCTTCGCTGTCGGCCTCGAATTCGCCATAGGCCAGGCTTAGCGCGTTGAGCAGGTCGAGATCGAAGGCGTTGCGCTTGGCCACCCGATCCAGGCCGATCAGGAACACATGGCCGCGCCGTTCGCGGCTGACTCGACTGGAGCTGGACTGATTCATGGAGCGGTCCTCGGGGGGGGAAAGGCGTGCGGGGACCTGCGGTCTGCACGGTAAAGGGTGAACCGTTTTAGCGCCATCACCCGCAAGGCCGGGCCTTTGAAAAATAGACGGCTGACCGATTATTCGCAAAGCCTGTGACACAACGGTGTATCCGGTGGATTTCCGATAAAAAAAGCTCCCTTTTTTGACGAATTCCGGTATAGTGCGCGCCGGCCTTTAACCGGGCCGCGTTTAGGTAGCGCAATTCCCCGAAGCCAGCTTCGGCTGCACGTCCGCCCAGCGGACTCTTCCTTTACGATTCTTTTCATTCATTCGTTTTCGCAAATCCCCGCCGACAAAGCTGCCAGGGCGACTCTTGAGTCTCAACACGGCATGTGCAGCTTTGGAGCATGGGTCTTTGCGGATGCACTTAGAGGCAGACCCATGACCCAGGAAATCGGCGGCTTCGCCGCTCTTGAACTTCATCCAAATATTGTCGCTGCAGTAGTCGCTACCGGCTATGAAGAGCCTTCGGCCATTCAGCAGCAGTCGATCCCGATCATTCTCGCCGGTCACGATATGATTGGTCAGGCGCAAACCGGTACCGGTAAAACCGCTGCCTTTGCCCTGCCAATTCTGCACCGCATTGATCCGTCCAAGCGCGAGCCGCAAGCTCTGATCCTGGCCCCAACTCGTGAGTTGGCGCTACAAGTTGCAACCGCTTTCGAAACCTACGCCAAGCAAATGCCGGGCGTGACTGTTGTGGCTGTCTACGGCGGCGCGCCGATGGGCCCACAACTGAAAGCAATCCGTAATGGTGCACAAATCGTTGTCGCCACTCCGGGCCGTCTGTGCGACCACCTGCGTCGCGACGAAAAAGTACTGGCGACCGTGAACCACCTGGTTCTCGACGAAGCCGACGAAATGCTCAAGCTGGGCTTCATGGACGACCTGGAAGTCATCTTCAAGGCGATGCCGGAAACCCGTCAGACCGTACTGTTCTCGGCAACCCTGCCTCAGTCGATCCGTGCAATCGCCGAACGCCACCTGCGCGATCCGAAGCACGTCAAGATTCAGAGCAAGACCCAGACCGTTACCGCGATCGAGCAGGCTCACCTGCTGGTTCACGCTGACCAGAAGACTTCGGCCGTTCTCAGCTTGCTGGAAGTGGAAGATTTCGACGCCCTGATCATGTTCGTGCGCACCAAGCAAGCGACCCTGGACCTGGCCAGTGCCCTGGAAGCCAAAGGCTACAAAGCCGCTGCGCTGAACGGTGACATCGCCCAGAACCAGCGTGAGCGCGTGATCGACTCCCTCAAGGATGGCCGTCTGGACATCGTTGTGGCCACCGACGTTGCCGCTCGTGGCCTGGACGTTCCGCGCATCACTCACGTGTTCAACGTTGACATGCCGTACGATCCAGAGTCCTACGTTCACCGTATCGGCCGTACCGGCCGTGCCGGTCGCGAAGGTCGTGCACTGCTGCTGGTGACTCCGCGTGAGCGCCGCATGCTGCAAGTGATCGAGCGTGTAACCGGTCAGAAGGTTGCTGAAGTTCGCCTGCCGGACGCTCAAGCCGTTCTGGATGCGCGCATCAAGAAACTGACCAACAGCCTGTCGCCGCTGGTGGCCGAGGCCGAGTCGACTCACGGTGATCTGCTCGATCGCCTGACCGCTGACATCGGTTGCAGCCCGCGTGCCCTGGCCGCAGCCCTGCTGCGCAAGGCAACCAACGGTCAAGCGCTGAACCTGGCCGCTATCGAGAAAGAGCGTCCACTGGTGCCGAACAATGCACCGCGTGGCGATCGTCCAGAGCGTTCCGGTGATCGTCCTGAGCGTGGCGACCGCGAGCGTCGTGCTCCGATGCCACTGGGCGAAGGCCGTGCACGTTGCCGTACCGCGCTGGGCGCGCGTGACGGTATCGCCGCCAAGAACCTGCTGGGCGCCATCCTCAACGAAGGTGGTCTGGCGCGTGAAGCGATCGGTCGCATCCAGGTGCGTGACAGCTTCAGCCTCGTCGAGCTGCCGGAAGATGGTCTGGAGAAGTTGCTGACCAAGCTGAAGGACACTCGCGTTGCCGGCAAGCAGTTGAAGCTGCGTCGCTACCGCGAAGATTGATCCGCTCTCGGGCTGATTGATCGAACATGAAAAATCCCCGACTGGTTCGGGGATTTTTTTGTCTGTAAAAAAGATCGCAGCCTATTTGGCTAGCCGAAGCGATAGATGTCCATGCCCAGTGCGCCCATGGTGAACCCCTGGTGGGCAATGCTGAACTGCCCACCGGCGGCGCGGGCAAAGTACAGCGGCAACAGGTGTTCGTCGCTGGGGTGGTTGCGCACGGCATGCGGTGCCTGCGCGCGATAGTCATGCAGTGCGGCTTCGTCGTTCGCTGCGAGTTTCTCGATCATCCAGTCGCGAAACGCCAGCGCCCAGGGCTCAACGCTCTCAGGGCCGGCGTGCCAGTCCAGCTCCCGCAGGTTGTGAGTGATGCTGCCGGAGCCGATCAGCAGGACGCCGTGCTCGCGCAGGCTGGCCAGCGCATGGCCAACGCGGGTCTGCAGATCGGGGCCGGAGCGGGTGGGCAGCGAAACCTGGACAATCGGGATGTCTGCTTGCGGGTACATCAGCGATAAAGGCACCCAGACGCCATGGTCGAAAGGCCGATTGCTGTCGATGCGCGCAGGAAAGCCAGCTGTTTTCAGTAGCTCGGTAACCTCTGCAGCGAGTCGTGGGTCGCCGGGTGCCGGGTACTGGACCTCGAACAGGGCTTTGGGGAAGCCACCGAAGTCATGCCAGGTTTCAGGCTGCGGATTGCCGCTGACCAGCAGCTCATTGCTTTCCCAGTGCGCAGACACAATCACGATGGCTTTGGGCCTGGGTATTTCGGCGGCCAGGCGGGCCAGTGCCGGCCCGCTGGCACCGGGTTCCAGGGCGAGCATGGGGGAGCCGTGGGATATGTACAGACTGGGGAACATGAATGAGCTCCTGAGAGTTAAGATGCAACATCTTCAGTCAGATCATTAATCTAAATCTAATATAAGTTTTAGGGTGTTTTGATCGAATTTTCGGGGTTATTTATGCAGCCGGAGTTTTGGCACAAGAAATGGGCGGCGAATCAGATCGGCTTTCACCTGCCGCAGGTGAACCCTTATCTGAAACGGTTCTGGCCAGCGTTAAGCCTTGAAGAGGGGGCACGCGTGTTGGTGCCGTTATGTGGAAAAAGCCTGGATTTGCTTTGGCTCGCCCATCAAGGCCATGAGGTCCTGGGAGTCGAACTGTCGGAAAAAGCCATCGAGGAGTTTTTCAGCGAGCATGGCTTTGATCCGGCCGTCAGTGAACAGGGGCCGTTCAAGGTCTATCGGGCAGGATCCATCGAGCTTTGGTGCGGCGATTTCTTTGAGCTGACGGCCGGTGACACGGCTGATTGCTCCGCGCTCTATGATCGCGCCGCGTTGATTGCGTTGCCGGCGAAGATGCGTGAGCAATATGCGGCGCACCTGAATCGGATTCTGCCGAAAGAGTGTCGCGGATTATTGATCACGCTCGACTATGACCAGGTACAGATGGACGGACCGCCGTTTGCCGTGCTCGATGATGAGGTGCAGCGATTGTTGGGCGCGTCATGGTCGCTGAAGGTTCTGGAGGATCAGGACGTACTGAGTGAGAGCGGGAAGTTCCTGGAGGCGGGTGTGACGCGACTTGAGGAGCGGGTGTATAGGGTTTCCAGTCGATAATATTAGGTGTTAGCGCCGGCCTCTTCGCGGGCAGCCCGCTCCCACATGGGGTTGGGCCAGTCGTAAGGTTCTGGTTTAACCTGGTCAACTGTGGGAGCGGGCTTGCCCGCGAAGAGGCCCTGAAAAACACTGAAGCTTTCGAGCAGAAAAAAAGGCCCGCATCGCTGCGGGCCTTTTCATTTGCGGCGGAGCCTCTTAGCCGCGGCGACGAGCCAGGGCGTCGATACGCTCTTCCAGTGGCGGGTGGCTCATGAACATGCGAGCGAACCCTTGCTTGATGCCACCATTGATGCCGAAGGCGTTCAGGGTGTCGGGCATGTGCACTGGCAGGCCTTGTTCCGCCCGCAGGCGCTGCAGGGCGCCAATCATCGCGGCGGTGCCGGCCAGGTTTGCACCGGCTTCGTCGGCACGGAATTCGCGCTTGCGCGAGAACCACATGACGATGGCGCTGGCCAGGATGCCCAGAACCAGTTCGGCGAAGATGGTCGCCACGTAGTAGGCAATGCCCTGGCCTTCTTCGTTCTTGAAGATCACCTTGTCGACGAAATTGCCGATGATCCGGGCGAAGAACATCACGAAGGTGTTCACCACGCCCTGGATCAGCGCCAGGGTAACCATGTCGCCATTGGCCACGTGGCCGATTTCGTGGGCCAGGACGGCTTTCACTTCATCGGGCGAAAAGCGCTCGAGCAAGCCCTGGCTCACGGCGACCAGTGCGTCGTTCTTGTTCCAGCCGGTGGCGAAGGCGTTCGCCTCGTAGGCGGGGAAAATACCGACTTCGGGCATCTTGATCCCGGCTTCGCGGGACAGTTGCTCGACGGTTTGCAGCAGCCATTGCTCGTGACGGGTGCGTGGCTGGGTGATGATCTGGGTGCTGGTGCTCATCTTCGCCATCCACTTGGAGATGAACAGCGAGAACAGTGAACCGGCGAAACCAAAGACCGCACAGAAAATCAGCAGCTGATTGAGGTTGAGGTCAACCCCATTGGCCGCCATGAACCCGTTGAAGCCGAAAAGGCTCAGGGTGATGCTGGCAATCAGCACGACCGCCAGGTTAGTGGCCAAGAACAGCAGGATGCGCATCATGGTTGTAGAAATCTCCTCATGCTAAAGATGTAGCGTACTGCGGGGTATATAAGGTGCTGCACCGGGGTATTCAACCGGGTGACTATTTCAAACTGTGTCCTACGGCAATAGTTTAGCTGCTTGCAGGGCATTTCCGACGCGAGTGCAGGAAGTGTTTGTCAGTCAATTCATGTCGAACGCCCCGCCTTTGTTAGGCGCGAGCAGGCACGGCGTGGTTCGGCAGCGGGCAAAACGACTGCCAGTGACGCAATGCAAACAAATGTTGCCGGATGAAAATCACCGTGCGACGCGCAGGCGTGTCGCACGGTGCAGGGCGCTTACTGGCGGTAGGACTTGAGGAAGCCGCCGATGCGTCCGATGGCCATCTCCAGGTCATCGACACGTGGCAGGGTCACGACGCGGAAGTGGTCTGGCCATGGCCAGTTGAATGCGGTGCCTTGAACCACCAGCAGCTTTTCGGAGAGCAGCAGGTCGAGGACGAATTTCTCGTCGTTGTGGATCGGGCAGACTTTCGGGTCGATGCGCGGGAATGCGTACAGCGCGCCCATCGGCTTGACGCAGCTCACGCCCGGAATGTCGTTGAGCAATTCCCAGGTGCGGTTACGCTGTTCGAGCAGGCGACCTTGCGGCAGCACCAGGTCATTGATGCTCTGGTAGCCACCCAGGGCGGTCTGGATCGCATGCTGGCTGGGCACGTTGGCGCACAGGCGCATGTTCGCCAGCATGTCGATGCCTTCGATATAGCTCTGGGCGTGGTGTTTCGGACCGGAAATGGCGATCCAGCCGGAACGGAAACCGGCCACGCGATAGGACTTGGACAGACCGTTGAAGGTCAGGCAGAGCAAATCCGGTGCCAGGGAGGCGGTGCAGATGTGCACGGCATCGTCGTAGAGGATCTTGTCGTAGATTTCGTCGGAGAACACCACCAGATTGTGCTGGCGAGCCAGTTCCAGCATGCCCAGCAGCACTTCCTTCGAATACACGGCGCCAGTCGGGTTGTTCGGGTTGATGATCACCAGGGCCTTGGTGTTCGGGGTGATCTTGGCCTTGATGTCGGCCAGGTCCGGCCACCAGTTGGCTTGCTCGTCGCACAGGTAATGCACCGGATTGCCGCCGGACAGGCTCACGGCGGCGGTCCATAGCGGGTAGTCAGGCGCAGGCACCAGCACTTCGTCGCCATTGTTGAGCAGGGCCTGCATCGACATCACGATCAGTTCGGAAACGCCATTGCCCAGGTAGATGTCTTCAATGCCGACGCCTTCTACCTGCTTTTGCTGGTAATACTGCATCACGGCCTTGCGCGCACTGAACAGGCCCTTGGAGTCGCTATAGCCCTGGGCGGTCGGCAGGTTGCGGATCACGTCCTGGAGGATTTCATCCGGCGCTTCGAAACCAAAAGGCGCCGGGTTGCCGATGTTCAGCTTGAGGATGCGATGGCCTTCCTCTTCCAGGCGCTTGGCGTGCTTGAGCACCGGGCCGCGAATGTCGTAGCAGACGTTGGCGAGCTTGTTCGATTTGCTGACCTGCATGGCGATGTGTTCCCGAAAATGAACGATCCAGACGGCGTTTGGACAGCCGTGCTGGGAATCCTGCGTATTCACACAGGCCTGACGCCTTGAGATGCAGCACCCATATTTCCGTTTGAATGCGCGTGGTCTGGCTGCCAGACTGGCGTTTGACGAGGCGCAATCATACGTGCCGCCCGATCCGTGGAAAAGGTACAGATCGGGCTTTTTCAGCCGCTGAGGTGTGATGATGGAAAAGTTGGAAAAAACCCTGGAAGAATGGAAGGCGATGCTCGATCCGGAGCAGTACAACGTGTGCCGCCTCAAAGGCACCGAACGGCCGTTTTCCGGTAAATACAACGCCACCAAAACCGACGGTGTCTACCACTGCATCTGCTGTAGCGAACCGCTGTTCGACTCCAGGACCAAATTCGATTCCGGCTGCGGCTGGCCGAGTTTCTACGCGCCGATCGGCGACAGCGCCATGACCGAGATCCGTGATGTCAGCCACGGCATGATCCGCACCGAAGTGGTCTGCGCCAAATGCGATGCGCACCTGGGGCATGTTTTCCCTGATGGCCCACTGCCGACCGGCCTGCGTTATTGCATTAACTCGGTGTGCCTGAACCTGGTGCCCCGCGAGTAATGCGAGCCCTGTAGGAGCGAGCTTGCTCGCGATGGACCAGAGAGCAACTCGGAGCACCAGGCTTCCCGCGTTATCGTTGACGACCATCGCGAGCGAGCTCGCTCCTACAGTGGATTGGCGTTCGATAATTTAAATTGCACACAATTCAATTGCTCGCTATGTTTGGCTCATCTTCCCGAATCCGGAGCTTTCATCATGAGCGACAACCTGCTGAGCATCCCTTGCACCACGATCAAGGGGGAACAAAAGACCCTGGCGGATTTCGCCGGCAAGGCCGTGCTGGTGGTCAATACGGCCAGCAAGTGCGGTTTCACTCCGCAATACAAAGGCCTGGAAGCGTTGTGGCAGACCTACAAGGACCAAGGCCTGGTGGTGCTCGGTTTTCCCTGCAACCAGTTCGGCAAGCAAGAGCCGGGCAATGAAGGGGCGATCTCCGAATTCTGCGAGCTGAACTTCGGTGTCAGCTTCCCGCTGTTCAAAAAGATCGAAGTCAACGGCGCCGGCGCACACCCTTTGTTCGTGCAGTTGAAAAAGCGTGCTCCGGGTGTGCTGGGTTCCCAGGGCATCAAGTGGAACTTCACCAAGTTCCTGATCGGCAAGGACGGGCAACTGGTCAAGCGCTTCGCCCCGGCGACCAAGCCGCAGGACCTGACCCGCGAGATTGAAGCCCTGCTCAAATGAACACCTTGTCCGTCGATTCCCTGAAGCTCGACAGCCAGCTGTGTTTCAAGCTGTACGCAGCTTCCCGTGCGGTCATTCGCGCCTACAAGCCAATGCTCGATCAGTTGGGCCTGACCTACCCTCAGTACCTGGCGATGCTGGTGCTGTGGGAGTGGCAGGAAGCAGCCCCCGAGCAACCGACCGTGAAGGCATTGGGGGAGCGTCTGGCCCTGGATTCCGGCACGCTGACACCCTTGCTCAAGCGCCTCGAACAAATGCATCTGGTGCAGCGTCAGCGTTCGGCGCGCGATGAGCGTGAAGTGCACCTGAGCCTGTCGCCAGCCGGAACGGCCTTGCGCGATCAGGTCGGGCCACTCAAGGCGCGGTTGTTGTGCGACAGTGGGGTCGACCTGAATCGTCTCAACGACTTGCGCGATGGTCTCGATCACCTGTTGGGGCAGATCAGGACGCTGTCGTAGCGGGGATCCACAAGTCCAGCAGGGCGGCCAGTTCTTCGCGCCGGAAGGGTTTGGCCAGGTAGTCGCTCATGCCCGCGGCACGACAGCGTTCGCGCTCCTCCGACATGGCGTTGGCCGTCAGGGCGACGATGGGCAGCTGGGGCCAGCGTCCGCTGCGGCGGATTTGCCGGCTGGCCTCATAGCCGTCCATCACCGGCATGTTGCAGTCCATTAGCACCAGGTCAAACTCCCGTTGTTCGAGTTGATCCAGGGCCTCGGCCCCATGAGCCGCGGTGGTGACCTCGCAGCCGAGTTTGCCGAGCATGCCCTTGGCCACCAGCTGGTTCACCGGATTGTCTTCCACCAGCAGCACGCGCCCACGGCGTAGCGGGCATTGCGTTTCGAGCCGGACATCGTTGATCGGCTGAGGTTGTGGCTGCAGGATCCGCCGCAAGCTCTGATACAGCGTATTGCGGGCCAGGGGGCGTGCCTGTTGTTGCAGGGGGGCGAGGGCGTTTACCTCTTCGCTGGGCATGAAATTGCCATACGCGGTGATCAACAGGATCGGCGCACTGAGGGCTGGGCGCAAACTGAACAGGCATTCGGGGCAGTCGGTGATGAGTACGTCGGCTGCCAGGCCAAGCAGTGAGTCATCCATGGAACGCCGTTCATAGTCCAGGCCCCAGCCAGGCAACAGGCTGTTCAGCAGTTCGCCCAGCCCGCTGCTGGCGGCCGTGATGGCGACGACTTTGCCATTGAGCGAGGCAGCAGGCATTGCGCGGGTATGGCTGGGTAATGGCAGATCCGCGCAGAACTGACTGCCAAATCCCGCTTCGGAGCTGATCGTCAGGCGCCCTTGCATGGCTTCGCAAAGGTTGCAGGTCAGCGCCAGGCCCAGCCCGGTGCCGCCAAATTGGCGGGTAATACCGGCTCCGGCCTGGGTGAAAGGCTGGAAGATCCTGGCCTGGGCTTCCTGAGGGATGCCGATGCCGGTGTCGCACACTTCGATTCTGACGCCGTCCCCGAACGTTGACAGGCGTACGTCGACACGCCCGAAACGGGTGAACTTGAGGGCGTTGGACAGCAGGTTACTGACGATCTGCCGCACCCGGGTCGGATCGCCGAGCACCAGTGCCGGGAAATGCGGATCGATCAGGCAGGTCAGTTCGACGCTGGGGGCGGCGTTCTGCGACAGCAGGTTGGCGGTGTCCTCGATCAGCGAACCGAGGTCGAAGGGGATGTGTTCGAGTTCGAGTTGACCGGCATCGAACTTCGACAAATCGAGGATATCGTTGAGCAGTTCCACCAGAACCTTGCCCGAGTCATGGGCAATCGACAGCTGTTGCTGTTGTTCGGCATTCAGCGGTCCGTCGAGGGACAGCGCGATCATCCCGAGCAAGCCATTGAGGGGCGTGCGGATTTCATGGCTCATGTTGGCCAGGAACACCGAGCGGGCTTCGGCCATGTCGAGGGCGGTACTGCGCGCGGCTTCCAGTTCCTCGTTGGATTGGCTCAGCCGGGTATTGATTGCCTTGAGTTCGGCGGTGCGGGCCGAGACGATGTTTTCCAGTTGGCCAAGGTATTCGGTCAGGCGGTTTTCCGCGTTGCGCCGCTGCCGGATTTCGGTGGCGATGTTTTTGAATTGCTGGTTGGCAACCTTGACCAGAACACCAATCTCATCGTTGGCGTGCCCGGCAGGACACTCCAGCGACGTCGGTTCGGTGTTGCCCGGGTCGCGACCGCTGAGCTCACGGATCACCCGCACCAGGGGTTTGGTCAGCATCACATAGAAGAGTGCCAGCAGGATGCCGGACAGCAGAAGGCTGCGGGCGAAGCCATTGATCAGGGTCACTTCGGCCCGGCGCAGGAACCGGTTGCCGAAGGCGTAGGTATCGACCTTCAGCCGCAGCGTACCCAGGGATTCGTTGGGTAAATTATCCAGGTAAAGCCGGTCTTCGAACTGTCGGCTGGCACCGAACAGGAAGTCGCTGAACATCCGGTAGCCGTTTTGCACCTCGGGTCGCTTGGCGTTGGCCAGCACGGTGCCGTTGTTGTCGGTCAGTTTCGCGCCGATGATCGCCGGCGAGCGCAGCAGGCCCTGGGTCAGTTCCTTGGCGAGTTCGGCGTCGATGTTGTAGGCGATTCGCGAGGCCGGGTTGTGGCTGATTTCCAGTAATGAAAGGATTTCACGATTGATGGAAGCGTCTTCACTGGCATAATCGATGCCTATTTGCAGCAGGCTGAGCAGCGTGCCCAGAATGAAACCGACCAGCACGGTAAGCCGGGCTTGCTTGAATGACAGCCGGTTGGTGAATTTGATGTCCATGGGGGGGTGAACCACTTCCGTTTCCTTTCGCTGCTCAAGCATAGTCGATCATGCCTGCCTGTTGATGTTCTCGCGAGGCCTGTACTGCGGGGGCAGCCGCTTGTGTGACGCTGTGTTTGGTCGCTGTATCACCATCATTACTGTGAACGTGCCCGAGGAGAAGTCGTGGATTCCCGATTGAATGCTTTTCTTGAACGCGCCGATGCCGTTCTGGCGCGTATCGAGCCGTTGCTGCCGGCACCCCGGCCAGCCATCGACTGGACGCAATGCCTGGCCGCGCGCTGGCAGCGTGAGTCTCGCGGCGGTTATCTGATGCCGTTGCAGGTCAGCCTCGACATGCGGCTGTCGGACCTGATCGGCGTCGACCGGCAAGTTGAGCAGCTTGGGCGCAACACCCAACAGTTCCTCGATGGTATGCCCGCCAACCACGCCTTGCTCTGGGGCTCGCGCGGCACCGGCAAGTCTTCGCTGGTGCGCGCCTTGTTGGCCGAGCACGCTCAAGCCGGTTTGCGTCTGATCGAGATTGAGCGCGATCACCTGGCAGACCTGCCGCGCGTGGTCGAACAGATCGGCAAACTGCCCCAGCGTTTCGTGCTGTTTTGCGATGACCTCTCGTTCGAGTCGGGCGAGGGCGATTACCGAGTGCTCAAAAGTGTACTCGATGGCTCGCTGGAACAGGCGCCGGACAACGTCTTGCTGTACGCCACGTCGAACCGTCGCCACCTGGTGCCGGAAAAGGAAAGTGACAACGAGAACTGGAAGCGGGTCGACGGCGAACTGCATCCGAGCGAGGCGGTGGAAGACAAGATCGCTCTGTCGGACCGCTTCGGCCTGTGGCTATCGTTCTATCCGTTTACCCAGGAACACTTCCTCAACGTCGTCGAACACTGGATCGGCCAGTTGGCCGGCAAAGCCGGACTGGCATGGCAGCGCAGCGAAGAGCTGGACATCCTGGCGGTACGCTGGGCCACAGGCCGAGGCAATCGCAATGGACGTTGCGCTTATCAATTTGCCCGTTACTGGGTCGGGCTGAAACTGTTGGAGCACAAGGCATGATCGATTTACAAAAGAGCGGCCAGGGCCTCGAAGGCTACGGCATGCTGCACGCGCAGCTGGAGTCATTGCTGGCGGACGAGCGGGACTTCATCGCCAATGCCGCGCAGTTCTCGGCGTTTCTGTTCAATCAGCTCGATGACCTGAACTGGGCCGGTTTCTACCTCAACCGCAATGAGGAGCTGGTGCTGGGCCCGTTTCAGGGGCAGATCGCTTGCGTGCGGATTCCGTTCGGACGTGGTGTCTGCGGAACAGCAGCCGCTACCTTGCAGACCCAGTTGGTCGAAGATGTGCACGCGTTCCCCGGTCACATTGCCTGTGACAGCGCCTCGAACAGCGAACTGGTAGTGCCGCTGGTCAAGGATGGCCGATTGATCGGCGTGCTCGACCTCGACAGCCCGAAACTGGCGCGGTTCACCCCGCAGGACCAAGCCGGTATCGAGCAACTGGCGGCGATTTTCCTGCGTCTGACCGACTGCTGATCAAGACGCCAGGCCGGCCTTGGCCAGCAGGTCCGATGCGTCCACCGCGTCGATCTGCGCAGGGTCGAGGAAGCGCCTGGCGTACTGCAAATAGATCTGTGCCCTGATGAACAGCCCGAACAGTTCCGGGTCGATGTGGGCATCACGGCACATGAACGCCATGATGCCCAGCGCCTCGCTCAGGGTCTTGGCTTTTTTGTAAGGGCGGTCGGCGGCCGTCAGCGCTTCGAAAATATCGGCAATCGCCATCATTCGCGCCGGCAGGCTCATGTCTTCTCGCTTCAAGCGTTTCGGATAACCACTGCCGTCCATTTTTTCGTGATGCCCGCCGGCTATTTCCGCGACGCTGCGCAGGTGTCCGGGGAACGGCAGATGGTTGAGCATCAGAATCGTCTGGACGATGTGGTTATTGATGACATAACGCTCCTCGCTCGTCAGGGTGCCCCGGACAATGCTCAGGTTGTACAGCTCACCCCGATTGTATTTGTGGGGCGGAACGTCGAGTTTGAAACCCAGGGGATTGTCTTGCTGTATCACTTCGTTTTCGCTGCGTTCGAACAGGTGCTCGGGCTTGTCCGCCAGTAAGGGTTCGCTGACGGGCAGGGTGGGGGCGGGCGTTCGGGACTGGCGCCGGTTCTCTTCCCAGGACACGCCCAGCCGGTCATCCAGGGTCCGGGTCCAGGTGCGTTCAGCCACGCTGTGCAGGCGTTGCAGATCAGCCTCGGCCATGACTTCGCCACCCAGATTGCAACGGGCAATGAAGGCGAAATCATCATCCAGCCCGGCCAGGCTGGCATCACGCAGTTCTGCCAGCGCTTGCTCGTCACCGCCCAGGGCAATGGCCTGCCAGTAGCTGATCCAGGCATCGCGCTTGAGTACCTCGAAGCGGGTGCGGATTTCGTGGATGCGATCGGTCAGGGTTTCCAGCTTCGTGGCTTTGTCGACGACGTATTCCGGCGTGGTGATCTTGCCGCAATCGTGCAGCCAGGCAGCGATGTGCAGTGCCTCCCATTCATCGTCGGTTGGCCGATAGGCGCTGAAGGCGGGGTCCTGGCTTGCCGCCGCCGCGCGGGCAAGCATCAGGGTCAGTTCCGGCACGCGCTGGCAATGGCCGCCGGTATAGGGGCTTTTGGCGTCGATGGCACCGGCCAGCAGTTGAATGAAGGCGTCCAGCAGCTGTGTTTGCCGGGCCTGCAGGCGCTGGCTTTCAATACACACGGCCGCCGCGCCGGACACCGCCTGGAGAAACGCAATGCGGTCCGGTCGCAGTTTGTCCAGATCGCTGTGCTCGCCGCTGTCGGCCAATAGCAACACCAGCAGGCCCACGGTTTCGTTGTGACGATTATGCAGGCGGATTCCGATCAGATGGACTCGGGGACTTTCCAGCGCGAGCAAGACTTTCTGCAGATCGCCCGCTTGCTCGAACCCCAGGTTACTGACGACGTTGTCGACGTTTGCCAGCTGCTGCAGCCATGGGGGGCTTTGCGGGTTTTCCAGTGAGTGTCCGCGGATGTCGAAGGATTGCAGGTTTTCGGTGGTGTTGTTGATGACCAGTCCGTGGGGTTCCATGTACCCGCCATCACCTTCGCGCAGATAGATCAGGCCGGCCTGGGCCTGACCGATTTTCACGGTTTCAAACAACACGCGTTCCAGCAGCGGGGCGAAACGGGTTTCGGCGCTGAGGCTGTCAGTGATCTGGAAGAAGCTCGCCAGCGTGTCTTTCATCCGTGCCATCGACACGCTCAGTTGGTCGACTTCGAGCACCGGCGAGCGACGGGAAAGCGGAAAATTGAAATCGAAACTGCGAATCGCATCGGCTTCCTGCACCAGCGCACGCAAGGGTTTGACCAGGACTCTGGAGGTCAGCCAACCCAGCGGCACGCATAACAGCAGCGTGGCCAGGGTAATGAGCGCACCTTGCCAGCGCATCCGGTAAGCATCGACGAGCAACTCGTCTTCCGGTACCAGCAGTGCCAGTTGCAGGCCTTGGGGCCCGCCCTCCTGCATGCTGCTGCGGGCCACGATCCACTGCCGGCCGTTGGCATCCAGGCGACTGCCTTGAGAGGGGTTGTTGAGCAGCGCACCCAGGCTGGGGCTCAGGTCCGCGGCCTTGATCAGGCGCGCTGTCTGATCATCGATGATCAGCTTGCGGCTGTCGGGGTAGGCAATGGCATTGCCTTCGGCATCGAACAGCACGATTTCGGTATGGGGGGTCACGACGTGCTTGGCCAGGGTCGCGCTGAGTTCGGCCAGGGTCAGGTCGGCGGCCATGATTGCCTTGTCGCCACTGCGTCGCGCCAGCGTCGTGCCAATGTCATGGGTGGAAAAAAAGATATAGGGTTCGGTCGTGATCTGGTCATTGTCGCTACGGGCGCTGGTAAACCAGGCACGGCTGCGAGGGTCGTAGGTGTCGTTCAGGTTGTCCTGACGACTGACGAGTGCCAGGTCCCGGTCGAAAAACAAAGACTGGGAGCGAGCCTGGTCGCTGCCGTCGCGCTCAATGCTCCAGACCTGGTAAGCCGCCGTGTCCGGGGCCTTGACCAGCGCTTTGACCTGCGGAGTACGCAGCGGGCGGACCATGAAAAAGTCGCCGTTGTCATAGCCCAGGTACAGCGACGCCAGATTGGGGTTGTCCTCGAGTGACTGGCTGAACGGTTCGAGCAGTGCCAGGCGGTGTTCCAGATCAGTGGACTGGCCCGCCGGATTGAGTGCCAGCAGGCTCAACAGGTGGCGAATGGGTTCATAGGTTGCGTGCAGGTCCAGCCGGACATCCTGCTCGATACGGTTGAAGAGTTTTTCACTGCTGGACAGTATGATCTGGGTCGTTTGCCGGTAGTTGAAAAGACCCAGCAGCACTCCGGTCAGCAACAACAGAAAGGTGAACATCACGCTGATATGGACATGCAGTGGAAACCGGCGTGGATCCGTGCGCAGTGGGTCAGGCATTGCGGGTTTCTCCATGAGGGTCAACACACCGCTGAGGGTCCAAGCATAGTTAAGGCTCTGTCATTGCGCCTTCGTCGTATTGCTTGATCTGACGTAGTAACGCCTCCTCCAGCTCAAGCATGGTGCGTTCCATGGATTTGCAGCATCCGGCCACTTTTTCGCAATCGAAATCCTCATGGCAGGCGGCTTCAAGCGCCTCGCAACGGTCGATCAGGGGTGAGGCTTGCACTATCCGGGCAGCGCCTTTGATTTTGTGGGCAATGTCCTGCAGCGCCTGCGTATCCCCGCAGCTGGATAGCGACTGCAGCGTTTGCAGATCCTGGCGGTTGCTGTTGACCAACTCGTTGAGCAATCTGCGGTTCAAAATCGGGTTGCCCCCGGTCAGCAGTTTCAACCCGTGCAGGCTGAACGCCGGGGTTGCATGGGTGGGCTCAATGTTTTCCATCCACTGGCTCAAGGCACCGAGGCTCAGGGGTTTGAACAGGCAGTCATCCATCCCGGCCTGTTTGCAGCGTTGTATTTCTTCCGGTTGGGCGTTGGCGGTAAAACCGAGCACGGTGCAGGGAGGGCGATGGTTTTGTCTTTCGTGCTGACGAATGGCACGGGCCAGCTCGTAACCGTTCATGACCGGCATGTTGCAATCGGCGATCACCAGATCAAACGGTTGGTCTTTCCATGCCTCCAATCCCTCCTGGCCATCGGCCGCGACGGTAAATCGGTGGCCTAGAAACTCCAGTTGCTGGCAGGTGAGCAAGCGATTGGCCGAATGATCGTCGACGACCAGAACATTCAATGGGGTTGTGGCGACGACAATTTGCGTCTCGGCCACCTGGGCAGATTGTTGCAGCGGTAACGTTTCCAGGTGCAGCAATACCTCCACTTGAGTGCCGACACCCGGCTCGCTGCGCAGTTGCAGACTGCCGCCCATCATCTCGCAGAGATTGCGGCTGATGACCAGCCCCAGCCCTGCGCCCCCACTGGCCGATTGAGTGGCGTTGTCGGCCTGGGCGAAGGGCTCGAACAGCCGGTATTGATCCTGTTCGCTGATCCCGATTCCACTGTCGTGAACCTGCACCCGCATTTGCACACGATCAGGCTGCATTGCGGGGTGCAGGTCGACAGTGACCCGGACCTTGCCTTGCTCGGTAAACTTGATGGCATTGCTGATCAGGTTGGACAGCACCTGCTTGAAGCGCAAAGGGTCCAGCAACACATCGAAGGTCGGGTTGGCCGAAGAAAACTCCAGCTGCAGTTCGAGTTCCTTCTGTCGGGCAAGACCATCGAAAATCCGTACGACCGAGGCCACGAGTTCACCCGGATTGACGCGCTCCGGGCTAAGGCTCAAGCGTCCCGATTCGATTCTGGCAATGTCGAGGATGTCGCCAATCAGTTCCAGCAACCCTTTCGCCGAGTTGTACGCTACATCGATGGCCGGACGCTCCGGGTGCCGATGATCAAGACGCTTGAGTGTCAGTTCAAGCATGCCGATGATTGCATTCATCGGCGTGCGGATCTCATGGCTCATCGTGGCCAGAAACGTGCTTTTGGCCCGGTTGGCGTTATCGGCGTGTTCTTTCGCGCAACGCAGATCATCCAGCAGTTGCCGGCGTTCGCTGATGTCGATCCAGCCACCGATAATGCCTTGCACTGTCGCGCTGGAATCGCGGTAGGGAAGAATCCAGTGATAGATCGTCAGCCGCCGGCCACCAATGTGCAGTTCGCGATCGACGATCAACGGTCTGCCCTCGGTCACCACGCGCTGATAGTCAGCCTGGTACTCCCGGGCTTCGAACACATTGCTCATCGCCCCCTGCATGACGCTTTTGCCGATGACATCTTCGCGCCTGGCGCAGAACGCTTGCAGGTAACTGTCGTTGCAACTTTGCAGCAATCCCTGCCGATCACGTACGTAGATGGGATGGGGCGTGCCATTGACCAGCGATCGCATGAACTCGAACTGATCGTTCAATGCACGCTCGGCGGCCTTGCGCTGCTTGATCTGGCGTCGCATGTAGTCGTTCCACGCAATGGAAATCAGCAATAGCGCACCGGCACCAATGACGATTTGGTAGAACAGTCTTTGATAGTTGCGCCAGGTGCTTTGCGAGGACGCCGAATAGCCGCGCCAGCGACTGTTGATGATGCCCAGTTCCTCCGGCGAGATGCTCAGCAGCGCCTTGTTCAGAATGGCGTTCAGCTCTTTGGCGTCCCGTGCAGTGGCCAGCGAGAACGCTGCCTGCTCGGTGCCGATGGTGGTGCTGATTTGCAAGGTGTGTTCGAACAGCCGCGAGGAAATGAAGTAATTGGCAATGACCAGTGAGTTCACCGCGCCCTCGGCCTGACCTTCGTCGAGTAACTCTACGGCGCTGAAGGTATCTGGAGCTTCGATCAACCTGATCCGGGGAAATTCCATGCGCAGGTAATCCATGAGTGGATTGCCGCGGGCAATGGCCAGGCGCTTGTCCTGCAACTGCTCGAGGTTGGTCGGGCTGTCGGCGGCTTTGCGGGTCAGCAGGACGTAGGAGTTTTCCAGGAAGGGGCGGGTAAAGTTCAGTTGGGTTTGACGTTTGGTGCTGGGGAGCAATGCGGCGATCACATCGGCCTGGTTGTTTTTGATCTGTTTGATCATCTCGTCATCGTTTCGACTGCGCTGGATGTCAAAGCGCAAGCCGGTGCGCAGCCTGATCAGCTCAAGCAAATCCGCGCTGATCCCGCGAAAGTTGTCATTGCTATCGAAAAACGTCAGTGGCGCATAGGCTTCGTTGACGACGACGCGCACTGTCGGGTGATGTGCCAGCCAGCGTTCTTCCCGGTCAGTGAGTTGCAGCTTTTGATCGGTCAGCAGAATGTCGCTGCCGGCGCTCCAGCGTTTGGCGATGTTTTCTCGCTCACTGGAGGGAATGGCCCTGATCATCGCGTTGATGATGCCGAGCAGCTCGGGGTTGTTCCTGTTGACGGCAAAGCTGAAGCCATGGGCTTCATGTTTGCCGAAGTTGGCCATCCGGATGTTGTTCAAGTACCCCTTGTTGATCATGTAGTGAGTTGAAATCGTGTCGCCGAGAAACACATCCGCCTGATCGAAGGCAACGGCATTGATCGCATTCTGGTAGGACGGATAGGACGTGATGATCGCCTTTGGGTACAACGCCTTGACTTCCGCCAGCGGCAAATAGTGATACACCATGCTCAGGCGCAATCCGGCCAGGCCATCGGTGAGGGATCGGGTTTCCCCTTCGCGGGTCACCAATACGGGTTGGTCGACGGCATAGGGTATGGACAGGGCAATCTCGGCAATTCCAGCTTCGAATCCATTGGCGCTGCCAAGCAGATCGACATCGCCATTCTGCAGCGCAGCGATCGCGGCCCCTCGGGATTCGAAACGCTGAACCTTGACCGGCAACCCGGTTGCTTTTTCCAGAAGGCCAGCGTAATCGGCGGTAAAGCCTTCATAGTCCTGACCACTGGTGGTCAGGTCGAAAGGGGGGTAGTCCGGGGCCGACGTGCCGAGCGTCAGTTGATTTTTGTTGTTTATCCATTGTTGCTGGGATTGATCCAGTCGAATCTCCAGCGCCCCGACCTTCGCGCGACTGAGCAGCGTGTAGAATTCATCGCCCGGTGCTCCGAACAACGAGGTGCTCACGCATAGACCTGCGGTCACTTGAATCAGATAGACCTTCAAACGGCTGGGCATCCAGGTTCTCACACAAGTGCGTTACGTTTTGCCATCTCGATCAGTTCAACCAGGGATTTGGCTTTGAGTTTCTGCATGAGGCGCTTTTTGTAGGTACTCACGGTCTTGTTGCTCAGAAACATGCCCTTGGCGATTTCCTTGTTTGTGCGACCTTGGGCAAAAAGTTGCAGCACCATCAGTTCCCGGTCGTTTACGGACTTGAACAGTTCCAATTCGATGCAGCGTGTTTCATCTCCGTGGATGGGGTTCAAGGCTTCACTCGGGAAATAGTTGTAACCTGAAAATACCGCTTTTATGGAACTCACCAGTTCACTGATGTCCTCTTGTTTGCAGACATAACCCGAGGCTCCGGATTGCATGCAACGAATACCGAAGAGTGTCGGGCATTGTGCGGTCAGTACCAGTGTTTTAGGTGGATTACTCATTGCGTTGAACCGGGACAGCACTTCCAGGCCATCCAGTTTTGGAATGCTGATATCGAGAATGACCAGGTCCGGCATGCATTCGCGAACCATCTGCATGGCGTCGACCCCATTGTCAGTTTCGCCGACGACTTTGTAACCTTCGTGTTCCAGTAGCATTCGAACGGCAAGGCGGATAACCGGGTGATCGTCGACAATAAAAACGGAGTTCATAATCAAGTCCCATGCGAGCTCAAATAAAGCGCGCACCTTAGCTCAGATACTTGAAGGGACGCATGAACGGACCGGGCTGTAGCAGCAATATAGGAGAAATCCTACAGATTAAAAGGAATTGGACTACGTATTAACTAGGTTTCTTATTAGGAAGTCTGGGGAAGTTTGGTGGTCTGGTGGATTTTTTTTGGAAGTTGTTTGTAGGTTTTACGCTGTGTATTTGTCGGTTCTTATATGTGCTTTTTGTTTATGTTGGTGCCAAGGTCAACAGGTCTCTAAATTCAGATTGTTTCAATGGTTTTATCAGGTAGCCCAATAATGGCAGCCCGTGTTCAGTGGCCGTATTTACAAGTTCATCCAGTTCAGACGTCGTCAGGCTGCTCAGTATGATCGCCTGTCTGATCAGTCCTCGCTGACTGGCGAACCGGACCAGATCGAGCCCTGTCAGCTCGGGCAGGCATTGATCGCATAAAAGGATGTCGAACGGCTGGTCGACCCCGAGCATTTGCTGCATGGCGCTTTTGGCACTGTCGGCGGTAGTCAGTCGGGTGAAGCCATAACTTTCCAACAGGTATTGAGTGGCTATCAGTTGGAAGGGGTGGTCCTCCACCACGAGGATGCGTAGATCGTCTTCGGCCATGGTGCGTACTTCATCTGTCGAACAGAGGGAGGGCGATTGTTTCGCGAGAGTGTCGGACAGGCGATCAGTTCGCTCGCCATGTGTTGTAGGGCGATTCGACGAGACTTGAGTGTTGTTGGAGGTTGATGGGGGATCAGCCAAAACGAACGCCGTAATGGCTGATCAAACGAAGCACCTCAGTGGCTGGCACGGCCGGTCATTTCCAGGGCCATTTCACTGGCATAGCTGTCGGTCATGCCGGCGATGAAATCAATCATGCGCAAAAACGACGTGTGCAACGGGCCGTGAGGATCGGGTGCATTGTTACCCAGCAGATCAAGGATGCGGCGGCTTTTGAATGACGGGGTCCGGCCGTTGTGCTGCTCCAGTGCTGCGCCGCAAAAGGCATTGAGGAGAATTTCCAGGGTGGTGTAGGCGCCGATCTCGTGCAGGGTCTTGCGCTTGTCCTGGAAGATTTTCTTGCGGGCCATGTCCTTGGCGTTCAACACGCAACGCTTGGCGGGCCCGTGCATGTGCTCCACCAGGTCGCCGGGCAATGTGCCGGCCAGCAGTGCGTGCTGTTGTTCGACGAAGGCGCGGGCCGCGGCATTGGTCAAGTGTTCGATGGCCTTGCCGCGCAGGATCGCCAGTTTGCGTCGGCGCGAATCGCCGGGACCGAGCTGGCGGTAGGTCTCCGGCAAGTCGTCGCCTACCAGGTCCAGCAGCAGGGACTCGACTTCGGCGTACTCCAGCAATTCCATTTCCAGACCGTCTTCCAGGTCGATCAGCGCATAGCAGATGTCGTCGGCGGCCTCCATCAGGTACACCAGCGGATGCCGCGCCCAGCGTTGTTCCTCAAGTTGTGGCAGGCCGAGTTTATGGGCGATCTGCTCCAATAGCGGCAGCTCGCTCTGATAACAGCCGAACTTGTGTTTCTTGTAGCCCAGCGAATCGGCGTGCCTGGCCGTCCATGGATACTTCAGGTAGGTGCCCAGGGTTGCATAGGTCAGTCGGGTGCCGCCGTCGAACTGGTGATACTCCAGTTGAGTGAGTACCCGAAAGCCCTGGGCGTTGCCTTCGAAGTTCAGGAAGTCATTGCGCTCGGCTTCACTCATTGCATCCAGCCAGCCACG
This sequence comes from Pseudomonas sp. QLc11A, assembly GCF_052112305.1. Taxonomy (NCBI): domain Bacteria; kingdom Pseudomonadati; phylum Pseudomonadota; class Gammaproteobacteria; order Pseudomonadales; family Pseudomonadaceae; genus Pseudomonas; species Pseudomonas sp. QLc11A. Next base: position 331,298 of record NZ_JAVAJJ010000004.1, read on the forward strand.
GCCGGCGGCTTGCTGGAACCAGTGACGGATCGCGTCTTCACCGGAATGGCCGAAAGGCGGGTTGCCGATGTCGTGCGCCAGGCAGGCCGATTGCACCACCATCCCCAGGTCGCTGGGTTCGCACCAGTCGGGCAGGGCGTTGCGGATGGTTTCGCCGACCCGCATGCCCAGCGAGCGCCCCACGCAACTGACTTCTAGCGAGTGGGTCAGGCGCGTATGAATGTGATCATTGCTGGACACCGGATGGACCTGGGTCTTGCGCCCGAGGCGGCGGAAAGCCCCCGAGAAAATGATGCGGTCGTGGTCTTTGTGAAAAGGGCTGCGGCCGAGTTCTTCAGGGCTGTGCAGAGGCTTTCCGAGGCGTTCGCGGGTAAGCAGGGTGTGCCAATCCAAGGCGGGACTCTCCGTCAGGTGACTGATGGCCTAGCTTCCCGTTTCGCGTCATGACCTGCAAGCGGAACTACAACCGGGCGCCGTCGATATCGAGGCCACCTTGCAAGAACTTTTTTCGCCGGGGGGCAATTGACCGGGTAGGCGCACAGGATTGCCCCCCCTCGATAGAGGGGGCATCCCGTCGACACTGCAAGAGCGTAGCCAGAAAGAAACTGATCAGTCTTTGCGCGAAGAGCCCTGCATGATCAGTTTGATCAGCGGCCCCAGTGTGGTGCCGAGGCGGATCAGCCGGGTCAGGCTGCTGAGGCCAGCGCCGTTCTTTGCGCCCTTGCCGGTCAGAAAACCCAGCAAGGTGACGGCGGCCACGCCCCAGAGTGGAGCGTGCTTGATGCCGAAACCGTCCTGCAGGTTCTGCGTCATCCCGCGCACGCGTTGCAACGGTTGCAGCAGTTGCGCGGATTCGTGGCGGATTTCCTGGCGGTGCATTTCCATGCGCAGGCGAATCAGCGCCTTGCGCATTTCCGTGCGTGAGCTGTTGTGTGGCAATTCAGGCAGGTTCATGGCAGCAGGCGCTCCCGATCGTTGGCCAGCTCTTCCAGCGTCCCGTGGAAGGGCGAGGACTCATCGAAAATCGCTGCCCTCAAACGCATCGCGCAGAATATGGCGGCGAGGGTGTAGAACACGCAGAGCCCGATGATGGCGGTCAGGCGATAGGTGTCCCAGAACACGATCAGCACCAGGGTCGACAGCCCTACCAGCAGCAGCAACGCAAACACCAGCGCCAGACCGGCAAACAGCAACAGGCTGACGGTGCGGGCTTTCTGTTCCTGCAACTCGATGCCGAACAGTTCGACATGGCTGTGCAGCAACCCCAGGAAGGCAGCACCCAGGCGCCGCGATGAGGAGCTTGTTCCCGTCGCAGACGGGCCGGATTCACCGATCGACATATCAGCGCCGGCTGGCCAGCAGGCCGATCAGGAAACCCACGCCGGCCGCGATCCCGACCGATTGCCAAGGGTTGGCCTGGACATAGTCTTCGGTGGCGGTGACAGCCGCCTTGCCGCGTTCGCGCAGGGAGTCTTCGGTCAGCTTCAGGGTTTCACGGGCACGCAAGAGACTGTCGTGAATCTGCTCGCGCAACTCGTCGGCCTGGTCGCCGGCCAGGGTCGCGGTGTGCTCCAGCAACCGTTCGGTGTCACTGACCAGTGTCTGAAAATCGTTCATCAGGATTTCTTGAGCAGTCTTTGCCTGGATGCGGGCCATGGTGGATCTCCATAAGTGGCTTTCTGATGCGTTCGAGTATGAGCCTTCTGCGAAGGTTCAGTACAAATGACTGGTACAACTTTTGCTGTGTCGTGGTGCGCCGGTGCGCACCATTGCGCTATAGCCGGGCATGATTTCAGTAAAACCGTAGGACCAACAATCAAAAACTCGCGCAAACGTCCGGGTCACGTTTTTCCCGGACGGTGTCCGTGCACCAAGGCAGTTCAACGAGATCAGTCCTCTGATGCTTCGAAGCTGCAACTTGGTGCGTGGGTGGTCATCGCGAACTGCTTTGGTGCTTTTTTCTGCCATAAGGTCAGCCCATCCCATGGAAAATCTGCAAAGCGCCGTGGACACCCTGGTCCATAGCTCCAACACGCTGTTCATTCTGATCGGTGCGGTCATGGTTCTGGCCATGCACGCCGGTTTTGCCTTTCTCGAAGTCGGAACCGTGCGACAGAAAAACCAGGTCAATGCCTTGTCGAAAATCCTCAGTGACTTCGCCGTATCGACACTGGCTTACTTCTTTATAGGCTATTGGATTTCTTATGGCGTGACCTTCATGCAACCGGCGGCCGTGCTCAATGCCGACCATGGTTATGGACTGGTGAAGTTTTTCTTCCTGCTGACCTTTGCCGCGGCGATCCCCGCGATCATTTCTGGAGGAATCGCCGAGCGCGCCCGGTTTGTCCCGCAGCTGTGTGCAACCGCGTTGATTGTCGCATTCATCTATCCGTTCTTCGAAGGCATGGTCTGGAACGGCAACCTGGGTTTGCAAGCCTGGCTGCTGGAGCGTTTTGGCGCCGGTTTCCATGATTTCGCAGGTTCAGTGGTGGTGCATGCCATGGGCGGTTGGCTGGCACTGGCGGCGGTGCTGTTGCTCGGGCCGCGTAATGGCCGCTATCGCGAAGGTCGGCTGGTCGCGTTCGCACCCTCGAGCATCCCGTTTCTGGCGTTGGGCTCATGGATCCTGATTGTTGGCTGGTTCGGCTTCAACGTCATGAGCGCGCAAACCCTGCAAGGTGTCAGCGGACTGGTGGCGGTGAACTCATTGATGGCCATGGTGGGCGGTACGGTGGCCGCACTGATCGTCGGGCGCAACGACCCCGGCTTTCTGCACAACGGACCGTTGGCGGGACTGGTGGCGATCTGCGCCGGCTCCGACCTGATGCATCCGGTGGGGGCGCTGGTGACCGGCGCCGTCGCGGGGGCGTTGTTTGTCTGGTGCTTTACCGCCGCTCAGGTCAAGTGGCGCATAGACGATGTATTGGGTGTCTGGCCGCTGCATGGCTTGTGCGGCGTGTGGGGCGGTATTGCCTGCGGCATTTTCGGCCAGAGCGCTTTGGGCGGGCTCGGTGGGGTCAGCCTGATCAGCCAGTTGATCGGCACGGCACTGGGCGTCACCGTGGCACTGGCCGGCGGGTTCGCCGTGTATGGCGTGATCAAGGCGCTGCATGGATTGCGTCTGAGTCAGGAGCAGGAGTATTACGGCGCGGACCTTTCGATCCACAAGATCGGCGCCGTCAGCCAGGACTGACACAGGTCTGATCATCGTCGGTGGCATCAGGCAGGAGACTCAATGGCTCGACGGTTTTTCGGAGCAGGCCTAGAATGGTCACTTCATTTTCTGGTTGAGCGCTCATGCTTCCCGTATGTCAGTTGTTCGGCACCCTTGGATGCCATCTCTGTGAAGTAGCCGAAGCCATGTTGATGGAGTTTGTCGAGCGCGGTCTGCTGGTGGAACTGGTGGATATCGCCGACGATGAAACCTGGTTCGCCGCCTACAGCCTGCGTATTCCGGTGTTGCGACGGGTCGACACCGGCGCTGAACTGGGCTGGCCATTCAGTGCCGATGAGGTGGTGGCGTTCTTGCTTTGAGCGGCTTTTGCGCTGGTGGTGTTTCCCGCCTGTCGAACTTTGCGATTGATCCCCTTGGCTTATCCGGTATTGATCGGATACTGTATGCGTATACAGTTATTCGTGGTGCTTGCATGGCCGCTGCTGATTTTCGGCAGTGAGCAGACAAGCCCGGGCGTGAGAGGGATGAGTCGTGGTCAATGTCGAACAGTTGAAGAACAGCGTGAACCGGATGTCCGCAGACGTCGTGAGTGAAGCTGTTCTTGAGTTGCGTCTGGATGGTCTGGTGACCGAGGGCAAGACACCCTTCAACAAAACGCATTTCAATACCTGTTTCGCAGAGATCGAAGCCTTGTTTCAACGCGCGGGTTATCACCGGCAACTCGATGTCGTGGGTTATCAGGGATTGTTGTACGCCCTCTATGACCCCGCTCGCTGGGAGGCGGTCGATGTACTGCGCTGGCTCAAGGAATACACCGAAGCGGCGGCGCGCACACGGATTCCGGCTTGAGGCTAGGTTCATTCCCCGTGCTGTTGGATAATGCCGCTCTGCACTGAGGGTTAGAACTTTCGTATGTCCACTTCTTCTTTTTCCGCGGCACACAGCCAGGCCAGTACGCTGTACTTGCCACCTGGCCCGTGGCAGACCGTTGTCGATTGTCTGTGCGAGCATTTCAGCGCCATCGGTCGTGAACAATGGCTGGACAGAATCGCCCGTGGCCGGGTCCTCGATGGGCGGGGCATGCCGATTACCCTCGATCTGGCCTACAGGGAAGGTTTGCGGATTCATTATTTTCGCGAAGTGCCGGATGAAAAACCGATCCCGGTAATCGAGTCGATTCTGTACGCGGACGAGCATCTGGTGGTGGCCGACAAACCGCACTTTCTGCCGGTGACGCCGGCTGGCGAATACGTCGAACAGACGCTGCTCAGGCGCTTGATCCGTCGCCTGGACAATCCGCATCTGGTGCCATTGCATCGCATCGACCGGCATACCGCAGGGCTGGTACTGTTTTCCGCCAATCCGCAGAGTCGTTCGGCTTATCAGTCGTTGTTTCCAACCCGGCAGATCGAAAAGCGTTATGAGGCCATCGCAGCGGCGTTGCCTGAACTTGCTTTCCCGCGGGTTCATAAAAGCCGGCTGGTCGATGGCGAGCCGTTCTTCCGCATGCAGGAAGGGCCTGGGGCCTGCAACACCGAGACGGCGATCGAAGTCAGGGAGAAACAGGAGAAACTCTGGCGGTATGGTCTTTACCCGGTGACGGGCAAGAAACATCAGTTGCGGGTACACATGGCGGCGTTGGGCGCCGCTATCTGCAACGACCCGTTTTACCCCGAGGTGCTCAAGGATGCACAGGATGACTACGCCAATCCTTTGAAGCTGCTGGCCCAAGGGCTGAGATTCATCGATCCGGTCACAGGCCAGGAGCGAGTGTTCGAGAGTGAAATTACCCTGCAATGGTGATCCTGAACGGCGCCCCTGAAGTGCTGTTCTTCAGGCATGAAAAAGCCCGCATCAAGCGGGCTTTTCTGTATCCGGCGGCACCCGGTTACAGCTCTTTGACGGTACGGACCTGGTCTTTGTTGATGCGGGTCTGTTTGCCATCGAGCTGTTCGAATTCGTAGAAGCCGGAATCCTTGTCGAACTCTGGCGTGTCGACGGCCTGGATTTCGCGACCGTCATTCAAGGTGATCACCGTAGGCGACGCGCAACCGGCGAGGGTGGCGAGGCCCAGTGCGAGCATGAAAGTGGCGAGTGTCCGTTGCATCATGAGTGTGTCTCCGAATATGAATTCTTTGGTTGCTGAACTTGAGACGTGAACCGTCCGCGCAAGTTCCTGATCAATGTCAGTCTGACACAGTGTCGTGACCGCTTACATGACCGCTTAATAGTTCCGGCGTGTTGAGGTTGGCCAGCCGAGGGTCATTGTCGGGGCATTGCAGCGCGGTCGCGCCGAGCTTGCGCATCAACCGGCCAGGGCTGCGCTCACCCTCGTTCCAGGCCTTTTCAAAGGCTGCCCTGTGCAGCACTGGAATCACACACAACAACGGCTCCCAGTGGTCATCGTGCCGCACCATCAACGGCTTGTCCGGATTCAGGTTGGCGGTCTCGAGCATGGTGCCGATCAGCGCCGCATCAATGCCCGGAACGTCACAGGGCAGGACCAGCATATGGGTATGGCGGGCCGCTTCCAGGCCCGCGCGAATTCCCGCCAGGGGCCCGGGGAAGCCACCTTCATCGTCGTGGACCAACTGGTCGGCGTAGGGCGCATACTTCTCCAGGTTGCGATTGCAGGAGATGATCAGGTCATCGGTCAGCGGGCGGGTCTTGCGATGCAAGTGAGCAATCAGCGGTTCGCCTCGCCAGTCCAGCAACCCTTTGTCCCGCCCCCCCATGCGTTGGCCGCGACCGCCCGCCAGGAGCAGAATGGAGCAGGGTGGCAATTGTGAATTCATGGTCATGGCAGGTCTCCATGGGAGCGGCGAAAAAACGGAGCGCTGTGATATAACACCGGGCTGTTTCTCCTACAACTGGACGAGCCTATGAAAGCCAAGGCTGATGTACCTTTCGCACCGCTGAACATTGCAGTGCTGACTGTCAGCGATACCCGCACGCTGGAAACCGACACCTCGGGCCAGCTCTTTGTCGACCGCCTGAGTGCCGCCGGTCATTACCTGGCAGCCCGGGTGTTGCTCAAAGATGACCTCTACAAAATTCGTGCGCAAGTCGCCAACTGGATTGCCGACGATGTCGTGCAGGTGGTGCTGATCACCGGCGGAACCGGTTTTACCGGGCGTGACAGCACACCGGAAGCCGTCAGCTGCCTGCTGGACAAGCAGGTCGATGGATTCGGCGAGCTGTTCCGTCAGATCTCGGTTGCCGATATCGGCACCTCGACCGTCCAGTCCCGGACGTTGGCCGGTCTGGCCAATGGCACGCTGGTTTGCTGCTTGCCGGGTTCGACCAATGCCGTGCGCACCGGTTGGGACGGCATTCTGGCCGAACAGCTGGATTCGCGGCATCGCCCGTGCAATTTCGTGCCCCACCTGAAACAGGCAGCGCCTTGTGAATCCCGTGGGTAAGCCGGGCAAGACCGGCAGCCTGATGCCCGTCGAGGTGGCGTTGGCACGCTTGCTGGAAATGGCCGAGGCCTCGAGGATTGTCGAGCGTGAACGCTTGCCATTGGCGCAGGTGCAGGGGCGTGTACTGGCTGAAGATCTTTTGTCGACCCTTGATCTGCCGCCCTGGCCCAACAGTGCCATGGACGGGTATGCCCTGCGCACGGCTGACTGGACGGGAGAGCCGTTGGTGGTCAGCCAGAAGGTGTTTGCCGGCCAGGCCCCCGATCCGTTGCAGCCTGGAACCTGTGCGCGGATTTTCACCGGAGCGCCTGTTCCCGCCGGTGCCGATTGTGTCGAAATGCAGGAAAACGCCGAGGTCCAGACGGATGAGCGAGTGCGTTTCACGCAAGCCTTGAGCCAGGGCCAGAACATCCGTCCGCAAGGCCAGGAAGCGACCGTCGGCGAGTTGATTCTGCCGGCAGGCACACGCCTGGGGCCGATCGAGCAAGGATTGGCTGCCTCATTGGGCTACGCCGAGCTGGAGGTCGTTCGCAAGGTACGTGTGGCGGTGCTGTCGACCGGCGACGAATTGGTTGAGCCGGGCCAGACGCTGGGTCCGGGACAGATCTACAACAGCAACCGGGTGTTGTTGTGCAGCTGGTTGCAGCGTCTGGGCTGTGAGGTCGTCGACGCGGGCATTCTTCCGGACGATCTGCAAACCACTCGTTCCCGATTGGGTGAGTTGAAGGATGTCGACCTGATCCTCTCGACCGGTGGCGTATCGGTGGGAGAAGCCGATTTTCTGGGTATTGCCTTGCGCGAAGAGGGCGAACTGACGCTGTGGAAACTCGCCATCAAGCCCGGCAAACCGCTGACGTTCGGACATTTTCGCGGTGTGCCCGTGATCGGCTTGCCGGGCAATCCGGCATCGACCCTCGTGACTTTTGCCTTGTTGACCAGGCCCTATCTCCTGCGTCGTCAGGGTGTAAAGGAAGTCGAGCCGCTGAAGGTGCAGGTACCGGCAGGGTTTGACTGGCCCCGACCTGGCAATCGGCGGGAGTATTTGCGTGGACGGCTGGAAAACGGCAGGGCGACGATCTACAAAAACCAGAGTTCCGGTGTACTGCGCAGCGCTGCCTGGGCTGATGGACTGGTAGAAGTCCTGGAAGGTCGCACGCTGGTTCAGGGCGATAGCGTTTTCTTCATTCCGTTGAGCGAAGTACTGAGTTGACCGCTTCAGCGGATTAGCCAGGCAAAAACCCGGTTGATTGAACCGGGTTTTTGCCTGATGGCCATTCAATGTGCCAGAAACAATGAAATGACCTGCTCGAAACGGCTATTGGCGATCCAGCCAAGAAGACCGAGGATCACGACCGTTCCGCAGGCGGAGTAGGCGAGCCTGTGCTTGATGGATTTGACGTCACCGCGGATTTCGTCCAGGTCCCTGCGTATGTGCTTGAGGTGTGTTTCCAGCTCGGTAACGCGAGGTTCCATATCAATTTCTCCCGTGGCTCTTGTGCTGGCCGGTAATCCAGGGTTTTGGCCTTGCTTGGCACGTCCCTGTGGTGTCCTGCTGAAACCCCAAGGTCTACCAATTCGGATTTGCGGTCAATTGAGCAGATTCCTCACGTCTTGTAAGAAAAATCCTGCCGTAGGGGATCAAGTTGCCTGACTGGAAATAATTGGTTTTCTGGCGACCTTTAACAGCGCCTGCGCGGTCAACATCTCCCAGATGCCATTCAAACGGGAGTGAAGTAATGAGCGATCGCAAGGCGCTGTTGATTCTGCATGGCAAACAGGCACTCAACGAGGCGGTTCGTGCCGCCGTCGAAAACCGTCGTGAACAAGGCTGGGAGCTGGCTGTGCGATTGACCTGGGAAGCCGGCGATGCGCAGAGACTGGTGGGCGAAGCGTTGGCGGCCGGTTATCGACACATCATTGCCGGTGGCGGCGATGGCACCTTGCGGGATATCGCCGAGGCCATGGCGGAGCACTCGAAAAAAGCCAGCCTGATACTGATGCCGCTGGGAACCGCCAACGATTTTGCGTGTGCGGCAGGCGTGCCCCTGCAGCCTGATCAGGCGCTGGCGTTGCTTGATACCGCGCCGACCGCCATTGATCTGGGGGAGGTCGACGGGCAGATATTCCTGAACATGGCGACCGGTGGGTTTGGCAGTCATGTCACGGCGAACACCTCGGAGGAGTTGAAGAAAATCCTCGGTGGTGCTGCTTACCTGTTCACCGGCCTGTCACGCTTCAATGAGCTGCATACCGCCTACGGTGAATTGCAGGGACCGGATTTCCACTGGAGCGGCGATCTGCTGGCGCTGGGCATCGGCAATGGCCGACAGGCCGGTGGCGGGCGGGAATTGTGCCCACAGGCCCTGGTCGATGATGGTTTGCTGGATATCAGTATCCTGCCGGCACCGCAGGAGGTGGTCGGTACATTGAAAAACCTGCTGACCGAAGGTTTTGGCATCGACAGCATGTTTGTCCGGGTGCGCCTGCCATGGGTCGAGATCAAGGCCTCGGAAGGGCTCTGCATCAACCTTGATGGTGAGCCGCTGGTCGGAGATAACCTGCGTTTCTCGGTCCGCCCGGCGGCGTTGCTCGTGCATTTGCCTGAAGACTCGCCGTTGCTACGGGCCAGTGAAGTGCCTAGTCATCAAGGCTGATGATTTGTTCACGCACGGCGAACAGCACCAGGCCGGCCACATCGTAGATCTGCAAACGCTTCATGATCTGCGAACGGTGGGTTTCGACGGTCTTGACGCTCAACCCCAGGCCGTTGGCAATCTCTCGGGTGGATTTGCCGCGAACGATCAACCGCAGGATTTCCAGCTGGCGTGCCGTCAGGTTGTGCGAGTCGGCGGGTTCGGGCTGGTGCTTCTGATTTCGGATCAGGGCCTGGGTGATCACCGTGTGGGCAATGGCCGGGCTCAGATAGCGCTCGTTGTTGCGCAAGGCGTCCAGCGCGTGCTCGAGTTCGGTCGCCGTGGTGTCCTTGAGCAGATAGCCGTGGGCTCCGGACTCCAGGGCCTGCATGATGAGGGCCGGGTCGGTGTGCATCGACAGGATCAGCACCTTGCTCTGCGGGTGCACCCGCTTGAGCTGTTGCAAGGCTTCGAGGCCGCCGGTCTGGCGCATCGAAATATCCAGCAGGACAATATCCGGCGACAGATGCCCGACCATTTCGAGCAACTGCGAGCCGTCATTGGCCTCACCGACGACGGCGTAGCCAGGCAGGTCCATTACCAGGGCGCGCACGCCAGCCCTGATTAGCGAGTGGTCATCCACCAGAAGTAAGTTACAAGTCAATGCATAACCTTATTCGAACTGGCCCGTTCGAGCGCACGGGGCGCCCAGGGAAATAGAGCTTCGATTTGAGTGCCTTTGCCCGGCTCACTGGTAACGGTCAACGTGCCGCCCAGTTGATCTATCCGTTCTGACATCCCGGCCATACCGCGTTGCCCTTCGCGCCCTGGGTCCGTTGCGGGTGCGAAGCCCTGGCCATCATCGCTGATCTGCAACCTCAGGCCTTGGGGCAGGCGTTGCAGGCATACCAGCAGGTTCTTGGCCCGGGCATGTCGCAGGATGTTGGTGACCGCTTCCTGGGTAATGCGAAAAGCCGCCACGGCCATTTCCTCCGGTATGCCGGTCAGGCGCTGCTGGCATTCCAGGCTCCAGTGTACCGGCGTGTTGGCCAGGGTCTTGAGCAGGTGTGCCCGCAGACTGGCTTCCAGCCCGAGGCTGGTCAACTGCCGGGGATTGAGAATGGCGGATACGTCACGAACTTTGGCCAGGGTTTCTTCCAGTGTGTCGCACAGGACCGTGCATTGTCCCTGGAGCTCTTCGGGCATCCGGCGTTTGAGCCAGTCACTTTGCAATTTTGCGGCGGTCAGCAATTGACCGATGTCGTCATGCAGTTCGCGGCTCAGTCGGTGACGCTCGTTTTCCTGGACCTGCAATAGCCGGTCGGCCAGCTCCTGAGGCTCGAATTTGATCGATTTGCGCGAGAGGCAGTACTGCACGACAACACTGGTCAGCGCTGCAATGTTGAGCAGCAGCAATGACAAGGGCAACGGAATGGACAAACCATGGACCAGCAAACTGCCGAGGGTCGAGCAGGCGCATAGCAACAGCGTGAATCTGCGAGCATTTTCCCGGGAGGGCGGCCACTTGGCGATTGACTTGAGGCTGGCGTACATAGCGGATGGAGCCAATGGATGTTCGCTGCGGGCTGACCGGTCATGCTGGCTGACAGGCCCCTGTTTTTTATGTGGAGCGCCGACGAGTTCGGCTGCGATCACGCAGCCATTAATTGGCGTCAACTAACAGGCGGCATGGTAGCACTTAAGATACCGTTGGTCGCGTCCGTATGCATGTTCGAAAAGTCAGGAATCCAGTCGTTTCGACAATGCTTCCATAATGGAACAAGTTGGTTGTTGCCATCGCAAAATACCGATAGCCCCAGGGGGCTGTTAATACCAGGCAATACCTGATCAAGGCTGGCGCGCCATTGTCGATAGGCAATAGTGGTTGTTTTAAGAATGTCGCTTATAGCTATGAAATATTCATTTGCGACATATGCGCACTCAATTAACAGTGCGCTACTGATAACCAAACCCCGCCATACGGCATAGTTGGATTAGTTCAGGCCCGTCGTTCCGAATAGGGCACGAGGGTGAGCGGCCTGGAATTGACCGGTGGCTGAAACCGGCTTTGCCCGACCTGAAAGGCAAAGGCTTCGATAAGGGTGACCTGCTCGCTGTCGTCAAGGCTGAGTTGCCCGGTGGTCTGGTCGATGAGTTCGAGTTGCCAGGCAATCAGGGTCAGACAGTCTTTCAGGGCGCTCAGCGCCTCGTCGTGCAGGCTCATGGTGTTCTGTGCGTGGTTCAGCAAACCATGAATATGCAGCGAAAACTCGGACACGGCCGCCAACGCCAGGGCATCGGCCTTGTTGGCCAGCTTGAGTAGCGTGCTGAGCATGCAGTCGATGGCGTCCTTATCATTGCTGATCAACTGTAAATGGCTCAGGCATTCCTCGGTTTTAGCCAGGAGTGTTTCAGCCTCGACGAGAAACTCCGGGAGCCGCTGGGCCCACTCTTTACGATCGTTCGGCATACTTATCTCCACAACGTCATGTCAAATGAGGGGATATCGTGTGTGTCGACGAGGGCGGTCGGAACCCCGGCATTGCCGAGTCGTCGGGCGAACGAACGGCGGCAGGCTGGGGAACACGAGAGGGTGGTTGGCCACTGGCTTGCGATCGCACACAAAAGCCTGACTCCGTTCATGCAATGAGAATGGCGTCACATTAATGGCTATTGGATATTGCGAATATCAGGTTGCACCTGATTGTTGATAGGGGAATCCCTTACGCAACGGAACCTTTCGCAAGAGCCGGGGTCGCGGCGCAGAAGTGCAACAGATGTAATCACAGCGCCAGTAAAGCATGATGTTAATGTGGCATCAATGCCTGTGCGTGGCATTTTAGAGAGGGTCAAGCTTCGGCAAAAACAGCCGATAACCTTCTCTAAGTGAATTCATCCGAACAAGACCAGGAGTCATTGATGGCCGGCATTCTCGACACGGTAGACCAACGCACGCAACTGGTGGGTGAGAATCGCCTGGAGATCCTCATGTTCCGCCTCGCCGGACGGCAATTGTTCGCGATCAACGTCTTCAAAGTACAGGAAGTCCTGCAGTTGCCAAAGTTGACGCTGATGCCGCAGCGCCATCCTTTTGTGTGTGGCGTGGTCAACCTGCGCGGCCAGACCCTGCCGGTGATCGACCTGTCCCAGGCCATCGGCATGCGCCCGCTGGTGCCGGGGCCTGGCAGCACGATTATCGTCACCGAATACAACCGTTCGGTTCAGGCCTTCCTGGTCGGCGGCGTGGACCGGATCGTCAACATGAACTGGGAAGCCATCCTGCCGCCACCGAGCAGCGCCGGCCGCCAGCACTACCTGACGGCAATCAGCAAGGTCGATGATCAACTGGTGGAAATCATCGATGTCGAAAAGGTCCTGGCCGAAATCGTCCCGTACAACGCCAAGGTCTCCCGTGACAAGCTCGAAGATCCGGTACTGGAGCGCGCCCGTGGCCGTGAGGTGCTGCTGGTGGATGACTCGAACGTGGCCCTGGCGCAATTGCGCGATACCCTGGGACAGCTGGGCGTGAAGATGCACATCGCCAGCGACGGGTTGAAGGCCTTGAACATGCTCAAGGCTTGGGCCGACACCGGCGTGGACATGACCGAAAAACTGCTGATGATCTTCACCGATGCGGAAATGCCGGAAATGGATGGCTATCGCCTGACGACCGAAATTCGCAACGATCCGCGTCTGCGCGGCTTGTACGTGGTGCTGCACACCTCTTTGTCCGGCAGCTTCAACGATTCGATGGTGAAAAAGGTCGGCTGCGACAATTTCCTCTCCAAATTCCAACCGGACAAACTCGTCGACGTGGTACGTCAGCGCCTGATGCTTGACGAAGTCACCGTCTAAGCCCTTGTAGGAGCGAGCTCGCTCGCGATGGTCTTGAACGATAACGCGTAAAACCAGATGCCCAGCGGCGTCCTTGGGTTTTTCGCGAGCAAGCTCGCTCCTACAGGTTTTTGCTCTTTGATTCGGCGTTCAAGCTCGTATAGGGTGGCGTTTTGCCTAACAGGGAGCTGGCCATGTTGCGTCTGAGCGCGCTGTATCGTTATCCGTTGAAGTCCGCCAGGGGCGAGGCGCTGCAACGGATCGGTCTCGATAAACTCGGTCTGGACGGCGATCGCCGCTGGATGCTGGTGGATAAAGCCAGCGGTCGTTTCCTGACCCAGCGTGCGGTGGCGCAGATGAGCCAGTTGTCGGCGTTGTGGAATGCCGAAGGCGGCCTGACCCTCAGTGCGCCTGGTCATTCGCCGATCGACGTAGCCTTGCCCGGTCGTGATGCAGAACTGCGTGGCGTGACGATCTGGCGCGATACCTTGCGGGTCCCCGACGCAGGTGATGCAGCCGCAGCCTGGGTCAGCGAATTTATTGGTAAACCGACACGCCTGGTGCAAGTGCCGCTTGATCGGGCGCGGATGACGGAGGCGGGCTACGGCAAGGATGACGACCAGGTGGCGTTCGCTGATGGTTATCCGCTGTTGCTGATTGGCCAGGCCTCCCTCGAGGACTTGTCGAAACGGGTCGGGCGTCCGTTGGAGATGCTGCGTTTCCGGCCCAACCTGGTGATCGAAGGCAGTGAAGCCTTCGCCGAGGACGGCTGGAAGCGTATCCGCATCGGTGATGTCGAGTTCCGCGTGGTCAAGTCTTGCTCACGCTGCATCCTGACCACCATCGACCCGCAAACCGGCGAGCGCAGCGACGACCGCGAACCCCTGGCAACCTTGCAGAAATACCGTTCGCAGGCGGACGGTGCGATGTTTGGCCAGAACCTGGTCAACGACGGCAACGGTCGACTTGAAGTCGGCATGCCGGTGGAGATCCTCGAATAATTTTGCGCAGAACAAAAAAATGCCCGTGTCGAAAAACACGGGCATTTTTATTGCGCTGACCTTTATTTCGGTAAAGCCTCGCGGGTTTAGCCGCGGTATTCACACAGGTAAGCGGTGTCGACGGCCACTTTCAACTGGAACTTGCTGTTGGCCGGCACGTTGAACTGGCTGCCGGCAGCGAAGGTTTCCCAGTCGCTGCTGTCTGGCAGCTTGACGGTCAATGCGCCGCTGACCACGTGCATGATTTCACGCTGGCTGGTGCCGAATTCGTATTCGCCCGGAGCCATGACGCCGATGGTCGCTGGACCTTCTGCGGTGCCAAAGGCGATCGACTTGACGGTGCCGTCGAAGTACTCGTTGACTTTAAACATGGGCGATTCCTCGAAAAGGGCTAAAAAGGGCCGGCCAGTATGCACAAGGCCCCGAGTGTCGTCACCTGTCTAAAGAGGAAGAACCAGTGGCAGCAGGCGTGCGGTATTGCGCGCATCTTCCAGCGCCCGGTGTTGCTGGCCGGTGAACTGCAGGCCGGCCAGTTGCAGGGCGCCGTTGAGCCCCAGCGGGCGTTCCAGACGCCTGGCCTTGGCAAAGCGCTGTTTGAGGTTCATGTGGGGCACGTTGGCCAGGGCACTGGCAAGTCCCAGTTGCTGCCAATCCTGAAGCAGCTGTTTGCGATCGTAGTCGCCCCAACTGGCCCAGCCTTCAAGTCGCGCGTGGTGTTGGCCGAGCCAGCGCTCAAATGCCGGCCAGACTTCGCCCAGCGGTTGCGCCGCATCGATGTTGGCTTGGGTGATGTGCGTCAGCTCGCGGCAAAATGGCGTCAGCAACGGCCGCCGCAAGGGGCGGACGAAGCGCTGGAACTGGTCCAGTTCGCGTCCCTTGCGGTCCACCAGGGTGGCGCCGATTTCAATGATTTCCATATCCGTTACTGGCCATCCACCCTCATCGGTGGTGGCCTCCAGATCAATGACCAGCCAATGAGGCATTGCAGGGTTCCTGGTATCCGCGTCCTGATAGGCTTTGAGCGTAGCCAAACCCGGCGGTTCCGCCTAGCGCCTTATTCGACCTCCAACAGTATCTGCCGGTTTTTCACCTGATCCCCGACTTTGACTTGCAAGCGTTTCAGGACACCGTCGATGCCTGATTTCAAGGGGTGCTCCATTTTCATCGCTTCCAGTACCACCAGCAGCTGGCCCTTGGTGACCGGGCTGCCTTCATTGACCAGGACGTCGACAATCGCACCGTCCATCGGGGCCTTGAGGGTGCCGCAACTGACACTGGCCCGGCTGGAAACCTGCGCCTGAGTGCGATCGGCAAACTGCAAGCTGCCCGGCCGGGTAAACAGCCAGAGTTGCCCTGCCTCCAGGCGATAGGCGTGGCGCTGGCGGATGCCATCGATCTCGAGGGTGGCCCGGCGCCCATCGTAGTGGAGGACCTTCAGCTCGAGACAGCGTTCGGCGACCTGAATGCGCAATGGTTCACCCGGGATTGCCTGCAACGTCACCACCCAGTCTTGATCCTCAAGGCCGATGCGATAGTGCAGGGGCACGCTGGCATTGTTGCGCCAACCGCCCAGCGGGGCGGGATGAGGCTGTGCCGACGCCAGGTAGAAGAGGGCGGTGGCGATGGCCAGGTGTTGCGCGCCCGGGGCATGGGACTGCAGGCAGGCAGGGTCGGCAAAGTGCTGCGCGATGAATCCGGTACTGAAGTCACCGCTGGCGAACTGCGGGTGCTCCAGCAGGCTGGCGAGCAAACGCTGATTGCTTTGCACCCCCAGCAGCACGCTGTCCTGTACCGCCCGCAGCAATTTGCGGCGGGCCTCCTCGCGGGTGGCGCCGTGGGCGATGAGCTTGCCGATCATCGGGTCGTAGAAGGGGCTGATGAGCTGACCTTCGATCAGGCCGTGGTCGATCCGCACGCCCTCCTGCAATCCCGGTTCCCAGGCCACGACGCGCCCGGTTTGCGGCAGGAAACCCTGGGCCGGGTCCTCGGCATACAGGCGTACTTCCATGGCGTGGCCCGTGAGTTGCACCTGCTCCTGGCGCAAGGGCAGGGGTTGCCCTTCGGCGATGTTCAATTGCCAGGCCACCAGATCCAGCCCTGTGATCAATTCGGTCACCGGGTGCTCGACTTGCAGTCGGGTGTTCATCTCCAGGAAATAGAATTGCCCGCTGGCATCCAGCAGAAACTCCACGGTGCCCGCGCCGACGTAATGCACTGCCCGGCCGGCCTTGAGCGCAGCTTCGCCCATGGCCTGGCGCAGTTCAGAGGTCATCACCGGGCAGGGTGCTTCCTCGATGACTTTTTGATGCCGGCGCTGCACCGAACAATCGCGCTCGCCGAGGTAAATCAGGTTGCCATGCCGGTCACCGAACAGCTGAACCTCGACATGACGGGGTTCGATCAGTGCCTGTTCGAGAATCAGTTCACCGCTGCCAAATCCGTTCAGGGCTTCGGAGCGTGCCGTGCGAATCTGTTCCAGCAGGTTGCCGGCTTCGTGCACCAGGCGCATGCCGCGTCCACCGCCGCCAGCGCTGGCCTTGATCATCAACGGATAGCCGATGCGCTCGGCTTCGCGGCTCAGGGTGGCGTCGTTCTGTTCGGCGCCTTGATAGCCTTTGATGCAGGGCACACCGGCTTCGATCATGGCGATCTTCGACAGGCGCTTGCTGCCCATCAGTTCGATGGCCTCGGGGCTGGGGCCGATGAAGGTGATGCCGGCATCCTGGCACGCGCGGGCAAACCCGGCGTTTTCCGAGAGGAAACCGTAGCCCGGATGGATCGCATCCGCGCCCGTGCGCCGGGCAGCGTCGAGAATGGCCGGGATGTTCAAATAAGACTGTTGCACCGCGGCCGGACCGATGTTGACTGCTTCGTCGGCCATCTGTACATGCAGGGCATCGGCGTCGGCATCGCTGAACACGGCGACCGTGCGATAGCCCAGCGCCTGGGCCGTGCGCTGGATGCGGCAGGCGATTTCACTGCGGTTGGCGATGAGGATTTTTTTCAGTCCGGGCATGGGTTGGCTCTCTGGATTTTGCGGTGTTTGTTCGGGCCTCTTCGCGAGCAAGCCCGCTCCCACATTTGAAATGCATTCCAGTGTGGGAGCTGGCTTGCCAGCGAAGATTTTCAGGAGGCCCAGCCCGGTTTGCGTTTTTGCACGAAGGCCATCGTTCCCTCGACGCCTTCTGCCCCGGTCACCGCTTCGCTGAACCATTCGGCAGCCTGATCAAGCAACTCATCCGACGGCTGACCCGCACTCGCCAGCAAGAGTTTCTTGGTCGCCGCATTCGCCCCCGGCGCACAACACAAGACATGGGCCAACACCTCATCGAGACGCTCGGCCAGGGCCTGCGGATCATGTTCGACAAAGTGCACCAGCCCCATGCGCCGTGCCTGGTGACCATCAAACCGGGCCGCGGTCAGGGCCAGGCGCCGGGCTTGGGTCAAGCCGATGCGTTGCACCACGAATGGCGCAATTTGCGCCGGCAGCAGACCCAGGCTGGTTTCCGGCAGGCCGAATTGCGCCTGGTGATCAGCCAGGGCGATATCGCTGACGCAGGCCAGGCCGAGACCACCGCCGAGTACCGCGCCTTGCAGCACCGTGATCACCACTTGCGGTGCGTGTTGCACCTCTTGCAGCAGTGCGCCGAACACCCGGTTCAGGTCCCGGTGCGCAGTGGGGCCCTGAGCGCGGGCGTTGGCCATGTCCTTGATGTCGCCGCCAGCACAGAAGTGCCCGCCGACGCCACCGATCACCAGCGCGCGAACCCCTGGCTTATCGCGTACCGCCGCCAGCACCGAGCGCAACTCAGCGACCATCTGCAAGCTCATCGCATTGCGGCATTCCGGGCGGTTGAGGGTGACATGCAACACGCCGTTGTGCAGTTCCAGCAGCAAGGTCTGGCAAACCGGCAGGTTGTTCATTTCTTCTTCCCCGGCAGGATGCCCATCAACTTGCAGATGATCCCCAGCATGATTTCGTCGGCGCCGCCGCCAATCGACACCAGCCGCACGTCGCGGTAAGCGCGGGCCACCGGGTTGTCCCACATGAAGCCCATGCCACCCCAATACTGCAGGCAGCTGTCGCTGACTTCGCGGCCCAGCCGCCCGGCCTTGAGCTTGGCCATCGAAGCCAGGCGCGTGACATCCTGGCCTTTGACGTATTGCTCGGTGGCCTGATAAACCAGCGCCCGCAGGCATTCGATCTCGGTTTGCAGCTCAGCGAGACGGAAGTGGATGACCTGATTGTCGATCAGCGCATTGCCGAAGGTTTTGCGCTCCTTGCAGTATTCGATGGTGCTGTCGACACAATATTCCAGGCCCTTGATCATGTTGGCCGCGCCGAACAGGCGCTCTTCCTGGAACTGCAGCATCTGCATCATGAACCCCGCGCCTTCATGGCCGATGCGGTTGCGCTGCGGCACGCGCACGTTGTCGAAAAACACCTGGGCGGTTTCCGAGCTGCGCATGCCGAGCTTGTCCAGGTGCGAACTCAAGCTGATGCCCGGCGTATTCATCGGCACCATGATCAGCGACTTGTTGATGTGCGGCTTGTCGTCCGAGGTGTTGGCCAGCAGGCAGATGAAGTCGGCGCTCGGTGAGTTGGTGATCCACATCTTGCTGCCGTTGATCACATAGTCGTCGCCGTCCTTGCGCGCGGTGGTTTTCAATCCGGCGACGTCGGAACCGGCACCGACTTCGGAAACACCGATGCAGCCGACCTGCTCACCGCTGATGGCCGGGCGCAGGAATTCCTCGCGCAATTCATCGGAGCCGAAACGGGCCAGTGCCGGCGTGCACATGTCGGTCTGCACGCCGATGGACATCGGGATGCCGCCGCAATGAATGGTGCCGAATTCTTCGGCGGCGACGATCGAATAGCTGTAGTCGAGCCCCATGCCGCCGAATTTTTCCGGTTTCGAAATGCCCAGCAAGCCGAGATCGCCGGCCTTGCGGAAGATGTCATGGATGGGGAAGCGCCCGGCCTTTTCCCATTCCTCGACGTGCGGGTTGATCTCGTGCTCGACGAATTGGCGCACGGTGCGGCGCAGTGCTTCGTGTTCCTGGGTGAAGATCATTTTTATTGTTCTCCTTGAGCCGGCCTAGAGCCGGGCTACGCCAAAACTGTTGGCTTGCAATGGCCGCACCTGGGCCTCGTGACAAATGTCCAGCAAGTAACCGAGCAAGGTCCGGGTATCGCGCGGGTCGATCAAACCGTCGTCCCACAGATTGGCGCTGCCGTAGAGCGCGGTGGACTGGCTGTCGAGTTTCTGCGCGGTGACCTGTTCGAGCATGTCGAGCATTTTCGGATCGGGCACCAGGCCGTCCTTGGCCTGTTTCGCCTCGGTGACAATGCGCAGCACCTTGCCCGCTTGCGCACCGCCCATCACGGCGGTGCGGCTGTTGGGCCAGGCGAAGATGAAACGCGGGTCGAGGCCGCGCCCGCACATTGCATAGTTGCCGGCACCGTAGGAGCCGCCGACGACTATGGTCAGCTTCGGCACCCGGGCGTTGGCCACCGCTTGAATCATCTTCGCGCCGTGCTTGATCACCCCCTGCTGTTCCGATTCGGTGCCGACCATGAACCCGGTGGTGTTGTGGAAAAACAGCAACGGCGTCTGGCTCTGGTCGCACAGCTGGATGAACTGCGCGGCCTTGCTCGCGCCCTTGGGCGTGATCGGGCCGTTGTTGCCGATGAAGCCACAGGCGCGTCCCTGAACTTTCAGGTGACCGCAGACGGTCTGCTGATCGAATTCGCCCTTGAACTCGAGAAAGTTCGAGGCGTCGGCAAGCCTGGCGATGATTTCGCGCACGTCGTAGGGTTTTTTCGGGTCATCCGGGATCAGGCCGAGCAGTTCGTCGATAGGGTACAGCGGCTCCTCCCAGCGACGTTCGGGCGATGGGGGCAACTGCTCGTTCCACGGCAGCAGGTTGACGATCTCGCGTACCTGGCGCACACCATCGGCGTCGTTTTCAGCCAGGTATTCGGCGGTGCCGGCGATTTGTGCGTGCATCTCGGCGCCGCCCAGTTCTTCATCGGTCGCGACTTCGCCGGTGGCGGCCTTGAGCAGTGGGGGACCTGCGAGAAACAGCTTGGCCTTGCCGCGCACCACCACCACGTAATCAGACAGCCCCGGCTGATAGGCACCGCCCGCCGTGGCCGAGCCGTGCACCACCGTCACCTGCGGCAAACCCATGGCCGACATCCGCGCCTGATTGGCAAAGCTGCGCGCGCCTTCGACGAAAATCTCCGCCGCGTAATTGAGGTTGGCGCCGCCGCTTTCGGCGAGGGTGATCACCGGCAGTTTGTTTTCCATGGCGATCTGTTGCAGGCGCAGGGATTTCTTCAAGCCGCTGGGGGAGATGGTCCCGCCCCTGATCGCACTGTTGTTCGCCACCACCAGCACGCGCACGCCAGACACATAGCCGATACCGGCGATCAGGCCGCCACCGGCGCAGCTGCCGTCCTTGTCGTCGTGCAGCTTGTAGCCGGCCAGGCTCGCCAGTTCGAGAAACGGAGCGCCGGGGTCGAGCAGCAGATTGAGGCGCTCGCGGGGCAATAACTGACCGCGTTTTTCGAACCTGGGTTTGGCTTCGGCGGCCTTGTCCAGCAGGTTCTGTTCGAGCACGCGGACTTGTTCGATGGCGCTCAGCATTGCCGTACGGTTCCGGGCGAACGGCTCGCTGTGGGGATCGAGTTGCGACTGAATCACCGGCATGGGTTATTCCTTGTCCTTCAACACATCGGGTATGTAGGCGCGGTGGAAACCGTTGTACGACTCACTGTTGGTCGCTTTATGGATCGGCCAGGCGCGCCCGCCGAGGCTGGCGGCGCCGTCGATGCGCAGGGTGCTGCCGCTGACGAACGCCGCTGCCGGGCTGAGGAGGAAAACGATCGCCGCGCTGACTTCCGATTCGGTGCCGATGCGCTTGAGCGGTACGTGTTCGCGCAGGGTCGGGATCACGGCCTTGAAGGCGCCTTCGTAGGTGTCCATGCCGCTGGAGGCAACCCAGCCCGGCGCCACGGCGTTGACCCGCACGCCGGCATGACCCCACTCGTACGCGGCGGTCTTGGTCAGGTTGTCCATGCCCGAGCGTGCCGCGCCGGAATGCCCCATGCCGGGCATACCGCCCCACATGTCGGCGAGCATGTTGACGATGGCGCCGCCGTGCTGGCTCATGGATTGGTTGAACACTTCCCGGGCCATCAGGAAGCCGCCCACCAGATTGGTGCGCATCACGGTTTCGAAACCCTTCTGGTTGATCGAGGCCAAGGGCGACGGGTACTGCCCGCCGGCATTGTTGACCAGGCCATGGATCGGGCCGTGCTTGCGAATCAGTTCGCTGACCAGATGCGTCACCGCTTCTTCCTCGCGGATATCGCAAACGGCCCAGTCGGCCTTGCCGCCGTCCTCGGCGATTTCCGCTGCAACGGTTTTGAGCTTGTCGGCCTTGCGCCCGACCAGCAGCACATGGGCGCCGAGGGCCGCCAGTTCGTGGGCGGTGCAGCGGCCGATGCCGCTGCCGCCACCGGTGACGATGATGTTTTGGCCGGCAAACAAATCGGCTTTGAAAATCGAATCGTAGGCCATGGCGACAATCCTCTAGTTGAACTGGTCGGCGATGCGCTGCGGCACCGGGATCTGGATTTCCAGCAGTTGCTGGGCGAAGGCTTTGCCTTGCGGGTCGATGCGCAGGCTGGCGACACCGCCGCCGCCGAGGGCGTTTTCCAGCAGGAAATTCAGGCTGTGGCTGGCGGGCAAGTACCAGCGTTCGACCCGCCCGTGGATGGGATCGAGGACGTGGCCCATCCAGTCGACGATCACTTCAGGGGTCAGGGCCTCAGCGATCCATGGCAGGAATTCGGGCTCGCGGGCCATGACGCCGATGTTGCTGTGGTTGCCCTTGTCGCCGGAGCGGGCGACCGCCAACTTGACCAGGGCCACGCTGGCGTCGGCCTGGCCGGTCGGCTTCGGCGCAGCGAACGGGGCTGGCAGGTCAAGCGGGTCGAGCGTATCGAGGGCGGGCAGGGCACAGGGGTGGCGCCGGCCCATGAAATCAATGTCCAGCGTGCAGGCGGTTTTGTCGATGAGGAACGAGAACAGTCGGATCAGCGGATACACCGTCGGCCGGCCACCGACAATGCCGGTCAGCCCCGGCGCCATGCCGGTGGCAGCCTGGGCAATCTCCCGGGAGAACACGATCAAGGCCTGCTTGTCCGGATGGCGCACGGCGAGTTTGATCACCACTTCGCGGCTGTCCTGCCGCTGGCCGTGAGGGCCATAGGTGGCCTCGCTGCCCAGCAACTCGATATTCACCTCGCTGTACGGCGCCCAGCCGCGCTGGCTGAACATTTCCGAGGTCTTGTTGATGATCGCCGCGCTGACTCGCCGCGCCTTGTCGACGGCATCGATGCCGGCAATCAGGCAACTGGCGGTACAACGAAAGCCATCGGGGTACGTGGCGCTGACCTTGTATTGAGCCGTCGGCGGCAGGCCTTTGGCGCCGTGCACCTGCACCGCGTTCTTGCCTTGTTGCAGCAGTTTGACCTGAGTGAAGTCGCACACCACGTCGGGCAGCAGATACGCGCGCGGATCACCGATTTCATACAGCATCTGTTCGCCCACCGTCAGCGGTGTGACCAGCCCGCCGGTACCTTGCGGTTTGCTGACGATGAACTGGCTGTCGGCGCTGACTTCAACGATGGGAAAACCGATGTGTTCGTAGTCGGGCACGTCGCGCCAATCGGTGAAGTTGCCGCCCGTGCACTGGGCGCCACATTCGATGATGTGCCCGGCCAATGCGGCCTGGGCGAGCTTGTCGTAGTCGTGCCACGACCAGCCGAACTCATGCACCAGCGCGGCGCTGACTACCGCACTGTCGACCACGCGCCCGGTGATCACGATGTCCGCGCCCAGACGCAGGGCTTCGACGATGCCGGGTGCGCCGAGGTAGGCATTGGTCGAGACGCACCTCGATGGCAGGGGTGCACCGCTGAACATTTCATGAATGCCTTGGCTGCCCAGCTGCTTGAATTGCGGTTGCAGGTCGTCACCCAGCAGCACGGCGATTTTCAACGTCACCCCGGCCTTGTCGCAGGCCGCTTGCAGGGCGGCGGCGCAGGCTTGGGGATTGACCCCGCCGGCATTGCTGATGACCCGGATGTTGTGCTGTGCGAGCTGCGGCAGCAAGGGCGCGAGCACTTCGATGAAGTCGCCCGCATACCCGGCCTGGGGATCTTTCATCCGTGCGCCGGCCATGATCGACAGGGTGATTTCGGCCAGGTAATCGAAGACCAGATAGTCCAGATGCCCGTGTTCCACCAGTTGCGCGGCAGCGGTCGAGGTATCGCCCCAGAACGCGCTGGCGCAACCGATGCGAATTGATTTTGGCGCAGTCCGTTCCATAGCCACCTCCAACCCAAGTGTGTCGACATTACCAAGCAAGCGCTTGGTTTGTAAATGACTGGATTATCTTCTTCCCAAGCGCTTGCTTGGTTGCACCCATGAGCTTAAATTGCCCGCGCAACCCCGCTGTTTTCGGGGGGATCGGCGTTATTGATTGATCGACTGTAGGAGAGAACGGGTGGACGAGCAAAAAGCCCTGAGGGTCATGCGTGAATTGGTGGACGACGGCCAATTGACCGACCCGGACAGCGCCCGTGGCAAGCTGCTGCAAGTGGCGGCCCACCTGTTCCGCAATAAAGGCTATGAGCGCACGACAGTGCGCGATCTGGCCGGTGCCGTGGGCATTCAGTCCGGGAGTATTTTCCACCACTTCAAAAGCAAGGACGAAATCCTGCGCGCCGTGATGGAGGAAACCATCCGCTACAACACCGCGTTGATGCGTGCGGCCATCGCCGAGGCCGGCAATGTGCGCGAACGGGTGCTGGCGCTGATCCGCTGTGAATTGCAGTCGATCATGGGTGGCAGCGGCGAGGCCATGGCCGTGCTGGTCTACGAATGGCGCTCGCTGTCCGAAGAAGGCCAGGCCAAGGTCCTGGCGCTGCGCGAAATCTACGAAGACATCTGGCTGCAAGTACTGGGCGAAGCCAAGACCGCCGGGTTTATCCGCGGCGATGTGTTCATTACCCGCCGCTTCCTGACCGGCGCATTGTCCTGGACCACCACCTGGTTTCGCGCCGGCGGTAGCATGAGTCTTGATCAGTTGGCCGATGAAGCGTTGATTCTGGTGCTGGAAGACCGGTAATAAACTTGTGTTGGCCAGCATTAAACTGGCTAACTTGAAGAAAACGCCTAGCTTGAAGTCATTGATGCCGTTTTATTGGGGAGTGAGCTTGTTTTGAGGGGGTCGCCAATTCGGACAGCTTCGCAGCTTTTGCTCGCGACGCTTGCGGCATTAACAATGCTGCCATCCCAGGCTGCGCAACTGGTGCGCATTGGTGCCGCGCATTTTCCGCCCTACACCGTGCGCCCGGAATCCGGGGCCGATACCGGGTTGCTGCCGCAGCTGGTCGAGGCCTTGAACGCTGCGCAAAGTGACTATCAGTTTGTCCTGGTGCCCACGTCCATTCCACGGCGTTTCGGTGACTTGAAGCAGGGCCGGGTCGACATGGCCATCTTCGAAAATCCGGCCTGGGGTTGGGAGGACACTCCCCATACCGCCGTCGACATGGGGCTGGAAGACGCCGAGATTTTTGTCGCGCAACGCCTGCCTGATCGGCAGCAAAGCTATTTTGCCGACCTGAGCGGCAAGCGCCTGGCACTCTTCAGCGGTTATCACTACGAGTTCGCCAACTTCAATGCCGAGCCCCAGTACCTGGCGAAAAACTACAACGCCACGCTGACCTATTCCCATGACAGCAATCTGCTGATGGTGTTACGCGGTCGCGCCGACATCGCCCTGGTCACGCGCTCTTACCTGAACGACTACTTTTTGCGCAATCCAAAGGTCGCCAAGGAGTTGTTGGCGTCCGATCGCATCGATCAGGTCTATCACCATTACGCCATCCTGCGCCCGGCGGCCCCCATCAGCGGCGAGGTCTTCGGCAAATTGTTGCAAGGCTTGCGGGACGGTGGCCAGATGCTGAAGATTTTCGATCCGTACAAGATTGCGGTGGTGCCGGTCCCGCACAAAGAACCGCTACCTCAAGTCGTCAATTGACGTTCTTTTCCTAAATTTCCCTCCGTGGCTGACGTCACCTCGTTGAACTGTCGACGATTATCGTGAGCCCGCCCCCATGTCCAATCTGAATGACCTGACTGCCCTGTGCCTGCCGACCGGCAGTCGTCTTGCCGCTGATGAAACACAAAGCCGCCTGAGTCTCAGCCTGGAAGGGCAGCCGTTGCTCACCCTGCGGCTCAATCGTGGCCCCGAGTTGCACGTGCAATTGCTGGAGCACTTCAGTCACCCCGAAGGGCAAGCGATATGGGCGGCCTGTTACTGGCTGTTCGCCCGTGACCCCGACTGTCAGCGCCTGGTCTGGCAACTGCAAGACGTGCCGCACGAAGCTGTGCTCAGTGGTTTGCTGATTCCGACTTCCGTCAATGGCCAGTATTGCTGCGAGCGCACCTTGTTCTGGCAGTTGCCGCAGCCATGGCTGGGGCGTTCCCTGACCGGCAGCTACCCACAGCAAATGGTCATCACCGGTGGCAAGCGTCATCCGCTGCGAGCGGTGAAACCCCAGGGTGAGGTGTATCGACGATTCGATGCGCGGCTGGGCGCCTGGGTTTCCCTGCGTACCCTGGAAATCGAGCAAGACCTGGCGCGTTTCAACCGTTGGCAGAACAGTCCGCGCGTCGCCAGCTTCTGGCAGGAGGAGGGCAGCCTCGAACAGCATCGCCAATACCTGAGCAAACTCGAGGCCGATCCGCACACCCTGACGCTGATCGGGTGTTTCGACGATCAGCCGTTCGCTTACTTCGAAGCCTACTGGGCCAAGGAGGATCGCATCGCCCCCTTCTATGATGCCGGCGATTACGACCGCGGCATTCACATGCTGGTGGGGGAGGAAAATCATCGCGGTCCGCACAAGGTGGCGAGCTGGTTATCGGCGCTGGTGCATTACCTGTTTCTCGATGATCCGCGCACGCAGCGCGTGGTGGCCGAGCCGCGTGCCGATAACGCGAAGATGATCGGGTACATGCACAACCAGTGCTTTCACTGCGATAAGGAGTTCGACTTCCCGCACAAGCGCGCGGCCTTGATGGTATTGGGGCGGGAGCGGTTTTTCGATCGGTGCGCACTGGCCTGAGAGGTAAGGCTCAAGCCCTGTATTGACCTTGAGTCCACTATCGCGAGCAAGCTCGCTCCCACAGGGTGTGCGCTGAACTTGTGGGAGCGAGCTTGCTCGCGATGGGCGCGATGCAGATCTCGGATCTTATTGGCGAGTAGCCATATCGCCACGTTTGCCCGACACCTTGCGGCAGTGCACCAGCGCATCGCGAATCATGAAGTTCACCAGGGTCGGCGAGACGCCGAGTTCCTTGGCGATGTCTTTTTGCGGTACGCCGTGCAGGCGATACATCTCGAAGGCGTAGCGGGTGCGGCTCGGCAACTCGGTCAACGCATCGGCAATGTGCTCCAGCGTCGAGAAATTGATGTGCGAAGTTTCCGGTGACGCACCCTGGATCACCACATTCAGCCCTTCCTCTTCAGGGCCGGAGTACTTCTGCTCCAGCGCCTGCTTGCGGTAGTGGTCGATCGCCAGGTTGCGCACGATCTGGAACAGGTAGCTGAGCTGGGCCTTGATCGAACTGGTGATGGGCGGGGCCGATTGCAACCGGAAGAACGCGTCCTGCACAACATCTTCGGCACGTGAGCGGCAACCGGTAATACGGGCTGCAATCTTCACCAGAATCAGTCGATTATCGACGAATGCCTGAAGTAGCGGTGTATCGCACCTGCTTGTGGATACTGGTTCCATCATGGAAATCACCTTGCTGCCAAAAGGTTAGTGGGACGGGGATAAACCGGGGGGCCGTCCTGCACAATCGAGCGACAAACTAGGCTTAATGATAATGATTGTCAAATGAGAAAAAGAATTACTGCGCACCAAAGGTGCAGAGTGCGAACTGCGACACGTTGTCTCACTTCAGTCCGCTTTGCGTTCCAGCCTGGCGACTAATTATTTCCAGACGTCATCCGTTCTCATTGGTGAATTGCACAGCGCAACCCTCATCACCCCGTAGGAGCGAGCTCGCTCGCGATGGTCGTCAACGATGACGATGGGCGCCTGACACCCCGCGGTGTTCTCCGGATTTTCGCGAGCAGGCTCGCTCCTACCAAGCCGAAATCAGGCAGGAAACCTCATGACCGACGCGTTCGAACTCCCCAGCACAATGGTCCAAGCCCTTCAGCGCCGCGCGGCCCTGACGCCGGATCGGGTGGCCCTGCGTTTTCTTGCCGAGACCCCGGATCAGGCTGTGGTGCTCAGTTATCGCGAGCTGGATCAGCGGGCGCGGACGATTGCCGGCGCCTTGCAGGCTCAAGCGGATGTTGGCGACCGCGCCGTGTTGTTGTTCCCCAGCGGCCCGGATTACGTCGCGGCGTTCTTCGGTTGCCTGTACGCCGGGGTGATCGCGGTCCCGGCCTACCCACCGGAGTCGACGCGCCGTCATCACCAGGAACGCCTGCTGTCGATCATCAGCGATGCCCAGCCGCGCCTGCTGCTGACCAGCGCCGGGCTGCGCGATGCATTGCAGCAAATCGAAGGGGCGCCGCCGTTGCTGTGTGTCGACACCCTCGACGGTGCACTGGCCGAATGCTGGGTCGCGGCGGATTTGCAGGACGATCACATCGCTTTCCTGCAATACACTTCCGGCTCCACCGCACTGCCCAAGGGCGTGCAGGTCAGCCACGGCAATCTGGTGGCCAACGAATTGCTGATTCGTCACGGCTTCGGCATCGACCTCAACCCCGACGACGTGATCGTCAGCTGGCTGCCGCTGTACCACGACATGGGCCTGATCGGCGGCTTGCTGCAGCCGATTTTCAGCGGCGTGCCTTGCGTGTTGATGTCACCGGCGTACTTCCTCGGTCGGCCGTTGCGCTGGCTGGAAGCGATCAGCGAATACGGCGGCACCATCAGCGGCGGGCCGGATTTTGCTTATCGCCTGTGCAGCGAGCGGGTCAGCGAATCGGCCCTGGAACGGCTGGACCTGAGTGGCTGGCGCGTGGCGTATTCCGGTTCCGAGCCGATTCGCCTCGACACCCTGGAACGCTTCGCCGAGAAGTTCGCGACCTGCGGTTTCACCGCGGACAGCTTCATGGCCTCTTACGGTCTGGCCGAAGCCACCTTGTTTGTGGCCGGCACAGTGCGCGGCGAAGGCATCGGCAACCTGCAGGTGGACGATCAGGCTCTGGCGCAGAACCGGGTGGAAGTGGGCGAGGGCAGCCCGATCATGAGTTGTGGCATCAGCCAGCCGGCTCACGCCGTGCTGATCGTCGACCCGGTCTCGCTCAGCGAACAGGCCGACAACGCCGTCGGCGAAGTCTGGGCCAGCGGGCCGAGCATCGCCCTCGGTTATTGGCGCAACCCCGAGGCGTCAGCCAAAACGTTCGTCCGGCACGCCGGCCAGACCTGGCTGCGAACCGGTGACCTGGGTTTCATGCGCAACGGCGAGCTGTTCATCACCGGCCGCCTGAAGGACATGCTGATCGTGCGCGGGCACAACCTGTACCCGCAGGACATCGAACAGACCGTCGAGCGTGAAGTGGAAGTGGTGCGCAAGGGCCGTGTTGCCGCCTTTGCCGTCACGGTCGATGGTCAGGAGGGCATCGGCATCGCCGCCGAAATCAGCCGCAGCGTGCAGAAAATCCTGCCGCCCGAGGCGCTGATCAAAGCCATTCGCCAGGCCGTCGCCGAGGCATATCAGGAAGCACCGAGCGTGGTGGTGTTGCTCAATCCGGGTGCGCTGCCCAAAACGTCCAGCGGTAAATTGCAACGCTCGGCGTGCCGCAGTCGACTGGCGGACGGCAGCCTCGACAGCTACGCGGTGTTTCCGTCGGCCAGCACCGCAAGTGCAAGCCAGGTCGAGTCGGGCTCTGAGCTGCAAAACCTGATCGGCCGTATCTGGTGCGAGCAATTGCAGGTCGGGCAGGTGGGCGCCGACGATCATTTCTTCCTGCTCGGCGGCAACTCCATTGCAGCGACGCAAGTGGTGGCGCGTCTGCGTGAAGCGCTGGGGCTGGAGTTGAACCTGCGCCTGCTGTTCGAGGCCCCGACCCTCGGCGCCTTCGCCGATGTCGTGGCCCGTTCGCAACAGGACGGTGGCCTGGCCCAAGGCGCGATCACGGCGCTGTCGCGCCAGCAACCGATGCCGCAATCGCTGGCACAAAACCGTTTGTGGATCACCTGGCAACTCGACCCCCACAGCAGCGCCTACAACATTCCGGGTGCCTTGCGCCTGCGTGGCGAGCTGGACGAGAACGCATTGCGCGCCAGTTTCCAGCAGTTGATCGAGCGCCACGAATCCTTGCGCACGCGCTTCTTCGAGCGTGATGGCGTGGCGTTGCAACAGGTCGTTGCGGCCTCCGGGTTTAACCTGCAAATGATCGACATCAGCGATCTGCCTGCTGGCGAGCGTGAAGCCCGCGCGCAGCAAATCCGCGAGGATGAAGCGCGGACCCGGTTCGACCTGGAGAAAGGCCCGCTGTTGTGGGTGACGCTGGTGCGCCTCGACGACGAAGACCATCAGTTGTTGGTGACGATGCATCACATCATCGCGGACGGCTGGTCGCTGAATGTGCTGATCGACGAGTTCTCGCGCCTGTATGCGGCGGCCTCCCAAGGCCAGCAAGCGCTCCTGGCGCCATTGCCGACGCAGTACGCCGATTACGCCAGCTGGCAGCGCCAATGGCTGGCGCAAGGGGAGGGCGAGCGGCAACTGGCCTACTGGAAAGCCCGTTTGGGCGATGAGCATCCGACCCTGAGCCTGGCCACCGATCATCCACGCTGCGCACAACAACTGCACAGCGCTTCCCGCCATACCGTGCGTCTGGGTGCGACCCTCAGTGATGCGATTCGCCAGACCGCCCAGGCCCACGAATCGACCTCCTTCATGCTGCTGCTCGCCGCGTTCCAGGCCTTGCTGCATCGCTACAGCGGTCAGCGTGACATCCGAATCGGCGTACCGAACGCCAACCGTCCGCGCCTGGAAACCCAGGGCCTGATCGGCTTTTTCATCAACACCCAGGTCCTGCGCGCCGAGGTGGATTCACGGCTGCCGTTCACTGAGCTGCTTGGGCAAACCCGTCAGGCAGCGCTGGGTGCGCAAGCGCATCAGGACTTGCCGTTCGAGCAGTTGCTTGAAGCTTTTCCGCAGGCCCGTGAACAGGGTTTGTTCCAGGTCATGTTCAACCACCAGCAGCGCGACCTCAGTGCCTTGAAACGCCTGCCGGGGTTGCTGGCCGAAGAGCTGCCGTGGCACAGCCGGCAAGCCAAGTTCGACCTTCAATTGCACAGTGAAGAAGATCGCAACGGGCGCTTGAGCCTGTCCTTCGACTATGCCAGCGAGTTGTTCGATGCGGCGACCATCGAGCGCCTGTCCGAGCATTACGCCAACCTGTTGCGTGAAGTCTGCGAGCGTCCGCAAACGGCCCTCGGCGATCTGCAACTGCTTACTGAGCCTGAGCACAACCAGCAAGCAAACTGGTCCGTTGCACCCTGTACACCGGCCAGTCAATGGCTGCCGGAACGGCTTGACGAACAAGCCCGGCGGACCCCGCAGCGCACGGCGTTGCTGTGGGACGGCGGTCAGTTGGACTTCGCCGGACTGCATACCCAGGCCAACCGCCTGGCCCATTACCTGCGCGACAAGGGCGTCGGCCCGGACGTCTGCGTGGCCATTGCCTGCGAGCGTTCGCCGCAACTGCTGATTGGCCTGCTGGCGATCATCAAGGCCGGTGGTGCTTATGTACCGCTGGATCCGGACTACCCGGCCGAGCGCCTGTCCTACATGCTCAGCGACAGCGGTGTCGAACTGCTGCTGACGCAAACCTGCTTGCTCGATCGCTTGCCGGCCAGCCAGGGCGTCAGTGTGATCGCCATGGATACCTTGCACCTGGACAGCTGGCCAAGCCAGGCGCCGGGCCTGCATCTGCAGGGCGACAACCTCGCCTATGTGATTTACACCTCGGGATCGACCGGTCAACCAAAAGGCGTCGGCAACACCCACGCGGCGCTGGCCGAGCGCCTGCAATGGATGCAGCAAACCTATCAGTTGAACGAAACCGACGTGCTGATGCAAAAGGCGCCGATCAGTTTCGACGTGTCGGTGTGGGAGTGCTTCTGGCCGCTGATCACCGGCAGTCGCCTGTTGCTTGCCGGCCCCGGCGAACACCGTGATCCCCATCGCATCGCGCAGCTTGTGCAAGCGTACGGCGTGACCACGCTGCACTTCGTACCGCCGCTGCTTTCGTTGTTCATCGACGAACCGCTCAGCGCGCAATGTACGAGCCTGCGCCGCGTATTCTCCGGTGGCGAAGCCTTGCCAGCGGAGTTGCGCAACCGCGTGCTGGCGCAACTGCCGGCCGTACAGTTGCACAACCGCTACGGTCCGACCGAAACCGCAATCAACGTCACCCATTGGCAGTGTTCCAGCGCCGATGGCGAACGTTCGCCGATTGGCCGGCCACTGGGCAATGTGATCTGCCGCGTGCTCGACAGCGAGCTCAATCCGGTTCCGGCCGGTGTACCGGGTGAGTTGTGCATCAGTGGCAGCGGCCTGGCGCGTGGCTATCTGGGCCGTCCGGGCCTGACGGCGGAACGCTTTGTCGTCGATCCATTGGGCGAGCACGGCGCGCGTCTGTACCGCACCGGTGATCGTGCACGCTGGGCTGGCGATGGCGTGATCGAGTATCTCGGTCGCCTCGATCAGCAGGTCAAGCTGCGCGGTTTCCGCGTCGAGCCACAGGAAATCGAAGCCCGTCTGCTGGCGCAGGAGGGTGTCGCCCAAGCGGTGGTGCTGGTGCGCGAAACGGCGGCGGGTGGACAACTGGTTGGTTACTTCACCACCACCGATACATCTGAATCCATCGATGCGCAAACGACTCGCCTTAAAGCGGCGCTGACGGCGCAGCTGCCGGAATACATGGTCCCGGCTCAGCTGATGCGGCTGGACCAAATGCCCCTCGGCCCGAGCGGCAAACTCGACCGTCGCGCCTTGCCGGAACCGCAGTGGCAGGTTCGCGAACACGTCGAGCCCGTGACCGAACTGGAGCAACAGATCGCCGGCATCTGGCGCGAAGTGCTGGGCCTGACGCCAGTCGGCCTGCGCGATGATTTCTTTGCCCTCGGCGGCCACTCGCTGCTGGCCACGCAAATCATCTCCCGCACCCGCCAGGCCTGTGACGTCGAGTTGCCGCTGCGGACGCTGTTCGAACACAGCGAACTGGGTGCATTTGCCGAACAGGTCCGCTTGATCCAGGCCAGCGGCAGCACCAACAAACAGCCGCCGATTGAAACAGTCGACCGTCGTCAGGCGGTGCCGCTGTCCTATTCCCAGCAGCGCATGTGGTTCCTCTGGCAGATGGAACCGGACAGCCCGGCGTACAACGTCGGCGGCATGGCGCGGTTACGTGGCGTGCTGGATGTCGCGCGTTTCGAAGCGGCGCTGCAAGCCTTGATCATGCGCCATGAAACCCTGCGCACGACGTTCCCGAGCGTTGACGGCGTCGCTCGCCAACAGGTGCACATGGAGACCGGCGTGCGCATGGCGTGGAAGGATTTCTCCGCGCTGGATGCCGAAGGCCGCGAGTGGCAGGTCCAGCAACTGGCCGACGACGAAGCGCACCAGCCGTTTGATCTGGAAACCGGACCGCTGTTGCGTGCGTGCCTGGTCAAGACTGCCGAGCAGGAACACTACTTCGTTCTGACCTTGCACCACATCGTTACCGAAGGCTGGGCGATGGACATCTTTGCCCGGGAACTCAGCGCGCTGTACGAAGCCTTTGTCGACGACCGTGAGTCGCCGCTGGCGCCGTTGCCGGTGCAGTACCTGGATTACAGCGTGTGGCAACGGCAGTGGCTGGAGTCGGGCGAGCGTCAGCGTCAGCTCGATTACTGGACCACGCAACTGGGCCATGAGCATCCGCTGCTGGAGTTGCCGGCTGACCGTCCGCGTCCGCCGGTACAAAGCCATCAGGGTGAGCTGTATCGCTTTGACCTGAGCGACGAGCTCGCGGCACGGGTCCGTGCCTTCAATGCACAACACGGCCTGACCCTGTTCATGACCATGACCGCCACACTGGCGACCCTGCTGTACCGCTATAGCGGCCAGACTGATTTGCGCATCGGCGCGCCTGTGGCCAACCGCATTCGTCCGGAAAGCGAGGGGCTGATCGGCGCATTCCTCAACACCCAGGTGCTGCGCTGCCAGCTCGACGGACAGATGTCTGTCGGCGAGCTGTTCGAGCAGGTGCGCCATACGGTGATCGAAGGCCAGTCCCATCAGGACCTGCCGTTCGATCATCTGGTGGAAGCCTTGCAACCGCCACGCAGTGCGGCCTACAACCCGTTGTTCCAGGTGATGTGCAACGTGCAGCGCTGGGAGTTCCAGCAAAGCCGCACCCTGGCCGGCATGACGGTCGAGTACCTGGCCAACGATGCCCGCGCGACCAAGTTCGACCTCAACCTGGAAGTCACCGACCTCGATCATCGACTGGGCTGCTGCCTGACCTACAGCACCGATCTGTTCGACGAACCGCGCATCGCCCGCATGGCCGGGCATTGGCGCAACCTGCTGGAGGCGCTGATTACCGATCCGCAACAACGCTTGAGCGAACTGCCGCTGCTGGCATCCGGCGAGCAACAGCTACTGCTCGACAGCCTCGGTGTCGAGGCGGGCGAACATCGGCTGGATCAGTGCATCCATCACCTGTTCGCCGAGCAGGCCCTGATGCGCCAGGACGCGCCGGCCCTGACCTTCGCCGGGCAGACCCTGAGCTACGCCGAACTCGATAGCCGCGCCAACCGCCTGGCCTGGATGCTGCGCGAGCGTGGCGTCGGACCGCAGGTTCGCGTGGGCCTGGCACTTGAGCGTTCGCTGGAAATGGTGGTCGGCCTGTTGGCGATCCTCAAGGCGGGCGGTGCCTATGTGCCGCTGGATCCGGAATACCCGCTGGACCGCTTGCACTACATGATCGAAGACAGCGGCATCGGTTTGCTGCTCAGTGATGCGGCGATGTTCAAGGCCCTGGGCGAGTTACCGGCGACCGTCGGCCGCTGGTGTCTTGAAGAAGACGCCGCTGCGCTGGCCCATTTCCCGGCCACCGAACTGCCGCCGATCAGTCTGGCGCAGCATCACGCCTACCTGATCTACACCTCGGGCTCGACCGGCAAACCGAAAGGCGTGGTGGTGTCCCACGGTGAAATCGCCATGCATTGCCGCGCGGTAATCGAGCGTTTCGGCATGCGCCCCGACGACTGCGAGCTGCATTTCTATTCGATCAACTTCGACGCCGCCACCGAGCGTTTGCTGGTGCCGCTGCTCAGCGGCGCGCACGTGGTGTTGCGCGCGCAAGGGCAATGGGACGCGGAAGAAATCTGCGGCCTGATCCGTCGTCATCAGATCAACGTACTCGGTTTCACGCCGAGCTACGGCAGCCAGTTGGCGCAATGGCTGGCGACCCAGGACCTGACCCTGCCGGTGCGCATGATCATCACCGGCGGCGAAGCGCTGACCGGTGAGCACCTGGCGCGTATTCGTGCAGCGTTCAAGCCGAGCCGGTTCTTCAACGCCTACGGCCCGACCGAGACCGTGGTCATGCCGCTGGCCAGTCTTGCTCCGCAAGTGCTGGAAGAGGGCGCCGGCAGCGTGCCGATCGGCAGTGTGATCGGCGACCGCGTGGCCTACATTCTCGACACCGACCTGGCGTTGGTGCCGCAAGGCGCGACGGGCGAGTTGTATGTCGGTGGCGCGGGTCTGGCCCAGGGTTATCACCAGCGTCCGGGCATGACGGCGGAGCGCTTTGTGGCCGATCCGTTTGCCGCCGATGGCGGGCGTATCTACCGCACCGGTGACCTGGTGCGCCAGGGTGCCGATGGCCTGGTGGAGTACCTTGGGCGCATCGACCATCAAGTGAAGATTCGCGGATTCCGCATCGAGCTCGGTGAAATCGAAACCCGCCTGCTGGACCATGATTCAGTCCGTGAGGCGGTCGTGCTGGCGCTTGACGCACCGAGCGGCAAGCAACTGGTCGGCTATCTGGTGACGGATGTCGCCGAACAGGACGAAGCGCAGCAATCGATGTTGCGCGAGGCCCTCAAGGCGCATCTGAAATCGCAACTGCCGGATTACATGGTGCCCACGCACCTGATCCTGCTGGCGAGCATGCCGTTGACCGGCAACGGTAAGCTCGACCGCCGCGCGCTCCCGGCACCGGACCCGGAGCTGAATCGCCAACACTACGTGGCGCCGGGCAGCGAGCTTGAAGTCACGCTGGCGCAGATCTGGTGCGACGTGCTGAACGTCGAGCAGGTCGGTCTCAACGACAATTTCTTCGAACTGGGCGGCGACTCGATCCTGTCGATCCAGGTGGTCAGCCGGGCGCGGCAGCAGGGCATTCACTTCAGCCCTCGCGACCTGTTCCAGCACCAGACCGTGCAGACCCTCGCCGCCGTGGCCACCCGCAGCGAGCAGGTCAAAGCCGAGCAGGGCTTGATCATGGGCGAGTCGCGCCTGACACCCATCCAGCACTGGTTCTTCGACACCGATATCGCGCAACGCCAACACTGGAACCAGGCGCTGTTGTTGCAACCGACGGTGGTGCTGGAATCTCATCGCCTGGAGCAAGCGTTGCTGGCGGTGATCGAACAGCACGACGCCTTGCGCCTGCGCTTTGGCCAGGTTGCCGGCCAGTGGCAGGCCTTGCACCAGCCGATTTCCGATGCGCCGGTGTTGTGGCAAGTGCGTGTTTCGTCCATGGATAAATGCGCGGCCTTGTTCGCCGATGCCCAGCGCAGTCTCGACCTTGAACAGGGACCGTTGCTGCGCGTGTTGCTGGTCGATGGCCCTGAAGGCCAGCAACGCTTGTTTATCGTCATTCACCACCTGGTGGTGGACGGTGTGTCGTGGCGGGTGCTGCTCGATGACCTGCAAACCCTGTATCGCCAACTGGAAGCACGGCAGTCGGTGAAACTGCCGGCGAAAACCAGCGCCTTCAAGGACTGGGCCGCACGCTTGCAAGCCTACGCCGGCAGCGAGTCCCTGCGCGAAGAGCTGGGCTGGTGGCAGGCGCAACTGGCCGGGCCAAGTGCCGATTTGCCCTGCGATCACCCTGAAGGCGGACGGCAAAACCGTCATGCGCAAACCGTCAGCGTGCGTCTCGACAGCGAGCGTACGCGGCAGTTGCTGCAACAGGCGCCAAGTGCCTATCGCACTCAGGTCAACGACTTGTTGTTGACTGCTTTGGCCCGCGTTTTGTGCCGCTGGAGCGGTCAGCCATCGGCGCTGATCCAGCTGGAAGGCCACGGCCGCGAAGCGCTGTTCGACGACATCGACCTGACCCGCACGGTGGGCTGGTTCACCAGTGCCTACCCGTTGCGCCTGACGCCGTCGAACATCGAAGAAGCCGCCGGGCAGGGGGCCTCGATCAAGGCGATCAAGGAGCAGCTGCGTGCCGTGCCGCACAAGGGTCTGGGTTATGGCGTGCTGCGTTACCTCGCCGATGAGCCGAGTCGCCGCAGCATGGCGACGTTGCCGCAGGCACCGATTACCTTCAACTACCTCGGCCAGTTCGACCAGAGCTTCGGCGCGGACGCGCTGTTCCATCCACTGGATGAAGCCGTCGGCGCGGCCCACGATGCCTATGCACCGTTGCCCAACGAGCTGAGCGTCGACAGTCAGGTGTATGGCGGTGAACTGGTATTGCGCTGGACGTTCAGCGCCGAACGCTTCGATCCGTCCACCATCGGCGAGTTGGCCGATGCCTACCTCGGTGAGCTGAGCAGTCTGATCGAGCATTGCCTGCGCGACGACGCCGGTGGCCTGACGCCGTCGGACTTCCCGCTGGCGCAGC
This sequence comes from Pseudomonas sp. QLc11A, assembly GCF_052112305.1. Lineage (NCBI taxonomy): Bacteria > Pseudomonadati > Pseudomonadota > Gammaproteobacteria > Pseudomonadales > Pseudomonadaceae > Pseudomonas > Pseudomonas sp. QLc11A. The sequence goes on from NZ_JAVAJJ010000004.1 coordinate 368,343, forward strand.
TCAATCAGACGCAACTGGATGCGTTGCCGGTGCCGGCCGCCGTTATCGAAGACGTCTACCCATTGACCCCGATGCAGGAAGGCATGCTGTTGCACACCTTGCTGGAGCCAGGCACCGGCCTGTACTTCATGCAGGACCGCTACCGCATCAACAGCGAGCTGGATCCGCAGCGTTTTGCCCAGGCCTGGCAAGCCGTAGTCGCCCGCCACGAAGCGTTGCGCGCGTCGTTCTGCTGGAACGTCGGTGAGGACATGCTGCAGGTGATCCACAAACCGGGCAGCACACCGATCGAGTACCTCGACTGGCGTGATATCGCCGAAGCCGAGCAAGAGCCGAAGCTGCAAACCTTGCTCAAGACCGAACGCGAAGCCGGGTTCGATCTGCTCAACCAGGCGCCGTTCCACTTGCGCCTGATCCGTGTGGACGCGGCGCGCTACTGGTTCATGATGAGCAACCACCACATCCTCATCGATGCCTGGTGCCGCTCGCTGCTGATGAACGATTTCTTCGAGATCTACAGCGCCCTCGGCGAAGGCCGGGAAGCGCAGCTTGGGCCTGTGTCGCGTTATCGCGACTACATTGGCTGGCTGCAACGCCAGAGCCTGGACGAAGCGCGGCAATGGTGGAAAACCAACCTGCGAGGGTTTGAGCGGACCACGCCGATCCCGAGCGACCGGCCGTTCCTGCGTGAGCATGCCGGCGACAGTGGCGGCATGATCGTCGGCGACCGCTACACCCGGCTCGATGCCCGGGACGGTGCGCAATTGCGCGAACTGGCCCAGGCCCATCAGTTGACCATCAACACCTTCGCCCAGGCGGCGTGGGCGCTGGTGCTGCGACGCTTGAGCGGTGATCGCGACGTGCTGTTCGGCGTCACCGTGGCCGGGCGTCCGGTGGAGATGCCGCAGATGCAGCGCACCGTCGGCCTGTTCATCAACAGCATCGCGCTGCGGGTGAAGATGCCCGAGGACGGTCAGCGATGCAGCGTGCGCCAGTGGCTCAGCGGTCTGCTCGACAGCAACATGCAACTGCGTGAATACGAATACCTGCCCCTGGTGAACATCCAGGAGCAAAGCGAGCTGCCCAAAGGCCAGCCGCTGTTCGACAGCCTGTTCGTGTTCGAAAACGCCCCGGTGGAAGTCTCGGTGCTGAACCGTGCGCAGAGCCTCAACGCGACCTCGGATTCGGGCCGGACCCACACCAACTTCCCACTGACGGCCGTGTGCTATCCGGGGGATGATCTGGGCTTGCACCTGTCCTACGACCAGCGCTATTTCGATGAAGCCACGGTCGAGCGCATGCTCGGCGAGTTCAAGCGTTTGCTGCTGGCGCTGGTGGAAGGTTTCCACGGCGACATGGCCGACCTGCCGTTGCTGGGGGCCGAGGAGCAGGACTTCCTCCTCCATGGCTGCAACCAGAGCGAACACGAATATCCACTGCAGCAGAGCTACGTTTCATTGTTTGAAACGCAGGTGGCCCGACACCCGCAGCGGATTGCCGCCAGCTGTCTTGACCGGCAGTACAGTTATCTGGAGCTGAACCAGCGCAGTAACCGTCTCGGTCATGCATTGATCGCCGCCGGTGTCGGGTGCGATCAACCGGTGGCATTGCTGGCCGAACGCAGTCTCGATCTGCTGGGTATGATCATCGGCAGCTTCAAGGCCGGCGCGGGGTACCTGCCGCTGGACCCGGGCCTGCCGAGCCAGCGTCTGAGCCGGATCATCGAGCTGAGCCGAACGCCACTGCTGGTGTGCACGCAAGCGTGCCGTGAACAGGCGCAGGCCTTGCTTGACGAGTTCGGCTGCGCCAGCCGGCCACGGCTGCTGGTCTGGGAGGAGGTCCAGGCCCTTGCGCTGTCGGCGGACAATCCCGGCATCTACAGCAGTGCGGACAACCTGGCCTATGTGATCTACACCTCCGGTTCCACCGGTTTGCCCAAAGGCGTGATGGTCGAGCAGCGCGGCATGCTCAACAACCAGCTGAGCAAAGTGCCGTACCTGAACCTGAGCGACGCCGACGTGATCGCCCAGACCGCCTCGCAAAGCTTCGACATTTCCGTGTGGCAGTTCCTCGCCGCGCCGCTGTTCGGTGCACGGGTGGACATCGTGCCGAACACCATCGCCCATGATCCGCAGGGTTTGCTGGCGCATGTTGCGGCCCAGGGCATCACCGTGCTGGAAAGCGTGCCATCGCTGATCCAGGGCATGCTCGCCGAGGAGCGCATGAGCCTCGACGGCCTGCGCTGGATGCTGCCGACCGGTGAAGCGATGCCGCCGGAACTGGCGCACCAATGGTTGCTGCGTTATCCGCAGATCGGCCTGGTGAATGCCTACGGTCCGGCGGAGTGTTCGGACGACGTGGCGTTCTTCCGTGTCGACCTGGCCTCGACCCGCGGCAGCTATTTGCCGATCGGTACGCCGACCGACAATAACCTGTTGTATGTGCTCGATGGCGCACTGGAACTGGTGCCGCTGGGTGCCGTGGGTGAACTGTGCGTCGCCGGCACCGGGGTCGGGCGCGGTTATGTCAGCGACCCGCTGCGCACGGCCCCGGTGTTTGTGCCGAACCCGTTCGGCGCGCCCGGCGAGCGTCTGTATCGCACCGGCGACCTGGCGCGCCGTCGCAGTGACGGCGTGTTGGAGTACGTGGGGCGCATCGACCATCAGGTGAAGATTCGCGGCTACCGCATCGAGCTGGGTGAAATCGAGGCTCGCCTGCATGAACAACCGGAAGTCCGCGATGCGGCGGTGGGTGTGCAGGAAGGGGCGAACGGCAAGCATCTGGTGGGCTATCTGGTGGCGGCGCAGGTGGCGTTGAGTCCGGCCGAGGGATTGGAGCGGATCAAGCAACGCCTGCGCGCCGAACTGCCGGAATACATGGTGCCGCTGCACTGGCTGTGGCTGGACAAGCTGCCGCTGAACGCCAACGGCAAACTGGACCGCAAGGCCCTGCCGGCGCTGGAGATCGGCCAGATGCAGAGCCAGGATTACCAGGCGCCGCGCAATGACCTGGAGCAGACCCTGGCGGACATCTGGGCTGAAGTGTTGAAGGTCGAGAAGGTCGGCGTTCGCGACAACTTCTTCGAACTGGGCGGGCATTCGCTGCTGGCCACGCAGATCGCCTCACGGGTGCAGAAAACCCTGCAACGGGACGTGCCGCTGCGGGCGATGTTCGAGTGCAGCACGGTGCAGGAGTTGGCCGGTTACATCGACGGATTGGCGGCCAGCGAGATCACCGAGGAGAAGGTGGATCGCTTGAATGACCTGATGGCGGAGCTGGAGGGGCTGTAATCTCCAGCGGCTGTACTGGCTTCATCGCGGGCAAGCCCGCTCCCACAGGTTCCGTGGTGTACTCATGATGTATGAACACCTGAATCCCTGTGGGAGCAACTGTCTTCCCCATACCGCTCGTCACCGCCATTCGGTGCCGTCCCGCAACATGGCAGGATCCGCATGCAGGCGTTGGCGCAACAGTATCGTGTGATAGCAGAGGCTGGGCATATTTCCAATCTGGAAAATTCAGTGCTCGTCACCGCTGCTTTGCTGGAGTTCCTGGCTGCGAGAACCTGGTCAAACCTGTAGAAATCCCTGCAATGGAATATGCCAGTGCAGGCGATAATCGAGTGCAGCCCAGTGGAGGAACTGGCCGGGGTCAACCACGGGTTCGTGGCGAACCGGACTTTACCGAGTCAATCCTGTGCACGTTGGCGCGCTACAAACTTTTCGACGCTAATCGGGTTATCTGCACAACCGTTGGATGAAGTTCTGTCTCTCCCTCCAAATGGATCAATCCCATTTCCAGTGCTTTGATCAGCGCCAGCCAGCGCGAGCTGACGCGGAATTTTCGACGAATATTGCAGAAGTGATAATTCACTCCCGCCTCAGTGCAATTGAGGATCCGTCCGATCTCCCAGGACGATTTGCCAATGGCACACCACTTCAGGATTTCCTGCTCTTTGGCAGAGAGATTCGGGGGGATATGAGGTGTATCCACATAGCTGTGGGGCTTGGTGCGTAGCGTGTTGGGTTGGAACTGGATTGGGCTCGCAGTGTGCATGGCTGGTCTCCCGGGGTAGGGGCGCCTCGGAGGGCGGTGAGTAACTCCAGGACTCTGTTATAGCGCGATTCAGCGTCGTTGGAACCTGTAAGAAATAACAGGTCGGTGGGCTGTATTCGCAGGCTGGTTGCGAGTGCAAGTTCAGGGGGGACTGAGTTGATAGCGTTTTTTCGGGAGTGTATGCGTGTTGCAGCGATTGGGTTTGTTAAAGCGAATGGGACGGTAAGTGTTAAGTTTTTGAAAAGTTGAAGTTTTTCGCGGGTTGGAGGTGTTTTTTATCGAGTACTAGCAGTTCTGCTAGTTTGTGGGTGGCTTTTTTTATGGGTTAATGCAGGTGCGGAGTGTTTTTATGAAGAAAGCACTGTGGTTGTAAAATTTTTCTTGTGGAGATGGTAAATGAATATGCCCGTTTTCAATAAGCTAAAGTTCGACGACTCATTACTTTCCTGGAAAGTTGTAGGTGTGACAAGAAATACTATAGAACTGTCGTGGGAGAGGCGCGATGATATAGTGGAATACCGTCTTGTTATTGCTAGTGTGGGCGAAGACGCAGGTCAAGTGATTTATCAAGGGGCAGATACAGCGTTTACTGTTGATTCGCTTAAGTCAAATACCCGATATATTTATTCTCTTACTGGGCGCAGTGCTGACGGGACGAGGACTAGGCCGGCCTTGGTCTCCGGAAAGACGGCAGTTAGAGAAACTCCGGTTGCACCAGGATTTCTTAAGGAGGAGTTTAAAACGATCGATGCAGTACTATTGGTGTGGGATCTCGGGGCAGTAGATGGTGGTGTGCCTCGTTATCATGTAAAGCGAGACGGGGAAACGTTCGATATAGTTGGAAATAATGCCATTTTCGATACAGTTCCTCTGCAGGGAAGGAGCCATGTTTACTGCGTATCTACCCTTGATGATGAGTTTTATGAATCTGAACCTATCTGTATAGAGGTCTCCTTCGACGACATTACCGCACCTACAAATCCTGAGAATATGCATGTCGAAGAGGTTCTGGTGAAAGTGAGATGGACCCCAGTGTACGACAGTTCCGGTAGGGTTACTTATCACCTTGATCAGGGCCTCGGTAATCGAGTGGGGACGACACCGGAACCGTGGTATCTGTTTACCGGGTTGCAACCGGGGAGACCATATGAAATGGGAGTGACGGCCTTCGATGAAAGCGGTAATCAGTCGGAGAGGGTGGTCATTCACTATCCGGCACAGGGTATTCCTCCTCAGAGGAAATAGTCGTTTCCCTGTGTTGCTGACTATGTCTGTATAAAAAGTCCCGATGCCAGTGCATCGGGATTTTTTTGTGCGTGAACTGACGCCGAATTTTCGCAGGATATTGCCGATGTGATAGTTCACCCCGCCTCGGACCGCGCAAGAGTCTGCGCGATCTTCCAAGATGACTTGCCCATGGCGCACCACTTCAGAATTTCGAGCTCTTTGGTGGACAGTTGCGGCGAGATAGGTGATGTGTCCGCACAGCTGTGGGGAGCGCCGCGTGGCGTTGTGGATTGGAACTGCGTCGAACTCGCAATGTGCATGGCTGTTCTCCCGAGCTTTCGGCGGTGCTGAAAAGGTCATGGGTGTTTTATTGCACGACTCTAGGCGGTTGGAACCTGTTAGAAATAACAGGTGGCGCGGATTTTTTTGGTAGCTGGAACGAATCTGTAGTGCATGGTTTAAGTGTTTTTAACTAGTAAATTTGTCTGTTTTTGGTTACCTGGATTTGATGCTTGAATGGTGCTGCGGTTAAAAACTTAATGCGAATTCGGTAATCTATAAGGTGATTTTCATGAATGGTTCTGTTTCTGGTTTAGTGTCGCCTGGTCGGGATGCTAGTGCTAATGAGATTCCTAAAGGTGAAATTAGGCTTGATAGTGTAGGTAGGAGAGAGTTCACGTTTACTGTGAATTTTTTTATCCCGGGGAATGGTACTGCTGTGTTTTTGCATCAGCCTTCAGGTGCAGCTCGTCAGCTGGGGGTTGCTTGGTACGGTAGTTCAAGTTGGACGGTTACTGATTTGCTTCCTCTCCAAACGTACAAAATTTCCCTTGGTCCGGGGATCGTTCCACCTATAGAAATTAATGTCACCACATTAGGAGCTAATCCTACTCCTCCGAATCATTTCACTCCTTTCTTTCAGGCGGAGAATGAAGTTTACTTCTTTTGGGATGGAGGCAAGGTCGACACTGGCGAGCCGCGTTATGAAATACGGCGAGACGGAGTGCTACTCGAGATAGTAGATAAACCTCCCTATAGGGATAACACTCCAATGCAAGGGCGTGATCACCAGTATTGCATTCGAACTGTTGATGAGGAATTTCTTTATTCGGACCCTCTTTGTGTTACCGTAAAATTTAAAGACGTCACAGCACCCACAGTCCCTTCGGACTTACGCATCAGTAATCTTGGTCTGATATTGAGTTGGGAGCCGTCGCAGGACAGTTCTCCAGTTGTTAATTATAGAATTTATCAAATTGAGCAGGATGGAGGAGAAATTGTATTGGATACGACAGTGGAAACGGAGTTTGCTGTTACCAAATTGCAACCGGGGCGTCGATATGTATTTGGAATAACGGCCTTCGATAACTCCGGTAATGAGTCGGAGAGGGCGACCATTCAGTATCCGGCGCAGGGTATTTCTCTTCAGAGGAAATAGTCGTTTCCCTATGTCGCTGACTATGCATGTATAAAAAATCCCGATGCCTGTGCATCGGGATTTTTTTGTGGGTGCGCCAGGCATGGCGCGTTGCGCGCAACCAGCGTGCGTATAAACGCGTGGTCAGCGATGAGGGCACACCGGGTACCGATGGCATGACGGTCGACCAGTTGGCGGACTACTTGAAACAGTATTGGCCGATCCTCAAGACTCGGTTGCTGGCCGGCGAGTACCACCCGCAAGGCGGCCCGCTCTCGCCGCTGCTGTCGAACATCCAGCTCAACGAACTCGGCCGCGAGTGGGAACGGCGGAGCCATCGTTTCGTACGTTATGCCCGAACACAAAATTTCCACACCCCCCGGTGGTGTGAGAGGACGGCGGATGTAAATCCGCCTCATACTCGATTGCAGGTAAGCACGTCCGTTGGACTTTCACATAAAAGACCTCTTTCAGCCAGGTACGCCCCCGGGATCTACTGCCCTGCCTCCTTGATGAACACTTCCCGACATCCCTGAAGAGCTTCAATACACTCTCCGACAACACTTGCGCAACGGGCCAGCGGCACTCGGGCCTCTTTCATTATTCGCGCGCGAAGGGTTTTCAAGTGCAGGGATTTGTCCTACAGAATGTTCGGATAGGTCTTGCATACCGGTCCTACGGAAAACGAGAAGATGCGCGCCGTTGAAACGCAACATCATATTTACTGGTGTTGATCAATAACCCGGTGCCTGACTTTTGTCGCTTGGCCGAAGCACGCACTATTAATCAGATACTTAAAGGTAATTCCAATGTTCAAGAAAATTGCAATTTCTGCCCCGGTGCTTGCTTTGGCTTTTGTTTCTTCGGCTGCCATGGCTGTTCCAATTGATCACACCGTTGAAGTCTACGCTGATATTCCGAGCAGCGACTTCTATGTGCAGCCATCCAAGCTCGATACTGTACAACAACCTCAGCAATTGGCCTGGGATATGGACAATTCCGAGCTGAAAGGCATCAGCCGCAACTTCAGGGCGAAAAGCAGCGTTGAGTCTGGCACAGGCAATGCCATCAAGGCATCTCTGACGGCCCCGGCGTTCATCACCTCTGGCGAAGACGATATTGAGTTGACCGTCAAGTTCAATGATGTTGCTTTGTCTGTTGGCAGCGATGCAGAAGTTATCGCTGCTGGTGAAGCGCAAAATGAAGTTATCGCTGCCCTGAGCATTGAGCCAGTCGCACCTGACGAGGGTTATCAGGTAGGTAAATACACCGGATTCGTTCGTATGCAATTCGACGCGCCTTGATAATTGTTGGTTAAGTTCCAGCTAACAGTGTGTCCTTTATGTGGCCGGCGCAGCCGGCCGCATTCTTTCTTGCACGTGCAAGCGCTAACTTGAGATATTGATCAATGTTTCCGATGACTCCTATCGCAGGAGCGCTTGCGCTAATTATTTGCGCAGGCGCGCTTGCCAGTGAAAGCCAGCCTGCGAACAAGTCCGTAAGTTTGCTGCAGCAGGCTGAAGGTTTGCCTGCAGAGTTTCATGAATTCTTTTTTGATGTTCCATTGGCTGTTCGAGTCGAAGTCGATCGACAGTTCCTGGGTGAAGCCATGATCCTGTTGACCCGCGATGAGCGAGTGACGCTGATCAACTTTACGGATACACGCAACAGTGACCTTGCTTCGAGCGAGCGTGATGAGTGGGCCGCTTTCCTGACGCAGGGCGCGACGTTGGGCGCCTGTAAAAGTGGCTGCCCTCGGCAATTGCAGTCGGTTTACTACAGTCTGGAAGACTCGATGGTGTCGTTGGTGACGGAGAACGCCGAGCGCGATCCGCAAATCCGACAGTTTCATGATCAGCCTGAAGGCGGCAGCCACGGTATGATTGTGCGCAATCAACTGAACATCAGCGGCGGTCAGCAGCAGAATATCGCCGGCCGTTATGGCCTGGAGGCAACCGCGAGCCTGGGCAACTGGACGAACACGTTCAATGCTCAACTGTCGCGCATGTCAGGAACCGATACGGGCATCAAGCATGCTGTCCATGAGTTGCATACCCAGCGGGAACTGGAGGGCAACTTCATTCGTGCCGGGTATTTCACGCCCAGTGCCCAAGGTCTGACGCGGTCTGTGCGCACCATCGGGCGAGGTCCCGACACGGTAATGGGCCTGATGTACGGCAGTTCCGACAGCCTGGCGATCGACAACGCCAACCCCAGTATCTATCCCATTACGGTGACCGCCAACCGCTAGGCGATGGTGGAAATCTATCGCAACGGAGTGCTGATCAACAGTCAGCAGGTGGCGAGCGGTCTGCAGGCGCTCGATACACGTCCGCTGCCCGGCGGAATCTACGAAGTGGAAGTACGGGTGGTCGAAGACGGTCAAGTGATTACCACCACTTCAGAGCTTATTTACAAGCCCACTAACTGGCGCAACCCGGAAAATCGCTGGCGCTACAACCTGTTCGCCGGTCGCGAGAGCAAACTGCTCAGCAATTGGCAGGAGCGCGATGACGGCGAACTGACAGCAGGCGCTGCCTTTAACTTCTTGCTGCATCCGCGAGTTGTCCTGGGGCTTTCCGCCCGTCAGGTCAAGGAGCAGATGCAGTTGGGCACCTCTGCCGACTGGACGGTGGGCGAGAAAACGTCCCTTTACACCAGCCTTTCCCAGACCAAGGGCGAAGGCACGGGGATGGAGGTGCAAGGTGTGCATCGCTACAACGGCGGCAGTCTGGTGTTGCGCCATCAGCGCAGCTGGCTGGACACCCGTAATACTTACGAAGTGCTGCCGGACGGGACACACATCCGTCAACGCAACACCTACAACGGACAAACCAGCAATACATCGCTATCGGTGAGTCAGCGCTTGAACAGCAAGAGCTCGGTCAGCGCGCAAGTCTCCCAAAGCCAGGGTTATTCCGAAGGCGTGGGCATCGACCTGAGCTGGACCCGCAACGCACAGTTGTTCGGCAACCGCGCCGACTGGCGCGTGGCGGTGTTCGATCGACCAGGCACGGTTGGCACTGCCGACCAGCGAAACCGCGGGATCGATATCAGCCTGCGCATGGCACTGGGTTCCGACGGTCACCAGGTGAGCGGTAGCGTCGGTCAACGTACATCGCGTGACGGTGGACGCGATCCGAACGCTTCCGTCACCTATCGTCGCGACCTCGAGGATCACGTCCTGCAAAGTGTTTCTGCAACCGTCAGCAGGGATGTGTACGGGACAGGCCAGGCGGGCACGGCTGATTTCAAGACTGACCAGGTCAGCGGTTCGATGCATGCGCAACGTTCCTCCTACAACGGTCAGATCAGCGGCGGTTTGAATCTGGACAGTACTTTGGCGGTCAGTGGCAAAAAACTCGTATTGAGTAGCCAGGCCTCGACCGGAGAGGCGGGAATGATCGTCGATGTCGAGAGCGATCTCGATGATATCGAGCTGCGGGCCGACGACTTCGCCGGTACCCACGCCACGTTGCGGCCGGGGCGCAATTTCATTCCCGTTTCGGCGTACAAGAACGGCACGGTGAATTTTGATTTCAAGGGCACCGATGTTCCCGCGGCGGCAATCCAGCCTGCGCGCACCACCTATCACTTGAACAAGGGAGGGGTGGATTATCGCCAGGTGCGCATTCTGAAGACCGTGACCGTGATGGGGCGTCTGTTGGATGCCGGTGGAAAACCGTTGAAAGGGCATCACGTCATCAACCATGCCAGTCGTGGTGTCAGCGAAGTCGATGGGTTCTTTTCCATGGAACTTAGCGAGAATTCTCCTACACTCGAAGTGCGGCACGACAGTCAGTTGTTATGCCAGTTCAGGCTCGATCCAGCCTCCCAGCGTCGAGAGAATGATGTGCTGATGGTAGGGGATCTGCGGTGTCATCCGGACACCTTGGCCGAAGCTGCTTATAAGTCTGAGAAGGCCAGTTGATGGGCACTTATACAAAAGCAGTCAGAACATGGCGTACACAGGACAGTCAAATGAACAAGTTAATCAACCGTCTGGTGCTGGGATCGGCACTTTGCGGGTTTGCAAGTTTAGCCAATGCCGCTGCATTGGAGGTGCAAGCCGAGATCAGGCCGGATCCGCTTAATCCGGGAAACGCGGAGATTGTCAATAACACACTTGAAAGTGGGTACTGTACGGAATTTCCGAATAATTGCAGAGGTAAGGGAATTCGAAGTGACAGCTTTCCTATTGTTTTTACGGCGTCAGGGGGCATTCCCAAGGGTCATGAGATCCCCTTTGCTTTTCCGGTGACATGGAAAACATTTACTGTCGAACATACGAGTGTTCCTGGCGAAACGGCGGAGATTCAAATTCGCATTGCCGGAGTGGGAACCCGTTATCGCTTGAGTGCTACAGCGCAATCGATAACCAATGGAGCGGAGGGGCAGCGTCCGATTTTCTATCACGCCCTTCTCTGGCAACCCTCGTGGGCTCTGCCAACTGGTAGTTGCCAACAAGTAAACGATACTTCCCATGGGGCGACGACAGATGGATTCGGGTTCAGCACGTTCTGGTTGACACCTGAAAACGTCACCACTTGCCCAAGGACTCCGGAATTCAACATTCCCGGCATGACCTTGCAAAGTCTCGATGTACATTATGAGTTGCGGGCTGTTCGACCGGAACAATTGATAAGTGGTAACTATCATGGGGAGTATACCTACTCCACCAGCGGCGATTTCAATTTTGGTACCTTGACCCCCAATGACGGTGCAATGACATTCAATTTGAACCTGGCGGTAAAGCAGGACGTCAACATCAAAATGCCCGCCGACAGTATTGCCCTGGCACCCAAGGGCGGCTGGATGGAGTGGATCACCCATGGAAGACGACCCGAGAAAATACTGGGTGACTTGCGGTTTTTCATCTTGACGTCTACGCCGTTTAAAATGGATCTCAGCTGCAGTCAACCGGGAGCTGGAACCTGTCTGATAAGCAACGGTACCCACGAAGTACCTGTCGATATCAGTGTCAGCCTGCCAAATCCTTGGATGGACGATGCAGGCCAGTCGGTAGCACGGCGTCCGCTGAAGATAGGCGGTGCCGGCCTGGAGCATCTGAAGCCAGCAGGTTTGCCCACTCGACAACCCAGTCTGCTGCATTTTGAAGTGCAGCAAGATTCAGTTGCAACAATGCACGACGCTAGCAATTATCGAGGAACCGTTAATATAACTTTTGATTCCGATATCTAATCGCAGTAGCAAAGCCTGAGGCTTACTCAGGCTGTTGTCCCAGTACGAGGCTTATCTCATGAAATCCATTTATATGTTGTTGTGCACATTTTTCTTCAGTCTGTGCGCGCACGCCGGCCCCAGCCTGCAAATTGGTAGCTTCTATGACTTTATGAAGGGCGATCAAAGTACCTATCTGAAACGTATTCATAACGGTGGTACTTCAACGGCGTTCGTCAAGATCGAGATCAAGGAGATTTTTTATCAGCAGAATGGAAACTCCCGTGAAGAGCCCTTGAAGAGTGTTGATGGCAGTACCCGTGACGGTCTGGTCGCCAGCCCGGCCAGGCTAATCGTACCGGCCAAAGGAACTCAGGGTACCCGCCTGCTGTATACCGGCGATCGGAGTAAAGAGCGCTATTTTCGCGTTCGTTTTCTACCCGTTGTTCCCGAAAAAGAAGACAAGTTCGCCGTCTCGGACACTGAGCGTGAAACGTATGAAAAGGAAATGTCAGCCGGTTTTAACGTAATGGCCGGTTATGGCATGGTGTTCTTTGTTCGACCGAGCAATACCCGTTTTGATACCAAAATCGATAACACTGCCAATGCTTATCAAGTGAAAAACAATGGCAATAGTGTAGTTGTCATCGATTCCTTCAAGGATTGTTCGGCGAAGAACGAAGATGATTGCAAACCGACCAGAAAAGTTCACTTGATTCCAGGTCATGATTTCGCGTTCGACAAACAAGCGGGTCGAGTCTATCGCTATAACCTGATCGAGGACGAAAAGAAGACACCTGTGCAAGTGAAGGGATAGTTCGGTTTGCGCGGCCACTGTCATTTTGACTATGGCCGCGCTTGCTTTCGGGGGCTGATTACCCATTCATGTGGTATTAGTCATGTTGGCCCGAAAATATTCGACAATTGTCCGGTGACACTGCAACTCGCCCTTGCCGGCGGTTTGGTGATCCTGGCTCGCAAGCTCGCTCGCGAAGGCGGGGGCACAAATGCACACACTCCAGCGATTGACGAGGGACTGTCAGCCACTCAGTCTTCTGGCTCCATTTTTACTCGCGGAGACAGTCGATGCCCTACGTAACGATAGATGGACAACCCCTTCACTACATCGATCAAGGCAGCGGCCCGACGGTACTGCTGGCCGGTAGTTACCTGTGGGACCAGGCCATGTGGGCACCGCAGATCGCCGCGCTGTCGCAACAGTATCGTGTGATAGCCCTGGACCTGTGGGGACACGGCCAATCCGGGCCATTGCCTGTCGGTACGACTTCACTGGATGACATTGCGCGTCAGGCTCTGGTCTTGCTCGATCATCTGGACATCGAGCGGGTCACCCTGGTCGGCCTGTCGGTCGGCGGCATGTGGGGCGTGCGCCTGGCGCTGTCGGCAGCGCACCGGCTCAATGGCCTGGTGTTGATGGACACCTACCTCGGCGTCGAACCGGAACCGACTCGCCAGTACTACTTTTCACTGTTGAAGCAGATCGAAGAGGCGGGTGTCATCACTCCAGCGCTGCTGGATATCATAGTGCCGATCTTCTTTCGCCCCGGCATCGACCCGCAGTCGCCTCTGTACCAGAACTTCCGTGCGGCGCTGGCGGCTTTGCCCACCGATCGCCTGCGTGAAAGCATCGTGCCGATGGGGCGCATTACCTTTGGCCGCGAGGATCTCATGGGCCGACTGGGTGAGCTCGACGGTGCCAGCACTCTGGTAATGTGCGGTGATCAGGACGTCCCGCGTCCGCCGGAGGAAGCCCGTGAAATGGCCGAGTTGATTGGCTGCCCGTGTGTGCTGGTGCCAGAAGCTGGGCATATTTCCAATCTGGAAAATTCAGGTTTCGTCACCGCTACTCTGCTGCAATTCCTGACAGCGAGAACTTAGTGTCTTTGGTCGAGTCATTACTTTTTAGTCTAATGAACTGTCATTTCCTACAGTTGCTGCATCTTCCATTCAGATGTTTAGTTTATCGCGGCCTTTGAACTTCCTGTTCAGGTCTGACGGTTTTAGTCACTGTCTGGGAGGGCAAATCATGTCTAAACAAAAAAAACCAGGTAACGGCACCAATAGATTGCCGATTGCAATCATAAAGCATGCGCAAGGCAACCGCTTATTGGACCCCATGGATGCCATTGAAGGCTCAGTTGCGACCATCACTTTTGAGGGGATGGAAGAAACGACGATCACGCTGAATTGGGAAATCAAAGGCCAGGATGAGCCCAGGTTCCTGCCCATTTAAAAAAAGGGCAGTGTCAGCGGAACTGTCGAGATCGATATTCCCTGGCAACGGATAGGGACCTGTATTGGGCACACCGTATTGATCTGGTACACGGCTAAAGTAGGCGGCCAGCACAGGTCATCAGAGATCCTGGAGTTGGGCATTCAGGGTCTCAAGAATGAGGACTTCAAGAGCTCACTGCCTGTCTTTGCTCACGCCGCAATTTCCGAATTCCATTGGCAATTGAAAATGCACGACTTCATTGGCGATGAAACGGTCAGGGTGAAGGCGTGGCCTTTTATCCAGGCGGAGCAGCGATTGTTTGTCTACGTTACTGGTCAGGCGTCCGAGTCTTCGGAGGTACTCACTTGGTTGGCCTATGATCATGTCGTCACCGAGGTGGAAGCCCATGACGGGTATTTGTTTGAATTCACACTTTCCCGAAACTGGATGGCGGCATTGAACGACCGATCACAGTTGTCCGCCAATTGCGGGGTTATCTTTGACGGCTCCGATCCAGTGCCTGCAATCCCGGCCCCGATCGCAACTTCATTGCCAGAAAACGCTCATGAATTTAAGCCTGGGACCGCGGTAATGCTGAGGGTGGACCCGGTGCGAAGCGAGTCAGATAACTTTGATTCATACCCCACCAGTGAGTTTCAGCTGCCAGGTAAAGTTATCGACACGCGTCTCCTGACACTTCAAGCCGCCGGTAATTCAGCTTCGCGCATAGGACTTCATCTCGTCAGAACAGAAGGCGAGTTGGAGCCAGGTATGGTAGAGGGTAAGTCACTGGCTGTGGTTTGTGGTGGTGGGACGGGAACACCTCAATCCGCATTCATACGTTTGAAGTGGAAGTGCACACGAGTCAAGTTCGCTAGCTCAAGCCATGGTGATAACAGTGTCAGCTTCACCTTCTTTGATGAGCACGGTAAGCGGCTCGGGGAACGCGAAGTTAACTCCTCAGCATGGGTCGAATTCGAAGCGGTCAAGGGCGATTTCATTACTCGAATTGATATCCGTAGCACCAGGCACAGTTCTATTGATTCTTTGACAATTTGGCACCTTGGGGTGCCCAACACGATTTAACAGGGAGGTTTGGATGAGTGCTAAGTGCACCTGCTTTTCCGGGGTGCACTCACTTGTTTCTATTGCATCCGTACATCACCCTGCGATCGCTTGAAGTCACTTTGGTCCAAGGATTTTCACCAGCTTGTCCGGTGACGGCGCGCCTTGCTGCTGTTGCAACTCACCTTTGGCATCCATGTAGAAAATCGCCGGGGTCGCCTGCAGCTCCAGCTCTTCCATCAATTGCATGTTGGCCGCAAGTTTTGCCTGAACCGCTGGCGGCACTTCCTTCAAGGCCTTGAGCGAGCTGCCCTTGCCGGCGGCTTCGTGGTCCTGCAGGGCTTTTTCCGGGTCTTTGGCGGCGAGCAGTGCAGCGGATTTCCCCGGGCTGTCTTCGCGGATGATACCCACCATGATGTGGCGCAACTGCACCTTGCCGGCCTTGACCCACGGCCGGGCCTGTTCCCAGAACATGTTGCAGTACGGGCAGTTCGGGTCACTGAACAGGTACACCACGCGCGGCGCATCCTTCTTGCCGTCACCGATCCAGTTGCTGGTTTCGAACTTGGCCCAGACTTCCTTGGCCATCGGCGCATACACCAGTTTCTGCAATGGCGCGCTGCTCAGGTCATTGCCCTCGGCGTCGTACAGGTTGCCCAGTAGCACGTGTTTACCGTCCGGTGTCAGGTACAGCGCCATGCCGCGGCCCTGGTATTGCGCGGCATACCCGCGCAAGCCGTCAGGGGCGTCGAACTGGCCGACGATTTTCGCGCCCTTGGCCTCGATTTTCCTGATCGCATCGGGCAACTCTTCGGCCTGTACCGATGGCAGGTGCAAGAGGGCGACACCGAGGCTCAGGGTCAGCAGGTGGCGGAGGCGGGGCATGGCAGTTTCCTTGAAGAGGTGGCGGGTACGGTGTCGAAGTTTTCCAGTGCGCGAGCCAGGCTGGCGTTTGACAGCTCACCCAGATGGCTGCCCAGCAGGCGACCTTCGGGGCTGTAGAACAGCGTAGTCGGTAATGCCATGGAACCGACGGCCTGGCTCAGTCGCCCGCCGCCGTCGAACAGCACGTTGGACAGGCTCAGGCCCTGGGTTTCCAGAAAGGTCGCGACGCTTTGCATGCTTTCCGCCTGATTGACGAACAGGAACGTCAGGTCCGGACGTTGTTGTTGGGCGCTTTCCAGCACCGGCATTTCCCGGCGGCACGGCGGGCACCAGGTTGCCCAGAGATTGATGACCAACGGGCCGCCCTTGTAGTCGGCCAGTTGCACGGTTTCGCCAGCGGCGTTGCGCAGGGCGATTTCCGGCAGGCGCGTGCCTTGTTCATAAATCGACAGGGAGAACGTTGCCAACAACCAGAACGCCAGGCCGCTGGCCGCGCCAAAGCCCAGTGGGCGGCGCAACCCCGGGCGACGCCAGCCGCGATACAGCGTGGCGAGCAGCACGACAATCACCCCCGGCCAGGCGAGAAAACCGCCATCGCGCAGGTCGATGATCTGCCACGGATCATTGTGGTAGTGCGCCCAATAGACCGCCACGAAACCGATCCGGGCCGCCAGCATACCCAGCAGGAACAGACTGAACAGCGCGGACTCGGGGTTTTCTCCGCCGCGCTTGGCCACCCGCCAGCCGACAAAAGTGGCCAGCGCCAACGCGCTGATCAGCAGCAGGTGATTGAGCGCGATGGCAAAGGTGCCGAGGGTGAAGGTCAGCATCAACGGGCGTCTCGGGTGGTGATCCAGCGTTGCAGGAAAGTGTCGGCATCGACCTCGCCGGTGATGCGCTGGCTGCGCCGTTCTTCACCGTCAGCGCCAATCCACAACAGGCTCGGTGGTCCAGGCACTTTGTAACGGCCGAGCAACTCGCGGCTGGCGGCATTGTCGGCGGTGACGTCCAGGCGGAGCAAGCGCACATCGCTCAAGGCTTCAAGCACATGGGGTTTGCCGAAGACCTGCTTTTCCATGACCTTGCACGACACACACCAGTCGGCGTAGTAATCCAGCAACACCCACTGGCCCTGAGCCTGCGCCACATCGAGCTCCCTTTGCAGCGCACCCGGGTCCTTGATCGTAGTGAAGGCGTCGTGGCCGGTCGGCATGGCAGCGACGGCGGAATTGGACGCGCGGAAGACCTGTAACGGCTTGAGCAGATCATCACTGCCGCCGGCCGCACCGATCATCAACAGACTGCCCCACAAGCCGAGCAGCAACGAGCTGGCACCGAACAGGTGAGCAGTGCGACCGAAGCCATCCGACTGTTTCCAGGCACTGTACGCCGCAATCAGCAACAACGCCCCGCACAGGCCGACCCACAACGAGTCATCCAGCACCGGACGCAACATCAGCAGCGCCGTGGCGAGGAACAGGAAGCCGAAAATGCCTTTGACCAGGTTCATCCACGCACCCGGCTTGGGCATGAAGCGATTGCCAACGGTCACCAGCAACAGCAGCGGCACACCGATGCCGATGCCCAGGGCGAACAGAATCAATCCGCCATGCAACGCGTTACCGCTTTGCGCGATGTACAGCAGCGCGCCGGCCAGTGGTGCGGTCATGCAGGGCCCGACCAACAGACCGGACAGGGCGCCCAGCACCCCGGCGCCGATCAGGCTGCCGCCGCGCTGATTACGCGAAACGTTTTCCAGTCGATCCCGCACGGCCACCGGCAATTGCAGCTCGAAGTAGCCGAACATCGGCAGGGCCAGCAACACGAAAATCACCGCGAAACTGCCCAGCAGCCAGGGGTTCTGCAACCAGGCTTGCAGGTTCGCCCCCAGGGAGGCGGCCAGGACACCCATCGCCGCATACACCAGCGCCATGCTGACCACGTAACTGCCGGCCAGGGCGAAACCACGCTTGGGCGAGGCGCCGCTGCCGACGATCAGCCCGGCCAGAATCGGCAGCATCGGCAGTGAGCAAGGGGTGAAGGCCAGCAGCAGGCCCAGACCGAAGAACACCAGCAGGCTCCAGCCCAGCGCCCGTTTTTGCAGGTCGCTGGCCAAGGCCTGGTCCGGCGCTTCGTTGGCTGAATTGACTGTGGCACTGTCGCCCAGGTTTACGACCTGGGTTTGCGGTGGATAGCACAAACCGGCATCCGCACAGCCCTGGAAGCCCACCTTGATCTGGCCACTGGCCCCGGCAGGGATTTTCAGTTCCAGGCCTTGTCGATAAACCTGCTGCTCACCGAAAAACTCGTCGCTGTGGGCTTCGCCCTCCGGTAGCACGGGTTTGTGCTGTTCCGGCAGGCCATCGAATTTCAGGCGCTTCTGATACAGGTAGTAGCCGTCGGCAATCTGCCAGAACAGCTGGGTTTCACCGGATTCCAGGCGTTCGGAAGTAAAAATGAAGGCTTTGCCGACCGGAAGAAAGTCAGGTTGGGTTTCGAACGGATTGGTTCCCGCCTGGGCCAGACCCGAGATCAAGAGAACAAAAAACAAAAACAGTCGACGCATGGAAAAACCTTGGCTCAGTGCAGGTGAGGTGCACAATGTGCGGCGGCGATTAACCGATGATTAACCGCCGCGCAGATCCGCCACTGGCCCTGCAGCTCAGTCGCGTAACAGTCCTGGCCAAGTGACGTCGTTGACTTCGTATGGACCGTATTCGACTTTGTTTTCTTGAATGTTGTAGGTGATGTATTCGTTATCAGTCAGGAAGATATAGAGATGGCTGTCGGCAAGCGTTCGATCGTTTTGTACGGCCGTCATGATCCGATGTTTGTAAGGTTCCAGACCAGGCCATGTCGCATCGGTGATGGGTTCAAGTTTCAACTCGTGTATCCCCTCGTTAAAATGCGGGGGGCGTTGCGGTAGATTCCAATCCAGCAGCAGTGAATTACCATCGTTCATGAGAAAGCGAAACTTCCCGCTATTTCCCGGGGCAAAAGTACGCCACCATGTGCCTGCGACGATACGATCGAAATAGGGAAGTATCTTGCGCCATTCCGAATCTGCAACGCGGTAATTCCTTATGACCTTGTCATCGTCTTGATCGTATTTGCAAACCATTGGTGTATGGCCTTCGTAATAGAAAAGCCACAGGAAGTCTTCGTCGATACTCCACTGGCTTTCACTCAGCAGATTGGTAGTGGTGAACCCGAACCGCAGGTTCTTGGCATTGGAGTGAAAACTGTCCCAATTGCTGGGCTTGACTTCTGTGGGATAATCGTCAGGGACTTTGTTGTCGCCAATATCAAATCGAGTGTATGTGTTGCTGTCTTTGAAGAAGAAATAGAAGCGGTCTTTTCCGGAGCGCCAATCAACGGCAATAAACTCTTTTGGTTTTGACATGGTCTGATTCCTTTCAGATATTTGGGGTTTTAAAGTGGTTAAGGTTTTATGTGCGTTCTTATCTGGGTAAGCGTGAAGTTAGCTTGTTTTGAAGAGGGTTTAAATGTGTATTTGGTGGCTGTTTATTTCCTCTTTAAATAATGCCGTTAGATAAGTTTGAGGCAGTGCTGCCAAAATTGTTGTATCACGAAATACGCTGTCATCTAGGGCTGGGCTCGATCGAAATCACTCCCATGCTGTTCGTCAGCCAATGCCCTTGCCATAATTGCACCTTAATCCACCGCTGTTTGACTCATGTTTTTACCCATGGAGCTGTCATGCACGTACTGGTTTGCGAAGACGATGAGCTGATCGCCAGCGGCATCGTTGCCGGCCTGACCGCCCAGGGCTTGACCGTGGAGCATGTGGCCACGGCGTCCGCTGCCCGGGCCATGCTCAGGGTCGCGGAATTCGATGTCATGGTGCTCGACCTTGGGCTGCCGGACGAAGATGGCCTCAAGCTGCTGCAGCAGTTGCGCCATCAGGGCCTGGAGTTGCCGGTTTTGATCCTGACCGCGCGGGATTCGGTCACCGACCGCGTCGATGGCCTGCAAGCCGGTGCCGATGATTACCTGCTCAAGCCCTTCGACCTGCGCGAACTCGCTGCGCGCCTGCACACGCTGTTGCGACGGGTGGCGGGGCGCAGCGTCAACCTGATCGAACACGGCGCCCTGACCTACGATCCGAGCAGCCGCGAAACCAAACTCGCCGGCCAGCCGGTGGATCTCTCGCGTCGCGAGCAGTCGCTGCTGCAAGCCTTGTTGCATAACCGTGGCCGGGTGCTGTCCACCGAGCAACTGAAGGACAGCGTCTACGGTTTCAACGACGAGCTGGAAAGCAATGCCCTCAACGTTCATATCCATCACCTGCGGCGCAAGCTCGGCAATGGCATTGTCGAGACCGTGCGCGGTCTGGGCTATCGCCTGGGGCCAGCTGATGGCGGAGAAGAATCGAAGTGATGAGTCTGCGTTTGCGCCTGAGCCTGACGCTCGGCGCCGCTTTTGCGCTGATCTGGGCCCTGGCCGCGGCCTGGATGCTCAGCGATTTGCGCAATCAAATGATGTTTTCCCTCGACCAGCGCCTGGTGGCGTCGGCACGCATGGTCGCTGGCCTGATGGAGCAACTGCCACCCCTGCCGAGCAAGGGCGAGGGCACCCATTTCAGCGCCGAACAACTGAACATACCGGGTGGCATGGCGTGCCAGGTCAGCTCGCTGCGCGGTGAAATCCTTGCCCGCAGCCACACCGATCCGCAGCAGACTCTGGAGGCCGAGAAGCTGGGTTTTCACGATCAGATGATCGACGGTGCGCCGTGGCGCAGTTTCACACTGGCCCGGGGCGATCTGCGCATTACCACTGCCGACCGGCAGATTGAGCGTGAGGCGTTGAACATGTCGATCCTGCTGGCAGCTTCGGTACCGGTGGGCGTGGCACTGCTCGGTTGCCTGTGCCTGCTCTGGCTGGGCATCGGCCAGGGGCTGGCGCCGCTCAACCGCATGCGCGACGCCTTGATGCGCCGCAGCGCCGACTCCCTGGAACCCTTGCAGATCCAGCCATTGCCCAGCGAGCTGCAACCCTTGCTGGAAACCCAGAACCAGTTGCTCCAGCGTATCGGCAAGGCCATCGAGCGCGAACGTCGCCTGACCGGTGACGCGGCCCACGAGTTGCGCAGCCCGCTGACCGCCATCAAGACCCACCTGCAAGTGGCGCGCATGACCGACGGTAGCGCCCGGGACCAATCCCTGGCGCGCGCCGAAGAAGGGGCGGATCGCATGCACCGCACCCTCGAGCAATTGCTGTTGCTGGCGCGGGTCGAGGGCAGCCTGTCGTTTGACGACGGTGTGCAGTGCAACGCCGAGCAAGTGGCAAAACTGGCGATCCAGGATGCGGCGAGCGGTGATCGCCAGCGCATCAGGTTTCAGGCGCCGGGCAAGGTCTCCGCTGCGCCAGTACAAATGCCCGCCGTGCTGTCGATCGCCGCGCTGCGCAACTTGCTCGACAACGCACTGCGCCACACTCCCGCCGACAAAGCGGTGGAGTTGAGCCTGGAAACTACCGGCAATCGTGTGCAGTTCGTGGTGCGCGACCATGGGCCGGGGATTGCCGAAGAGGATTTGCAACACTTGACCCAACGCTTCTGGCGCAACGGCCATAGCACGGGTTGCGGCCTGGGGCTGGCGATCGTCCAGGCGATCGTTCAGCGTTGCGGTTGTACGCTGCATTTCGATAGCCGACCGGACGGCTTGCGGGTTGAGCTGACGATGCCGCTGCAACCAGCCTGAAAAACAGCACACCCCCTGTAGGAGCGAGCTTGCTCGCGATGGTCGATAACGATAACGCGTGCTTTCTGAATGCACGCGGTGTTCTTGAGTCCATCGCGAGCAGAGCTCGCTCCTACAAAGGTTTCCGTGTTACCGCCTAAATCCCTCAAGCGCTGATGCGTTTCCAGAACAGGAAAACCGTATTGAGGGGTCGAGAGATGTCAGTCGCTACCAGCCTTATCGAAGATCAGCCGGCGACGTCCGCCGAGACGCTTTATCAATTCAATGAATCGCCATTGCTGGCCCGACAGAGCCAGCAGGAATCAAACGCCCGCAGCTATCCGCGACGCATTCCCCTGGCGCTCAAGCGCGCCAAGGGGATTTATGTCGAAGACGTCGAAGGCCGCACGTTCATCGATTGCCTGGCCGGTGCCGGGACCCTGGCCCTGGGGCACAACCACCCGGTGGTGATCCAGGCCATCCAGCAAGTGCTGACCGATGAACTGCCGCTGCACACCCTGGACCTGACCACCCCGGTCAAGGATCAGTTCGTCCAGGACCTGTTCGGCCTGTTGCCGCCTGCCCTGGCCGCTGAAGCGAAGATCCAGTTCTGCGGTCCCACGGGCACCGATGCCGTGGAAGCCGCCCTGAAGCTGGTGCGTACCGCCACTGGCCGCAGCACTGTGATCTCGTTTCAGGGCGGGTATCACGGCATGAGCCAGGGCGCGCTGAGCCTGATGGGCAACCTCGGGCCGAAAAAGCCGCTGGGCGCCTTGCTCGGCAGCGGCGTGCAGTTCATGCCGTACCCTTATGATTATCGCTGCCCGTTCGGGCTGGGCGGTGCGCAAGGGGTGAAAGCCAACCTGAGTTATCTGGAAAACCTGCTCAACGACCCCGAGGCCGGTGTGCAGTTGCCGGCGGCGGTAATCGTGGAAGTGGTGCAGGGCGAGGGTGGGGTGATCCCGGCCGACCTGGACTGGTTGCGCGGTGTGCGGCGGATCACCGAAAAGGCGGGCGTCGCACTGATCGTCGATGAAATCCAGAGCGGGTTTGCCCGTACCGGCAAGATGTTTGCTTTCGAGCACGCCGGGATCATTCCCGATGTCGTGGTGATGTCCAAGGCCATCGGCGGCAGCCTGCCGCTGGCGGTGGTGGTCTACCGCGAGTGGCTCGACACCTGGCTGCCGGGCGCCCACGCCGGGACCTTCCGTGGCAACCAGATGGCCATGGCCGCCGGTTCAGCAGTGATGCGCTATCTGGTCGAACACAAAGTCTGTGAGCATGCCGCCGCCATGGGCGAGCGCCTGGCCGAGCACCTGCGCATTCTGCAACGGGACTTCCCGCAACTGGGTGATATTCGTGGGCGTGGCTTGATGCTCGGTGTCGAACTGGTCGATCCGACGGGCGCACTGGATGCCCAGGGTCATCCGCCGGCGTTCGCCCGCCTGGCCCCCCTGGTACAGCGCGAATGCCTCACGCGTGGCTTGATTCTGGAACTCGGTGGCCGCCATGGCGCGGTGGTGCGCTTCCTGCCGCCACTAGTGATCAGCGCTGCGGAAATCGATCAGGTGGCCGGGATTTTCGGCCGGGCCCTGGTTGCTGCCACCCGCGATCTGTAAATTTTTCGCGCTGCGTAACGTTCATTCTACATAACGGCTGCGCACACGGCGCAACCCGCCCAACATCGATGGAGAGACAGCATGACTTCAGTATTCGACCGCGAGGACATCCTCTTTCAGGTCGTGGTCAACCATGAAGAGCAATACTCGATCTGGCCCGATTACAAAGCCGTACCTCAGGGCTGGCGCACCGTGGGTAAAAGCGGGCTGAAAAAGGAATGCCTGGCCTATATCGAAGAGACCTGGACTGACATGCGTCCGTTGAGCCTGCGCCAGAAGATGGATGAGCAGGCGGCTGTGGCGAACTGATCCGTCACCCATAAAAGAGCCCGCTGAGCCGGTAAGGTCAGCGGGCTTTTTCATATCGGGATTTTGTGTTGTCTGTCAGGCCGCCTTCGCGAGCAAGCCCGCTCCCACAGGGGACCGCATTTCCAATGTGGGAGCGGGCTTGCTCGCGAAGAACGATAACGCGGTCCTACTGAGGTTACACACCACTAAGCCCCTTGATGACCAGACCCACATTCCCCTCCAGCTCTGCCACCGGATCCCCCGCATCGGTACTCAACACCACTAACCGGCTACCCGATTCGGTAATCACCGCTTTTACAGCATCCGCAGGCTGCCGGTGATGCAACACCACCGCCACGTCATTGTCCTTGAGCATCGCGCTCAACGCCTTGAGCGCTTCCGGCGTCCATTGCGCATCCGGTCGCGCATCCAGCCCCACCAGCTCCAGATTGAGCCCACCGATCAGGTAGCCGAAATGTTCGCTGAGGCTCATCACACTGAGGTTATCGGCCGTCGCCAGCTGTGCTTCGCTGTCAGCACTGAGCTTGAGCAAGCGTTGCTTGAGGGCTGCCAGGTTGGCGTCGATCTTCGGCTTGGCCTCGGGGGCCAGGCGTACCAGGTCCGCCGCCATCACGTCGGCCATGCGGCCCATGTTGTTACTGGAAAACCACGGCTGGCTGTTGAGGCCGTCGACCCTGTTGCCCGGCTGCACGGCGATGCCCGGCAGGGCGCCGTCCACCGGGCGGGCGGCATCGACTTCGACGATACGGATATTGCTGCGCCGGGAGATCGGGTACAGCGGGTCATCCGGCCATAGTGAACGCAGGCCGATCACCGCATCGGCATCCTTCGCCAGTTGGGCCAGCGCCGAGGCACCTCGGCCGGTGAAGTAGGCGGTCTGGCGGCTGCCGGGCAGATTGGCCGGCGCGGCGCGTTCGAGGCTGACATCGGTGCCTTTGAGCAACACTTCACCCAGACCATAAGTGATCGGCAAAGAGGCCAGCACGCGCAGAGGTTTGCCGTTGTCTGCGGCGAAGGTCGTGGCGGTCAGCCCGCACAGGACCACCGCGAGGGTCAGTTGGCGCAGAGTAAAAATCATTTATCCAAGGTTCCCTTTCAGGCTGGGGACGATGCCGCGCGCAATGGCGGCCAGGGCGAAGGCGATACCGGCCACGAGGATGATCGCGGCACCGGACGGAATCGGCAGGTCGAAGATGATCGGCGCGAGAATCCCGCACAGCGTGCTGACGGTGGCGATCAACACCGAACACCAGAAAAAGCCCTTCAGCGATTGGCTGAGCAAACGCGCCGCCGCTGCCGGAATCACCAGCAGCGCGCCGACCAGAATCGCCCCGATGACCTTCACCGCGGCGACGGTGATCAGCGTCACTAGAATCACGAACAGATAATCCAGGGCCTTCACCGCCACCCCGCGCACCGCTGCCAGTTGCGGATTGAAGCTGGCGAGCATGATGCGGTTGTACAAGGGCAAAGCCAGGGCCATCACCAGCGAACCGACGATGGCCAGCACCAGCAGGTCATTGCCGTTGACCGTCAGCACCGAACCGAACAGCACGTTTTCCAGGATGTGCACGTTGATCTTGCCCGCCAGAATCAACAGCAGGCTGGCGCCCAGGGCGAGCGACACCGAGAGGAACACGCCGATCAAGGTGTCCGGTGCCAGGCCGGTGCGGTTGCGCAGGTAGTTGAGCAGAATGCCGAACAGCAGGCAGTAGCCGAACAGACTGCCATAGGGACCGGTGTAGGGTTCGCCGAGCAAAATGCCGATGGCCACGCCGGTCAACGCGGCATGGCCGACGGCTTCGGAGAAAAACGCGAAGCGCTTGACCACCACCAGCGTACCCAGGCCGCCCAGCACCGGGCCGATCAGCAGCCCGGCGAGCAGCGCATTGACCACAAATCCATAGGCCAGCGCCTCGGGCAGATAACCCGACGATGCCCAACCCTGGACCATCAGGCGAAAAGCTTCGTAACTCATCAGGCAAGGCTCCGTGGGTGAGTCGAGAACAGCGTCAGCAGGCGCTCCGGCGTCAGTGCCTGTTGCGGCGTGGCGTCGAACAGCACGCGGCGATTGAGGCCGGTGACGTGATCGGCCAGGCGCCCGACCGCTTCCAGGTCGTGCTCGATCCACAGCACGGTGATGCCCGCCGCTCGCCAGTCGCCGAGCAGACGCTCGAACACCTGGATCCCGGCCTCATCGAGGGCCGACATCGGCTCGTCGAGTACCAGCAGTTGCGGAGGCGGAATCAGCCCCTGGGCCAGCAACACCCGCTGGCGTTCGCCGCCGGACAACGCACCCATGCGGCGCTTGCGCTTGTCCTGCATGCCGACCCGTTCAAGGGCCTCGCCAATCGCCGCCGCGTAATGTTTGCTCAAGCCGAGAAAGGCCGGGCGACGCTGGCACATGGCAGCCATGAAATCGTCGACGGTCATCGGCAAACCCCGGTCGAACTCCAGCGCCTGTGGCACGTAGCCAATGGTTCCCGGCTCGCCCGACCACTGCAGGCTCAAGCGGCCCTGATGCGGCATTTGCCCGAGCAGGGTCTTGATCAGCGAACTCTTGCCGCCGCCGTTGGGGCCAACCAGCGCATGTACGCTGCCAGGGCGGACCTGGAAGGTCACCTTGTCGAGGATCGTCGTGCGGCCCAGCGTCAGGCTGACGTCGGCAAAATCCAGGGTCGGTCCCAAAACCTGTGGGAGCGAGCTTGCTCGCGATAGCGGTGTGTCATTCAACGATGATGCTGACTGACCGGACGCCTTCGCGAGCAGGCTCGCTCCCACAGGGGACTCTGTATCGGCCGGGATGGTTTCTTTCGATGTCATGCCCCCGACTCCTGAATCGCCCGCACCACGGTGTTGAGGTTGCCGGTCATTTCCTTTTCGTACTTGTCGGCGGTGTATTCGCCGTAGGAAATATGCGACAGCGGATACAGCTTCACGCCGGATTCGCGCTGGATGGTGTCGACGTAAGTGGAGGGAAAATCCATCTCCGAGAAGATCACCTTCACGTCCAGCTCACGCAGTTGGTCGATGGTCTTTTTCAACTGGCTCGGGCTCGGCTCGATGCCGTGGGCCGGCTCGACCACGGCTGTCACTTCCAGGCCGAATTCGCGCAGCAGGTAGTCGTAAGCGGCGTGTACCGTGGCCACGCGCAACTCGGCGTTCGGCGCCTGGGTCAGTTTGGCCAGGGCATCGGCGCGCATCTTGCGCAGGCGCTTGCCGTAGGCGCGGGCGTTCTCGGTGTAGGTTTTGGCATTGGCCGGATCGAGCTTGCCCAGCTCCCGGGCGATGTTGTTGACCTGGGCGATCGAAGCGCTGATGGACAGGAAGGTGTGCGGGTTCACCACCTTGCCGGCACCGCGGGCGGCAACGCCGGTGGCGGCGAGCAGCGGCACGTTTTCATTGGCTTCGATCACCGGCACGTTGGGGGTTTCGCTGGCGGCGATCATGCGGTCGGCGAAATCATCATGGCCTACGCCGTTGAGCACGATCACGTCCAGCCCGCTGATGCGCTTGATGTCTTCGGCGCGGGGTTCGTAGGCATGCGGGTTGAAACCGGCCGGAATCAGCGGCACCACTTCGGCCTTGTCACCGACGATGTTCGCCACGTAGCTGTAATACGGGTGCAGGGTGATGCCGATGCGCAGGCGCTTGGCTGCGTCGGCACTGGCGAAGGATGGCAGCAGGCAGGCCAGCAGGCCGATCAGCAGCACGCGCAAGATAGAACGTTGAGATGAAATGGGCATGGGAAAGCGGTCTTCTCTCGGGTGAGGGCGAGGGTTCAATGCCGGTGCTGGCGGGTCACGCCGGCATCGAATTGCGCGACGATCTGTTGCCAGCCGGCGCTTTCGAGCGCGCTGTCGCTGAGGTCGGCCGGAGCGGTGAGCGTGCCGGCGCGGTTGAGCCAGATGTCCGGAGCGTCATCGGTGGCGGTCAGGCGCATCAGGAACGAACCGGCGACCGTCGGCGTCTGGCTCTGGCCGAAGTAGGCCTTGGCGTTGAGCAATTGCCAGGCATGGCTGCCACGGCTGACGGAACTGGCATCCTGGGCAAACGGGGCAAAACCCTCGTCGGCGAGGGCCTCGGGGGGCGGCAGGGTTTGCTGTTCCTGGCGCAGCAAATGAATCTCGTCCAGCGTCACCCGCAAATCGGCGTAGATGCCTTGCTCGGCAGCGCTGAGGTCGCGGCGCGCATCCAGTTGGTGGCTGTTGATGCTGCTCACCTCATGGGATTCCCCGCGCCAGAGCACCACCGAACCTGCGACCGCAAGGATCATCAGGCACAGCAGCAGGACGTAGAGGGTTTCGTGGCCGGCACCCGCCGGGCGCACGACCTGGGTCGTTGAAGTATTCATGGCGCCTGGATGTCCGCCTGGTCGATTTCCACCACGTGACCGGGGCCTGCGTCGAACAGCACGTAGAACTCGGCGCCGGGTTTCTTGAACGTCAGGGTCGAGTCGGCTCCGAGTTTGCCAGGCACCAGAATGGTTTCGTCGTAGCCGATCACATCGAGGGTCACGCCCGGTGCGCCACTGCCGTCGGAAAAACCACCGGTGCATTTGATCTGCTCGGCGTCGATGGCCTTGCATTCGCACATCGGGTTATGGGCCAGGGCGCTGGCGCTGAAGCCGGCGCAGAGCAGCAGCAACAGGGTGTTGAGTGGACGAAGCGGGTTGATCATGGTTTGCCTCCTTGTTTGTTCAGCCAGGCGATGGTGGCGGGGGAGGCCTGGCTCAAAGGAATGGATGCCTGATGCATGGCGCCGTCCCAGCCTTCCATGGTGATCCACAGCTCGGCGTCGGCCGTGGTCTTTTCCGGGACGGGCAGTGAAGCGCCCATGCGGTACGGCGCGCCGAAGAAAATCACGCCGGCGGCGCGCAGGCTGCGGGGTTTGCCGATGCGCAGGTAAGTGGCCTTGACCTGTCCGATACAGGCCTCGCACAGTGCCGCGTTGAAACCTTTCATGTAGCCGGCGGGGCCGTCGAGCGTGGGTGCGGCGTTGCGCAATTCCGCCAGGCGCAGGCTCCAGGGGCCGACCTGGACTTCGCCGACTTCGCGTTCACCCAGGCCACTGTCGCCGCGCATCAATGCTTCATCCGCGAAGTACTTGGGCATGAAACCGAGTGGAATCAGCAGCAACAGGACGTTCAGGTGAAAGCGCCATTTGTGCCAGAACACGCTCAGGCGCGAGGGTTGTGAGACCGCAATGTCTTTGCTCACAGGTTGGCCTCCGATGTTTCCTTGCGGGTGGCCGGTTGCGCCGCGGCGCTGCGCGGTGTCCTGTTGCTGCGCTTGAAGGCATTGGCCGTGGCCAGTGCCGTGCGCTTGGTCCAGATCAGCAAGCCGCTGAGCACCATCATGCTCAGCAACAGGCCGAAGAACGCCCAGATCAGCTTGATCCACAGGCCACCGAAGTCGCCGGTGTGCAGCGGGCGCATGGACTCGGTGACGAACTCCAGGGTCGAGCGGTCGGAAATCAGGCGCGAGGCGGCTATTTCGCCGGTGTAGGGGTTGAGGGTCGCGGTCTGGAACATCAGTGGATACCAGCCGCGTCCCCCGACATCCAGATGGCTGTAGGCATTGCCCGGCAGGCTGACGAAGCTGGCTTCCAGCCCGGAGATTTTCTGCGTGGCGATTTCAATCGCGCGATCAAGGTCGATACGCGGCGGGGGCGACCCATCGGGCGACAGCGGCACCGCTTCGCGGGACATCGCCGGAATGATCTTTTCCGTGGAGATGGAAATCTGGTTATCGAACAGGAATGCCTGGATCAGGAACCAGGTGCCGGTGATGGAAATCACCGCGATGAACCAGATCGACCAGATGCCGCTCAAGCGGTGGAAGTCGCCCCAGAAAATCCGCGCGCCGTGGCGAATCCGCAGGGTCGGGCGGAAAAAGCCTTTCCAGAAGCGTTTGTAGACCACCAGCCCGGTGACCAGCGAAGCCAGCAGCGGCAAGCCGAGAAACGACACCAGGTACCAGCCCCAGCTGTAGCCGTTGGTGAACGGCACCAGCCACCAGCCGTGCAGCGCCCGGGTGAAGGCGCGGAAGTTGAACTCCGGCGCGACGCCCTGGATCACGCCGCTGTATGGATTGACATAAATCACCACCGAGCGTCCGTCGGGATAGCTGACTTCGACATCCAGCGCGAAGTGCGACTCGTCGGGCCGACTGATGCTCTGCACCACGGTCTGCGGCTCGGCCTTGTTGATGGCCTCGATGACCTGCTGATAGCTGAGCAGCGGTGCATCGTCCGAGGGTTGGCTGGCGCGCATGGGCGGGTTGGCCAGCCAGACGATTTCCTGGCTGATCACCGCCAGGGTGCCGGTCACGCAGACGATCAGCACGAAAAACCAGATCGGCAGCGCCAGCCAGCTGTGGACCAGGAACCAGATTTTTGAGCGGGATTTCTTTGACATATTGAAGGTCTTGCCTGGATGAGAGGCCGCTCGGCTGCGGGCTTCGCAGGGATGAGCGCCCTGAAGGTCCAGTCGTGGCTTTTGCCTACGCGACAGGACTGCATCTAGGTAAGACGGATGAGCAAAGGAAATCCCGAAAGAGAAAATGAAAGTAAATGTTTCGCATTACCAGAAGAGTGGGGCGGGGCCCCTGTGGGAGCGAGCCTGCTCGCGAAGAGGCCCGCTCCGGCATCGAAGATTCAACCCTGCTGAAACATTTCCTTCGCCCGTTGTTCAATCTGTTCCTGAGTCAGGTCTTCCTTGCGCGTCGCCAGGAACCACAGATGCCCGTAGGGATCCTTCAAGGTCCCCGAGCGATCGCCGTAAAACTGATCCTTGACCTCCGATACAACGGTGGCACCGGCATCGATGGCCTGTTTGTAGGACTTGTCGACATCCTTAACGTACAAATGCAGACCCACGGACGGCGAATTGTCCGGGTTGCTCAGCGGTCCTTGATCGCACGGTGTGCCCAGCATGATCGGGCAATCGCCGATGCGCAGTTCGGCGTGACCGATGCCACCATCGGGCATGGCCAGGCGCATGACCTCAATGGCGCCGAAGGCTTTCTTGTAGAAATCGATGGCTTCGGCAGCTTTGTGGATGCCCAGATAGGGGGTGATGCTGTGATACCCCTCCGGAATGGGTTTGACACTCATGATGGATCTCCCTGTTCTTGTTATGTGAATGGAAAGTACTTGCTTCGTTGTGCAGCCGATTAAATATAGGCCAGCCGCTTTCGCCTCACCGAGCGCCCGACGAGCAGCCACGCCACACAAGTGCCATCAGGTAGGCTCCAGCGCTGATAAGGACAATGATCGCCATTTCCTGATAGCCACTATTGAAAGCGTTGATTTCTGCTACCCGGGAGGCGCGGGTAGCCTGTGTTCATTGCCTCGAACCAGTCGCCAGGACGCCAGAAATGAAACCGATGATCGCCACTCTGCTGATGCTCGCTGTCTCCGTACTCGCCGGATGTGCCAGCCATGTTTCCCCGGAGCTTCGCCCTTACACGGCTGAAGAAAGCAAGGAACTGGCGCTGGAGGCGCTGAACCGCCGCGGATTGTCCTTCGACGAATACCACGCGAAAAAAGCCGAACTGCTCGGCCAGCCGCAAAAGTCGTTCAGCTACGACAACCAGGGGGAAATGAACGCCGGGCGATCTGTACAGCTTCACGGTCGTCCAAGCTGAGGCAAAACTGTACTGCTCCAAGTTTCGCGTAACTGTCCATGGGTTTCGCCTAAGGTGTGCGATAGGGTCAACACCTGACCGACCCTGACGGACTGCCACCCATGACGCTCTCACTCGACCTGCTGCTGGGCTTTGCCCTGTTCGCCCTCGTCACCTCGATCACACCCGGTCCGAACAACACCATGTTGCTGGCTTCCGGGGTGAACTTCGGCTTCAACCGCACGATTCCGCACATGCTCGGCATCACTTGTGGCTTCTTTGTACTGGTGGTGGCGGTCGGTTTCGGCCTTGGCGCGGTGTTCCAGGCTTACCCTTTGCTCTACACCGTGCTGCGTTACGTGGGGGCGGCGTATCTGCTGTATCTGGCGTGGAAAATCGCTCATTCCGGACCGGTGTCGGAGGGTCAGCAGAGCGAGGCGAAACCGATCAGCTATCTGGGCGCCGCCGCGTTCCAGTGGGTCAACCCCAAGGCCTGGATCATGGCTATTGGCGCCATCAGCACCTACACGCCGATGCAGGGTTACTTCACCAATGTGATCGTGATTGCGGCGGTTTTTGCCATCATCAACCTGCCGAGTGTCGGTGTCTGGGCCGCTTGCGGCACGCTGTTGCGCAATGTTCTGAAGGATCGCCGCTGGCTGCGCCTGTTCAATTGGGGCATGGCCGTGCTGCTCGTGGGTTCGCTGTATCCGCTGCTGCTCGAAAGCTTTGGCTGACGCATTGCTTCAACCAGTTGCCCGATGCCTGTTAAGCTGACTTTTCAGGAGCGTTCCTACGCACTATTAAATGAAGTAGTCCTTCTTTAACGGCATCCGATCAGGTATTGGTAGCGTTCTGAAAACAGCGCGCAGCTCACAAGGCTGCGCTTTGCCGTTTGCAGTCACGAGCTTCCTGATCCCGGAACACGCTCTGCGAGTCTTTTATGAATAAACGTCCGTTGTATTTCGATTACGCCGCCACCACGCCGGTGGATGAGCGGGTCATCAAGGTGATGGTCGAGTGTCTGGGCTTTACCGGCAATTTCGGCAACCCGGCCTCAAGCTCTCATGTCTTTGGCCAACAGGCCCGACAATCGGTGGAGCAGGCGCGACGCCAGGTCGCCGAACTGGTCGGCGCGACACCTGAACAGATCGTCTGGACCTCAGGCGCCACCGAATCCAACAACCTTGCCCTCAAAGGCGTAGCCCAGGGGCGCGGCACTGGCGGTGGCCATATCCTCACCAGTCAGATCGAACACAAGGCCATTCTCGATACCGCCAGGCAACTGCAGGATGCCGGTGTCGCCGTGACGTACCTGGTGCCGGATGCCGATGGGCTGATCACCGCGCAAGCGGTCAGCGAAGCCATGCGCGAGGACACTTTCCTGGTGTCGCTGATGCTGGTCAACAACGAACTGGGGACGCTCAACGATGTTCCCGCCATCGGTCAGGTGGTGCGTGAACGCGGGGCGTTGTTCCATGTCGACGCCGCACAGGGCGCGGGCAAAGTGGCGATCGACCTCGGACAGTGGCCGGTGGACCTGATGTCGTTTTCTGCGCATAAACTGTACGGCCCCAAAGGCATCGGTGCGTTGTATGTCGGTCCGCGTGCCCGGCAACGATTGCAGGCGCAGATCCATGGCGGCGGGCATGAGGGCGGTCTGCGTTCCGGCACCCTGGCGACCCATCAGATCGTGGCCATGGGCTTGGCCTTTGCACTGGCGGCCGCTGCGTTCGATGAAGAGAAAGCCACCATCGTGCGTTTGCGTGAACGCTTGCTCGAGCAATTGCAGGGCATTCCCGGCGTGCGTCTCAACGGCAGCCCGACCCGGCGCATTCCCCATACCCTGAGCCTGACCTTCTCGGAAGGCGAGTTCAACCCGGCGGCGTTGCTGGCCTCGATCGCGTTTTCCGCGACCTCGGCGTGCAATTCCGCGAGTAATACCCCATCCCATGTGCTGCTGGCCCTGGGGCATGATGCCCGCTCGGCCGGCCGCACCATCCGCTTGAGCCTCGGGCGTTTTACCACCGAGCAGGACATCGACCAGGCGGTACAACTGATCAAGACAGCCTGCGCCAGTGCTCCGGCATTCTGGCAATAGGGCGACGAAGCGCCGACGCTGATCGGCACTCAACAATAATGATGAAGTGGTTAGCAGGAGACACGATGAATACGCAGCTTTCGACCAATGGATCGGTGCCCCAGCGCTTGGCGCAAACTCGCGAACTGATGAGCCGGGAGGGTATTCACGCCTTGCTGGTGCCGTCGGCCGACCCGCACTTGTCCGAGTACCTGCCGGGTTACTGGCAGGGGCGCCAGTGGTTGTCGGGTTTCCATGGTTCGGTCGGCACCCTGATCGTGACCCCGGATTTTGCCGGCGTCTGGGCTGACAGCCGTTACTGGGAGCAGGCGACCAAGGAACTCAAGGGCAGCGGCATTGACCTGGTCAAGCTGCAACCGGGTCAACCCGGGCCACTGGAATGGCTGGCCGAGCAAACCCCCGAGGGTGGCGTTGTCGCGGTCGATGGCGCGGTCATGGCCGTGGCGTCGGCACGGACCCTGGGCGCTAAACTTGAAGAGCGTGGCGCCCGTCTGCGCACCGACATCGACCTGCTTGGCGGAGTCTGGAGCGACCGCCCAAGCCTGCCGAACGAACCGATCTATCAGCACCTGCCTCCACAAGCGACCGTCAGCCGTGGCGAAAAACTCGCCAAACTGCGTGAAACCCTTCAGGCCCGTGGCGCCGACTGGCATTTCATCGCCACCCTCGATGACATCGCGTGGTTGTTCAACCTGCGTGGCGGCGATGTGTCGTTCAACCCGGTATTCGTTTCCTTCGCCTTGATCAACCAGCAACAGGCCACGCTGTTTGTCGCCCTGAGCAAGGTCAGTGCTGAACTGCGCGCCATCCTTGAACAGGACGGCGTGACCTTGCGCGATTACAGCGAAGTCGCTGCCGCTTTGCGCGCCGTGCCGAGCGGCGCGAGCCTGCAAGTCGACCCGGCGCGGGTCACGGCGGGGTTGCTGGACAACCTCGACAGCGGGGTGAAACTGATCGAGGGCCTGAACCCGACCACCCTGGCCAAATCGCAAAAAAGCCTGGCCGATGCCGAACACATCCGTCAGGCCATGGAGCAGGACGGCGCAGCACTGTGCGAATTCTTCGCCTGGCTGGACTCGGCGCTGGGCAATGAGCGCATCACCGAACTGACCATCGACGAAAAACTCACCGCTGCCCGTGAGCGCCGTCCGGATTATGTGTCGCTGAGCTTCAATACCATTGCCGCCTACAACGCCAATGGCGCGATGCCGCACTACCACGCCACCGAAGAGGAGCACGCGGTCATCGAAGGGGACGGTCTACTGTTGATCGACTCCGGCGGCCAGTACCTGGGCGGCACCACCGACATCACGCGGATGGTTGCAGTGGGCACCCCGACCGATGAGCAAAAACGCGATTGCACCCGCGTGCTCAAGGGCGTGATTGCTTTGTCCCGCGCGCAGTTCCCGAAAGGCATTCTGTCGCCGCTGCTCGATGCCATCGCTCGTGCGCCCATCTGGGCGGAAAGTGTCGACTATGGTCATGGCACCGGTCATGGTGTCGGTTACTTCCTCAACGTCCACGAAGGTCCGCAAGTCATCGCCTATCAGGCTGCACCTGCCCCGCAAACGGCGATGCAACCGGGCATGATCACGTCCATTGAGCCGGGCACCTATCGTCCGGGCCGTTGGGGCGTGCGGATCGAAAACCTGGCGATGAACCGTGAGGCAGGCAAAAGCGAATTCGGTGAGTTCCTGAAGTTCGAAACGCTGACCCTGTGCCCGATCGATACCCGTTGCCTGGAAACCTCGCTGCTGACCGAAGAAGAAAAACAGTGGTTCAACGCCTATCACGCCGAAGTGCGCGAACGCCTGAGCCCATTGGTCGAGGGTGCGGCCCTTGAGTGGCTGAACACTCGTACCGCGGCTATTTGATTGCTTTCAATTCGGGCGCTGTCTCCAGCGCCCGGCTCATGTAGTCAACAAAGGCTTTGACCCTGGCGGATTGGCGACGATTCGCAGGGGACACGGCATGAATCGGTAGCGACTCTGCAGTGTAGTCCTGAAGAATCGCCGTCACTCTTCCGGCTTTCAGATCCTCGCTGAACAACCACACCGGCGACAGCGCAATCCCCAATCCCCCCAGCACCAGTTCGCGGATCGCCTCGGAATTGTTGCTCTGCGCATTGCCTTTGATCCGCACCTCATGACGCTGCGCATCTTTTGTGTAAATCCACAGGTTTTGACTGCTCAACAGGTTGAACATCAGGCAGTTGTGCCTGCCCAGTTCCTGCGGTGTTTGCGGTTTGCCGTATTGCCTGAGGTAGTCAGGTGATGCGACGGTCACCCGATGGGTCGAACCTACAAGGCGAGCGATCAGGCCACTGTCGTTCAGGGCGCCGATCCGGAAGGTGACGTCCAGCCCTTCACTGACCAGATCCTGGTTCTGATCGCTCAGTTGCAGGTCTATCTGCACGTCAGGGTAGCGTCTGAGAAAGTCCGGCAATCGGGGAGCGATCTGCAAGCGGCCGAAACTGACCGACGAACCGATTTTCAGAGGACCGGCCACCTTTTCCCGGCCGGACTGGAAGCTGTGTTCTGCCGCATCCACGGCAGCGAGGATGATCCGGCATTCGTTGTAATAGCGCTGACCTTCGTCCGTCAGCGATAGCTTGCGGGTACTGCGGGCAATCAGCTTTCCGCCCAATCGGGTTTCCAGCGCTTGCAGCACCTTGCTGATGGTCGGCTGACTGGTCTGCAACTCCCGGGCAACGGCGGAGAAGTTGCCACGCTCGACCACCCGTACGAATATTGCCATTGCATTAAGTGTGTCCACGGAATTTCTCATTGATGCTGTGCAGGCATGATCACTATAGCGATATGGCGTCTTATCGGCATGAATAGGGCGGGGCAAGATTGACCCTGTATTCACTTCTGATGGGAGATGGCGAAATGACTGATTCACTGAACATGCGCGCTCTGATGATCGACTCGGCCAATGCGCCGTTACGCCTGGTTTCCATCGCGCGGCCCGTGCCACAGGCAGGGCAGGTATTGGTCAGGATCAAGGCCAGCGGTGTGAATCCACTGGATGGAAAAATCCGCTCCGGGCAAGCGGCCCATGCGAGGCAACCACTGCCGGCGATTGTCGGAATGGATCTGGCCGGGATTGTAGAGTCGCTGGGCGAGGGTGTCAGTGGCTGGCTGCCGGGGGATGAGGTGTACGCCATGGCCACGGGTATTGGTGGTATTCAAGGTTCATTGGCCGAGTACGCGGCGGTCGATGCCCGCCTGTTGGCTCGCAAACCGCACAACCTGAGCATGCGCGAAGCGGCTGGATTGCCACTGGTGCTGATCACCGCTTGGGAAGGTCTGGTGGACCGGGCTCGCGTTCGATCTGGGCAGAAGGTATTGATTCATGGCGGTGCCGGTGGCGTCGGACACGTCGCCGTGCAAATCGCCCGCGCTTTTGGCGCCAGGGTTTTTGCCACCGGCTCGGCCGGGCAACAATCGATCATCGAAGGGTTCGGCGCGACGTTTATCGATTACCGCAAGTCTTCGGTCGAAGACTATGTGGCCGAACATACCGCCGGTGAGGGCTTCGACATTGTCTATGACACAGTGGGGGGCGAAACGCTGGATGCGTCATTCAAGGCTGCCCGGGTGTATCACGGTCATGTACTCAGTTGCCTGGGGTGGGGCCAGCACAGTCTGGCACCGCTGTCCTTTCGCGGGGCGACTTATTCCGGTGTCTTCACCCTGCTGCCACTGTTGACGGGCCAGGGGCGCGAGCATCACGGCGAGATTCTGCGCGAGGCGGCGGGGTTGATCGAGGCGGGCAAGCTCGTGCCGTTGCTTGACCCGCATTCGTTCACGCTGGAGTCGGCAGAAGCCGCCCATGCACTGCTCTTGTCGGGAGCGGCAAAGGGGCGGTTGGTCATCGAGGTCTAACTCAGGGCTTCGAGCACGAAGTCCAGCCGATCCTGGCCGAAGTACAGCTGGTTGTCGACAAACATGCTCGGAGCTCCGAATACGCCTCGCTGTACGGCTTTTTCGGTATTGTCCTTGAGCGCCGTCTTGATTTCTTCATCGGCGGTCAGGGCCAGTACTTCCTGTGGGTTAAAGCCGTTTTCGCTGAGCACTGCCGCGACGGTTGCCGGTTCGTCCAGGCTGCGACCCTCTACCCAGATGGCATTGAACAGGCAGTCGAGGAAGGCGGCAAAGCGTTCCGGATGGCGTAACTGCATGCCTGTTACGGCGCGCATGAGCATCAAGGTGTTGATCGGGAAGTGCGGATTGAACTTCAGGGGCACTCCGTAGCGTTTGGCGTAGCGGTCCAGGTCCTGAAACATGTAGCGGCCCTTGGCCGGGATAGTCGCCGGAGAGGCATTGCCGGTGGCTTTGAATACGCCGCCCAGCAAGAGCGGAATGTAGACCAGCCGGGTATCGGTCTGTGCGCAAATCTTCGGTAGCTGGGTATAGGCCAGATAGGTGGCGGGGCTGCCGAGGTCGAAGTAGAACTCCACGGTTTTGCTCATGTTCAGGGCGCTCGTCTTATTGTTGTGTGTGGGCGATTACCAACGTTCGCTCCAGGGGCGAAGGTCCAGCTCGAAGGTCCAGGCATCGCGGGGCTGGCTGTGCAGGTACCAATAGTTTTCGGCGATATGCTCGGGATTGAGGATGCCATCCTGATCCTTGGTAGCGTATTTCTCGGGGAAGCTTTCACGGATGAAATCGGTATCAATGGCACCATCGACGATGACATGGGCAACGTGAATATTCATCGGTCCCAGCTCCCGGGCCATGCTTTGCGCCAATGCCCGAATGCCGTGCTTGGCACCGGCAAATGCCGCGAACCCGGCAGCGCCACGCATGCCTGCAGTGGCGCCGGTGAACAGGATGGTGCCGCGCTGGCGCCTGGCCATGCGCTTGGCCACTTCACGGGCATTGAGAAAACCGGAAAAGCAGGCCATTTCCCAGATCTTGAAATACTTGCGGGCGGTTTCTTCGAGAATGCTGCACGGCACGTTGGCGCCGATGTTGAAGACAAATGCTTCGATGGGGCCGATCTGGCTTTCGATCTGCTCGACCAGCGCGATCACGTCTTCTTCTTTACGTGCATCACAGGCAAATCCGTGGGCTTCGCCGCCATCAGCCTTGATGGCCTCCACCAGTGGCTGGAGCTTGTCCGCGCTACGGCGGGTGACACAGGCGACAAACCCTTCCTGGGCAAACCGCTTGGCAATGGCGCCGCCCGTGGCATCACCTGCACCGACGACCAATACGACCTTCTTGTTATTCATGGGTTGATCCCTTTAGTAAACGATCGTTAACTAAACGAACGTTATGCTATGATTCGACAGACGTCAAGGTGAGCAACTCAGGGGGAAGGGCAATGCGTTATTCGGCCAATCACAAGCTGGAAACCAGGCAAAGGCTGCTTGAAAGCAGTGCGTTGTCGGCCAAGAAGTCCGGTTTTTCCACGGTGGGCGTGGACGGGCTGATGAAAGCCATTGGCCTGAGTGGTGGGGCCTTCTACAGTCACTTCTCGTCGAAAGATGAGTTGTTCGCAACCATTGTCGAACGTGAGTTGGGTCAAAGTCTGGCGCGGCTGGGGGAAGGACAGGATCGTGACAAGCTTGAGCGCTGCCTGAAAATGTACCTGAGCATGTCTCACGTCGAAAATCCGGAAACCGGTTGTGCGTTACCGGCGTTGGGGGCGGAAATTGCCCGTTCCGATGTGAGTGTCCGCCAACAGGCAGAGCACTGGATTTGCCGCCTTCAGGAAAGTTGGGCGGGTGTCCTGCAAAGCGACAGCCTGGCGTGGTCGATTCTGTCGCAATGCATTGGCGCGTTGGTCGTGGCGCGCATGTTGGCTAGCCCGGATGTCCAGCGCACGGTGCTGAAGTCCAGCTACGAGGAAATCGGCCGTCAGATCGCAAGTTCGGGAGCCTGACGCGACGGCCCTGCCTATTTGCAGATGACAATCATGCTGCGGCTGGCATAACCCGCGGGATTGAGGCCAAACGGATAATCACCGGGCTCCTCCACGGAGTCTCCCGACTTGGCGATGACCTTGTATCCCTTGGGTGCACAGGAGTTGGCAGCGCTGGCGTAGCACTTGTCCCAGGACGAAGACAGTCCGGAACAGTTGATGTGTAGCCCTTTCTTGCCGTGCTTGATCTGTGTTTCGGAGGTCGCTGCGCAGCCCGCAATTGCAAGTACGGCGATCAGTATCAAAAATCGTTTCATTACTGTCCTTAAAGCGTCCCCGGATCTTGTGCCCGGGTCTGGCGGCGTTCGCGTTCGCTTTCGCTTGAAGCGTACCGATATCCCTTTCAGAAATTGTCCATGGCATGACTCTGGGGGCGGGGCTAAACATGGCCTAATTGAGCGGCAAATACCAGACCTGTGTCATATCTGCTATCAATCTGCCGCGACTGCCGGCCTGGTGGCATTGCCCATGGTCATGGTTGCACCGACGGAGGCCAGAATGATGCACATGATTGCCATCCACTGCGACAGTGAGAGGTATTCATGAAGGAACAGCAAGCCTGACAACGCGCCGAAGGCCGGCTCGATGCTCATCAGCGTACCGAAGGTCCTGGCAGGCATGCGGGTCAGGGCGACCATCTCCAGGGTGTAGGGGAGGGCGGTGGACAAGACGGCGACGCCGAGGGCTATGGGGATCAATGAAGGGGTCAGCAAAGCGGAGCCAGCATGGACAATACCGATAGGGGCTACGAAGAGCGCAGCGATCATTACCCCCAACGCGGCGGTTTGCACGCCATTATCGGCCCCCGCTTTTTGCCCGAACAGA
Organism: Pseudomonas sp. QLc11A; assembly: GCF_052112305.1. Classification (NCBI taxonomy): domain Bacteria; kingdom Pseudomonadati; phylum Pseudomonadota; class Gammaproteobacteria; order Pseudomonadales; family Pseudomonadaceae; genus Pseudomonas; species Pseudomonas sp. QLc11A. Next base: position 408,528 of record NZ_JAVAJJ010000004.1, read on the forward strand.
ATGTACAGTGCCCAGCAGACTCCTGCCCCCAAAGCATAACCGGCGCCTACCAGATCGATTCCTGCGCTCGCTTCTCCAGTCGGTATCAGTAGCAGCAAGCCGACGGTGGCCAGGGCGATCCACAAAAAGTCGATCGCGCGACGCGAGGAGTAGATCGCCACGGCCAATGGGCCGGTGAACTCAAGCGCCACCGCGATGCCCAGCGGTACGGTTTGCAATGACATATAGAAGAGGAAGTTCATGCCGCCCAGTGCCATCCCGTAGACGATGACGGTGCGCAGGGACCTTGCGGTGAGTTTTGCCCGCCATGGGCGCAGTATCAGCATCATGATCACACTGGCAAAAATCAGCCGTAATGTTGTCGTCCCTTGAGGGCCGACAACCGAGAACATGCTTTTGGCCAGGGAGGCTCCGGACTGGATCGACGCCATGGCGATGAGCAGCAGCCCAACCGAGAGCAGGGTAGAGGTTAGGCTGCGAGGCTGATCATTCATTAGGTGGCATCGTCCGAAATATGGGGATCAAGGGCGTTTCTATTTGTGTTGTGCAATATACTGCGCATTCTCCGCAGGCACGTCTATCTATAAGCAGTGTTTTTGCACATATCGATAGAAAACCTGAATCAGTGCTTGACGGCAGATTTCAGATGTCTATAATTCGCCCCACTTCCGGCGCAGTCGAAACGGAAAACTTCTTTGTAAACAAAGAGTTATGCAGTTTTCGGCAGCAGGTTGCTTCAGTTTATCGAAGCGCCAGGGAAGTTGAAAAAGAGGTGTTGACAGCAGCGAGTAACGCTGTAGAATTCGCCTCCCGCTGACGAGAGATCGAAAGCGCAAGTGGTTGAAGTTGTTAAGGATTCCTTGAAAACTTCTGAAAAAAATCACTTGACAGCAAATGAGGCTGCTGTAGAATGCGCGCCTCGGTTGAGACGAAAGATCTTAACCAACCGCTCTTTAACAACTGAATCAAGCAATTCGTGTGGGTGCTTGTGGAGTCAGAC